>DATKHR010000028.1:0-40887 GCA_035510155.1 Vicinamibacterales bacterium
CCCGCCGAACAGCCGGCCAAGAGGGAGCTGGGCCAGGGAGAGGGAAGAAAAACGGCGATACCAAGGTGGACCGCTGATGTCATTTTGATTCGTCTATTTCCTCCGCGCACTTGGAATGGAGCGTCCCCATACGGACCTTCAATGGAGCCTTCTCCGTTCCATCAGCGTTCCGGACTTTCGCAGTTCCTGCGGGTCGGTAGGTGAAGTGTTAGTTTTCCTGTAAAAGCAAAAAGGCGTTGGTATCCTCCTGGTGACTCAAACCAGTGAGCCCCGTTAGCAGCGGGGCCGAAGGAGATCAACGCCATGAAGAGAGTACCACCAAGCGTCCGCATGAAGGAAGAAGTCGAAGCCTTGCTGCAGGGGCGACCGGCGGAGCCGGACGTCGCGGATGGACCGATGGACGGGTTCGTGCGCGGAACCGCCCGGTACCTGCTGCAAGTGGCCATCGAAGCCGAAGCGACGGCGTTTCTGGGCCGCGGCCACTATCGCCGGGGCGATCGCATCCACGTGGGCTGGCGCAATGGCTATGAACCGAAAGCCGTGCAGACCGAGGCGGGGTTGCTGAAATTCGCGGTTCCGCAGCTGCGGGGCACCGACGCCGCGTTTCGGCCGCAGCTGCCCGAGCGGTTGGCGACGCGCACACCGGATCTAGAGGCGCTGGTGCGAGGCATGTATGTGCGCGGCCTTTCGACCCAAGACATCGGTGCCCTGTACGGCGAGACGTTTGGTGAAACGCGGCTGAGCAAGAGCACGGTCAGTCGGATTACGCAGCAATTGGCGCGCGATTTCGACACCTGGCGGCGACGGGATTTGAGCGAGCTGGCCGTCGTGTACCTGTGCAGACACCCCAATAAAATCGCCTGTTCGTGCAGATCACATTCGCGCGGTTCACGGTGGCCACGTCGTGATCGCGCAATCAGATTAAGGTCGCTGTTTGGGCTCGTTCGCAACGCGGAGGTCGGGAGTTCGAGCCTCCTGCCCGTCTCGGGAAACGTACACGAGAAACCCTCCTAACGCCATCCCGATGACGGCGTCAAGGCGCATCAACAACGGCCCTGCACTCGCCAACCAGTTCACGACCGCCTGCGCGCGGGCAACGCCGAACAACGGGGTCGACAGCCCCGCGATGATCACGATGAGGCCGAGCACGCCGAGCGTCCGCGGTGCCCGCGATGCCGGCGCGGCGAGCACGAGCCCCAGCCCAGTTGCGATTCTCAGTGCGGTGATCGCGTAGAGTCCGACCGGCGTAATCGCCGAGCGCTCCAGCGAGAGCCGCAGGTCTGGCGCGGTAAAGCTGATCGCACTAGCGAGGATGAGAAGTGCCCCAATCACGAGCCCAAACGATCGCATGGCGAGTCCTCTCAGCGTCCTGCCGCGCGGTGAGTGTGATCCGAAGGACTGTTCATTCACGCTGCCTGGGTCATCCACTCGTCGCTCGAAGACGGCCGGACTGATCTGGCCGAGCGTCGAATGGCGTCGGCCCTTGGCCTCCAAGGAAATGCGCGCGCGTGGCTCGCGCAGCATCCGCCGCTCGCGTCAGCCCGCCATTAGGCCTGCAGAAACATGCAGGGCCAAGTCTGTGGTTCCTGACAGCCATCAACTTCAGATGGAGTGTCTTGCGCAGCGCGCGATAGGAAGGCGAGTCACTCGATAGACGCGACGTATCCGCTCCTTGGAAAGTCAGGAGGCGGGCTGTCTCTTCGCAAAGAGGCACTCATTCAAACGAAAACGCACAACCAGAGAAGTGACTCCCAAAGCTCGATGAAACATATGGGAGACGCAGATGAAGGTCAATGTAAGACGTGTTGGCGTCATCCTGCTTGGTATCGCGCTGAGTAGTCTAACTTGCATATCGTCTGGAACGATCTTACAAGCGCGCGAGCCCCAGACGCTCTATGAACATCTGTTGCAGGGCGTCAGCCTGTTCTCCACGAGTCCCTATGGTTACCTCACTGGCTCCGATACGGCCCGCAAATCCCGCTAATTCGCAAAGGGGGCCCCCAATGAACCTGTACCGCATTCACCGAGCCATGCTTCTACTGCTGCTCACGACGCCGACTGGAGGTATCGCAGCCGACGTCCTCAAACACCATCTCAACGACACGCGAGACGGGAACTACATCGATCCAGCCCTGACGCAAACCGCGGTTCAGACGACTCATTGGGACTCGAGCTTTAACGCTCCGGTGGCCGGTCCTATCTATGCGCAACCGGTGTACGTTTCAAACGGTCCCGCTGGCCGGGCGGCGTTCATCGTGGTGACCGAGCAGGACGCAGTCGTGGCGCTCGACGCGACGACTGGGTCACCGATCTGGACGAGCACTCTCGGGAATCCTGTTCCCCTGTCGACACAATTGTGCGGAAACATCGACCCGCTCGGGATCACCGGCACGCCGGTTATCGATCCAGACGCTCGGGCTCTTTACCTCGACGCCTTGACCATCTCCGATGACGGGATCTCCCAGCGCCATCTCATCTTCGCGCTCTCTCTCGACGATGGTTCCACGCTTGCGGGGTGGCCTCTGGATGTCTCCGCCGTCATCACGTACTCGGGGATGCCATTCGATTCGTCGGTTCAGAACCAGCGCGGGGCGCTGCTGTTGAGCGCCGGGATCCTGTACGTCCCGTACGGGGGCCGTACAGACTGCGGCAATTACAACGGGTGGGTCGTCGCTGTGCCGGTCAATAATCCCGGTGCCGCGACGGCGTGGGCCAATCCAGTACGCGGCGGTGGCGTATGGGCGCCGGGCGGCCTCGCCACGGACGGCAGCTCAATCTTTGCGACGACGGGGAATGCATTTGGGGAGACAACGTGGACTGGTGGAGAAGCCGTCATCCGCTTTGGTCCCGGAGCAACGTTCTCGGGCAATCCTGCCGACTATTTCACACCGTCAAATTGGCAGGCTCTGAACGCGGTGGACTGGGACCTCGGCGGCTCGGGGCCGGTACTCGTCGACGTGCCTGGGGCGAGCCCCTCGCAATTAGTGATCGCCTTAGGGAAGAACGGCGTCGCCTACCTGCTCGATCGCAACAATCTCGGAGGCGTCGGGACCGGCGACGGCACCACAGGTGAGGGCCTGTTCAGCCTTCAGGCGGCCGACGATGAGATCATCAACGCCGCAGCCGCTTATACCGCCCCTTCGGGCACCTACGTCGTCTTTCATACGTTTGGGTCCGGTGTGGGATGTCCGAACGGTGCCGGCAATCTCGTCGCGCTGAATATTACTGCGTCGACGCCCCCAACGCTCTCGGTCGCCTGGTGCGCCAGCTACGGCGGCTATGGATCGCCTATCGTGACGACGACGGACGGAACATCGCAGCCGGTCGTCTGGATCGTTGGGGCGGGGGACGGAGGCGATAGCCGCCTGCATGCGTTCGACGGAGAAACCGGTCAGGTCTTGTTCGCCGGAGGTGGCCCCACGGACCAGATGGGCTTGGTCAGAGGCTATCAAACCCCTATCGCAGTCAACGGGCGAATCATTGTCGCGAGCGACGGCGGCCTCTACGCGTTTACGACCGGGAGCCCGTCCGCTCAGGCTCCCTCCGTTCGACGTCCTGCTCTGCAGGACCTGAAGATCGTGAAACGCTGATAACCACTTTCTCAATGACTGCGTCGAGTTCGACACCCGGAGACTATGGCAACGAACTTCACATGCGAGAATGCACGATCGATGTAAGAACGTTTTGCTGGAGTACCCTAATGAACCTGGATGCTATCCGAAAGTGCGTCTCCGAGAATCCAGCCTGCTGATGGCGGCTGAGTTTGCGGCTGGATTCTCCCAGCGAGGGTGGCTCGTTTGGGCTCCTCGGTATTTCGCGGGGCCGAGGGGCAGGACGGGCGCCGGCAAACGGTGTATCGCCTACCGACCGTGAAGCCTCTGCCTGACATCCGGCCAGAATTCTTTCAGTTCGTTCGAGAGCGTGTCCCAGAGCACTTGCATGCCCCATCGTGACAGCGTGCCGGTAACCGTCCGTTCCGCCACCGGATAGTAGATGTTGGAGAGTCCGGCTGCCATCCCGTTGCCCGCGATCTCTGAGATATTGAACTGCGCGCGTCCCGAGTCACCGCGCGTCACAACGCTGCGGCTGGCCGCATATGCGATACGGCTGAAAAAACCTCCTGAGCCCCGCTCGAAATAACGCGGGTCCTGGTGAAAAACTGACGGGAGCACCGCCGTGGTCAGGAAATTCCCGATCGCGTTGTCGGCGAGTGAAGCCGCGTACTGTTTCACGTAACCCGACTCGCCTGGGCCATATGTCCGATTGAGCGTCGCGACCGCGCCAACGAAGGGATAGACATACGGGTCGAACGTGTTCAGCGATGCCATCCGGAACTTTTGCCGCGTGGTGATGGCAGTCACCGCCGTGGCATTCTCGACGGTCGCGTAGTTCGGCAACACGCCGAACATATGAGTGCTCGCCTTGCCCGGGGCGTGTTTATCGTCGCTTCGATCGCTCTGGCCTCCGTTCTCGGTGACAGCTTCCTTGACGCATGGTGCAGTATCGGCGTCAGGGACACTTGGTTGCGCTGCCTGGTGTTCGGCTGGAGCCGCGGCCGGCTGTGTGGATTGGCTTTGATCGGCCTGAGCGAACAACGGCGTGGCCGTCAGGCTGACAACGGCAATCGCCAGGCTGAGTGTTTTCATGATGATTCCGACCCACGCCGTCACTGGGTGTCGTCATCGCGGCCATTGACCTGTGACAATGCGATGACATTTTCCCTTGCGCGATTTCGACGGGTCGGCGCGGGTGGTGCAGCAGTGATGCCAGGTCCGGTGCAGACTGAACGTCTGTATTGGAAACGCACGCGACTCCAATTCCGAGCCGCATGACGTGATCTCTTCTACGCGTCAACCTCAACGTGGCGTGTCGTCGGATGGGGTCGCCGTACGCTGTGCGTGTCTCCATTCGAGAACGCCCGAAACTGCAGGGAGATGTTGAGAGAGTCGTTCAGACGACGCGCCGGGGAAGATCCGCGTGCAGATGCATCGTGAGGTCGTAAACGGACGCCTTGCTCGCAGCCGCAAGATCTTCCGGCCGCGAGCCCACCTGCGCATCGAACAGCGTCGCGACATCCCCAATCGCGACTGAAGCCTCGCTTCCGAGTTCGACGATGCAATGACTCGCCGATACCGACGCGACGACTGGATACAGACGTTCGCCGATCCGCACGCGACCCCCCGAAGCGACGCTACGTGGCAACCCGTCGGCATGACCGACCGGCAGCGTCGCGAGCCACACCGGCTTGTCGGTTTTGTACGCCCGCTCGTAGCCCGCGCTGTCGCCGGCCGGCAGCTGCTTCACGTACGCCACTCGCGCCTTGAGGCTGATCGCCGGTCGCAGGTCCATGACTCCCGCTGACCGGAATTGTGGCTCCGAATAGATGCCGAAGACCGCCATCCCCGGCCGCACCATGTCGAGAAAGCTGTCGGGGTGTTGAAACAGCGCAAAGCTCGACGCCGCGTGCCGGCGCCCGAGCCTTAGCCCGCTCCGTTCAAGCTGGTCTGACAGCGCGTTGAACCGCCGGAGTTGCTCGGGATCAAATTCCGGGTCTTCGGTGAACGTCATCATCGTCCCGACGATTGAGACCGAGCGGCGCGACCCGAGATCCGTGATCAAAGACGAAGCCTGCCGAAACGGCACGCCGACGCGGCCGATCCCCGTATCGACGCAGATGTGGAGTGCCACGGGTCGTCCGTAGCGGGCCGCGACGCGATCGAGCGCGTCGCCAATCGGCGTGTAGACCATCGGCATGACACGATGCGCGACGATTTCGGCCAGCTCCGTCGTCGCGAACGGACCGAGCAGCAGGATTGGCTTCGAGACCCCGGCGTCGCGGAGCGTCACCGCCTCATGCAGTTTGACGACGGCGAAACCGGCGATCGCGCCCAGCGGCTCGAGGACGCGTGCGACATTGACCACGCCGGCGCCGTAGCCGTTGTTCTTGATGACCGCCATGATCGGTCGGCCGCCGACACGCTGACGGATGGCCGCCACGTTCCGGTGCAACGCCGAGGCGTCAATCTCGATCCACGGGTCGAATGACGAGTCGCGCAGCGCGGCGGACGACAAAGCGGTCGCCGTCGACAACCCGGACAGCGGTGCCACGCTCGCCGCAACCTTCAGGAAAGCCCGGCGCGATTTCACAATCATTCGCGACCCCTTGATGATCCCGCCCGAGAGGGCGCCCGCCGTCCGGAGGGATTATTTGGGCTCCGGCACCGTCGGCAACACATACACCTTCCTGAGCGACGTCAAGTATTCGCCAAACAGCGCCTTGATCCCATCAAACTCCTTCTTCACAGCAGCGCGGTACTCGCGCTCGGTCGCGAAGTCGAAGAGCAGCGCCGTCATGGCCTCGGCGTCGATCGCGAACCCTTTGTGGCCAATCTCCTTCAAGTTGTCGGCATCCATCTCGTAGGTGTGGTTCGGTGCGGTCGATGATTGCGCCTGGAAGCCCACGCCTGGAATATCGCGCGAGACGCTGCCGGTTTCCTCGTAGCCCTGCGGCTTGCCGGGTTCTGGCTGCACGTTGGTCGCTCCGTATTTCTTCATGTACGCAAAAGCGACTTCCGCGAGCGTGGCGGTCCCGATGCCGTCGCGGTTCTGGCCGTAGTGGTCGATCTTGACTTTCGTGCCGGTCGAGAGTGCAGCCGCCTTCGCGGCGTTATCGACGAACGCCGTCACCTGCGCGAGATACACCTCATCCGGATAACGGATGTAAAAATCGGCGGCCGTGCGATCGGGTGTGACGTTTGGCGCAGCGCCGCCTTCCGTGATGATGCCCTGGATCCGCGCTTCAGGCCTGATCGTGCTCCGGACGCTGTCGATGTTTTCGAACAGATGAATGACCGCTTCGAGCGCGTTTCTTCCATTCCAGGACGTCATCTGATGCGCGGGCGCTCCCGAGAAGGTGTACTTGACGCCATCGATGTTCAAACAGCACGTGCCGAACCCTGCCGCCGGCCTCGTGGTCGCCTCCACCGCGTGGCTGCGAACGATCACGTCCATGCCATCGAAGACGTGCGCCTCATGCATGACCGTCTTCGCGTTCGGCGGCATCATCTCCTCGCCGGGACACCCAACGACGACAACGCTGCCTGGCGTGTGGGTCCGCGTCAGGAATTCGGCCGTCGCGACGGCGGCCGCGAGGCCGACGGGCCCCTGGGCGCTGTGCTGATCGCCGTGAAACGGGCCTTTTGTGCCCCGAAGCGCATCGTACTCGACGATGACGCCGAGGTGGGGCGAACCGTTGTTGCGTGTGTACTTCGCGACGAAAGCGGTTTCGAGCCCGGCGACACCGACCTGTAGGTCGAAATCGTGTCGTTTCAAGTAATCAGTGAGCTTCTGGACCGAACGCTTCTCCTGAAAGCCGATCTCAGGATGCGTGGCGATGTCGTCGGCAAGCGCCAGCAGCTCCGTGTCCATGAGCTCCTTCGCGCGCGCGACCACCTGATCGCGAGTGGCGCTTGGACGCGTCAGGCGCGAGACCCATCCGGGGACGTCGAGCGACTGTTCGAGCATCGACATTTTCCGAAGCACGTCGCGGGCCGCGTCGCGTTCAGTCGGAGTTTCCTGGCCCCGCGCAACAATCGGGATGAGGGTGATGATGACGGTGAGGAAAGCCGCGAATCGCTGAGACATGTCGCGGATTATCGCATGCTGTCGAGCCGGGCCGAGCGCCGTTACGGAATTTGCACCCAGGGGAGGGCCGCCTTGATTTTGTTCACGTCGGCTCCGAGCCGCACGCCGTCCGTGCTGCCTTCGGTGCCCATGTAGCGTCGCAACTCGCCAAGCCGGCCTGCAAGTGCACCGAACGCGATCGGATAGTTTCCCGCCGGGTACTGGATGCGCCGCTCCGTAGTCCCTTCGATGACGTTGCGTGTGAACACATAGCCGGGCGAGTAGTGCTCGAGCGACGGCGTGCCGAGTTCCCACGCGTCCCCCGTGATGCCGTATGCGCCGCCCGCCATGACGTTGTCCGTCATCACGAGATTGCCCCGCGGCGATACGAAGCTGAGCGACAGAAACCGCCCGGCAATCCCCAGCATCGTGTTGTGCCGAATCCTGGTCGGGTAGAAGCCCCCGGCCAGCAGCATCACGCCGTTCGCCGCAAGCACCAGGTTATGGTCAACCACTAGGTTCGTTGCGTGCACAGACGGATTGGAATCGTCCAGCCCCAGCACGTTGAACGCGAAGCCCTCAACGCGCATGATCACGTTGTAGCGGAACGTCACGTCCGCGATGCTGCACCATGGACACCGGCCATCCTGGTTCCGCACGGTGAACAGGATCGCTGATCCGTCCTGTCCGTCGCCCCAGACATTCTCGAAGACGTTATACTCGGCCAGCACCTGCTTGGCGTGCTTCAGCTCGAAGAGGTTCTTCACGCTCCCCCGCTTCTGCCGCCACGCCTGCGGTTTGACGCAGTAGTTGTAGCGGAACGTGATGTCTGTTGGCGTGAGGTTCGGAATACTCGGGTCCGATCCGCCGAAGAGCACGTTTTCCCCTGACCCCTCCAGGTAGTTGTGTTCGATCGTGTACGGGCCCGGGCCCGTTCCGCCGGTGATAGCTTGCGAATCGCGGCCCTCTTCGATCATGCCGCTGACATAGTTCCGCGTGATGGTCGAGTTCTTGCTGCCCAGCATGATCCCCAGGTGCCCGCCCGTCACAGGGTCGCCGTGAATGTAGTTCTGGTCCAGGTTGATGTTGAACGGCACCTGCGTGACGCTGGTGTACTCGTAGGCCGCTCCGAGCTCCACCAGAGTCCGGTCGGGATGACCCGCGTTGCCCCCGATTTCGAGGCCGACGAGCGTGTAGTCGTGCGCCTGTTGCTCGACACTGATGATCGGATCCGCCCACTCCTTCGGTACGAGATGCGCGAGCTTCCCGGCCACGGCCGATCCATCGATCCAGCCGCCAGCAGCCGGCCGCAGCGTCGCGTCGTCGACGTCGCTTCGAATCGTGATGTCGTGCTTGTTCGCCCGCAGTCTCAGGTTGACGGCGTAGAGCCCTGGTGCGAGGCGAATTTCAGCGCCGTTTGGAGCCTTGTCGAGCGCGGCTTGGATGTCATCTCCCGCGGCGAGACGAATCGTCGTGGGGGCGAGCACGAGCGGAGCCCGGTCGATGCGCGCCTTCGCATGATCCAGGAGCTCCGCGGGTTGCGCCAGCAGTGTCGCCGTGAACAAAGCGATCCCGATTTTCGCCACAGCCCATCTTACGGTACGCCGGCCAACCATAGATCACGAGGTCGGACCTGCCGTCGTCAGAGGCTCGTTCATGGACGGACAGGCCGCCTAAAATTGATAGGCCAGCGAATAGATGAACCCGGCAGTGCGAACATCCGCCGACGTATTCACGGTTGCGCCGTTCAAGAGGTTGCGCAGCGTGATGTTGTTGGCCGTGCCGCTCTGGTGGTTGAACCCGGCGGAAAACTGAAACTTGTTCCACGTCCCGCTCACGCCGAGCGTCCAGGTAAAGAGGTTGACCTTGCTGAAGACTGTGTCCGAGTCCCCAACCGGCGAGCGACTCGAGCCGATCCCGCCGTGGATGCGAAAGTCGCGGTCTTCTATGGGGCGGTAGTGCCCGCCCACGCCGACGTTCACCACACCGTTCGACTCGGACGTCAAGCCAGGGAATGGCTGCGGGATGACGCTCGGTGGCACGTTGGGTCCGGCGCTTCCGTATAGGAGCGTGGAAGCGTTGGTGGAGATCAGCGAATAGGCGTTCACGGGCGAGTGCGCCAGGAGGTCTGCTTCGATCTCGTAGCGATCTCGAACGTACGCGGCTCCGCCCTGAAACTCCCACGGCAGGTGAAACTCGAATCGGGCATTGGTATCGAAGAGCGAGGCGCCGTACGATCCCGCGTGCGCGTCGAGGACGCCGTCCAGCGTGATCGACCCCGAGCGATGCACCGTCAGGGCTGGCGTGCGAATCGCCCCCCCAAAGCGCCAGTCCTGCATGTCGTACTGAGCACCAACCAGCGACCGCAGTTGCAGCGCCGAGCCGGAAATGCGTGACGAGACCAGCAACGACTGCAGGCCGGTCGCGTCGCCGATCCGATCGCTGGCGGACTGGACGAGCCGGAGATCCACCAACGAAAACGCGAGGCCGCCGCCAAACCTCCAGCCGCCCGTCCCTCGATACCCGGCGCTCATCGCCAAGACGCGCTGCGAAAACGACGAGTCTGCCGAGTAGGCAAACCGCTCCTGGCCGGTGGGCACCGTCGTGAACAGCTGCGCGTCGGTTTCCTGGTTCCAGGAGTTGGTCGTGATGAGCGCCGCCCCGACGGTGATGTCGTCGCGGAGTTTGAAGGTGAACCCTACATAGTTGGGCAACTGCTGAATCGACCCCCCTTGATTCGGCAGCGACTGCGGCGAGACCGACGTGTGCTCGTACACGCCGGCGCTGCCGCTGATCTGGGCCGTGTCCAGCCTTACCAGACCGGCCGGATTGAACCAGGCGGCAGACGGATCCCCAACGCGTGCCGCGTAGGCCGTGCCTTCAAGGCCGCCGAATGGGCCGACCGGCACGGAGTCGTAGTTCGGCACGAGCAAATTGGTTGGTGGCGTGGTCACTTCAGCGACTTGCGCCGTGACCGGGTGCGCGGCGAGGCAGACAATGACCAGAGTCGCGACGAAAAGGGCGGCGCGTTGCATGCCGAGCATCATTCGCCCGCCGGTCGATTCGGGCTATGCAAATCCGGCAGACCACCCCCGATCATCGCGACGCCTCAGCCCGCGACACGTTCGCCCGACGTCGCAGCTTCGAAGGACCTTCGCCTCGAGAGCGGCCACGGCCCTTTTCGACTAGATCCGTTCCCGGATCTGCTAGAAGACCCACCCAACTTCCACTTGGTACGCCCGCGGCGTCACGAAATGCGTGCCGCTGAACGTCGACAAGAAGTTGTAGAGCGCCTCCCGGTTCGTGAGGTTGATCACGCTGAATCGCAACCTCAATTTTGGGTGCTCGGTGCGCAGCAAATTGTCGACGCCGAATCCGACGTCGAACAGGTGGCGCGGCGCGACCCGCGTCGGATTGTTCAGCGGATCACCCGCGCCTGCCGCGGGGACGACGAGGCGGCTCGCGGTAATCGCATCCGGCGCGCACGTCGTGAACCCTGCCGCCGGCGTTGCCGGGACGCCGGCGCACGACACGCCGGCCGCGGCCTGCTGTGCGGGCGTGAGCGTCAGTAGGTCCAACACGTCGCCGATCGCGCTGGTGACGAGACCTGAATCGTACCGCCAGCTCACCGCCGTCCATGCGCCGACCGAGCGGTTCAGCACGTATTCCACGTTCGTCGTCGCATTGAATTTCTGGTCGTGATCAATGCGGAAGGAGCAGCCGGGCTGTTCGCAGGGCGCCTGGAGCAGCACGCCGCCGACGCCCGGCGGGAAGTAGATCGCGTTGGTGTGCCCCAGGACTACGAATGCGCGGAACCCGTGATGCTCGACGAGATCGACGCGACCCGTGAAACCGTCGATGTGCGAGTGGTGCCAGGCGACCGGGAAGAAGATCGGCGTGTTAAAGAGGACGTTGAAGTCGTACGCATTCTCGGTGTGCTTGTTGAAATAGCCGACATCCACGACGACCCACCGTCCCACACTCTGCTGCGCGCCGACTTCGATCTGGTCCCGCTTGCCCGGCGGAGGGGGCATGGCCGTGCCGGTGAGCGCCTCGGCACCGACGCCACTGGACAGGAGGAGGTTCTCGTTGTACGGCGTCTCCATCGTCCGCCCGTAGGACGCGCGGAGCAGTGTGCCGCTGGCGGCGATGGCGTACGAGAGGCCGAGTCGCGGCTGCAACAGCGTCGCCGCCGTCAGGCCGTCGTAGTGATCGAGCCGAAGACCGGCCTTCACCGTCGCCGCACCGAATTTGACTTCGTCCTGCACGTAGGCCGCCTGTTGCCGGATTGTCGCCGCCTGGTCATAGACGAATGGACTTCCGCCACGCGTGAGGTCGAACGGAAGCAGATTCGGGTTGAAATCAGGGCTTGCCGGATCGTTGAAGGTCGGGTCGGTGAACCCGAGCGTGAAGTGCTCGGTCAGCCGCGTGGCACTGATCGATCCGCCGACCTTGATGTTGTGATCGCCGGTCGTGTAGGCAACGTCAGCTTTGACGCCAAGGTTCCGGAGCGTTCGATCCTGGTTCACCGTTCCGGGCTGGTCCGCGAACGGGTTCGCGCTCGGCGTGTAGGTCAGGTGATCCTGGCGCACGTACGCGTTCGCGGTGAACAGTGTCTTTGATCCCAGCACCTGCGAGAACCCTGGCGCGATATTGAAGGTGTTGATGTCTTGATGTTGCGCCTGCCCGAGTGCCGCGGCGTCCAGTGAGTTCGGCACCTCGAAGGACGAACGCGCGGCCTGCACGTTCAAGTGCAGCGTCCCGGTGTCATTCACATGGGCGTCCAGGCGATCGAACAGCGAAATCTTGTTGCCCGCATCGTGGATAGCCGTGAACTCCGGCGGGTCGAGGAAGCGATCCGTCCGCATGCCGCTCACGGACGCGAAGTTGCCGAACGTGTGCGAGCCGCCCCCCAGATTCATTGAAACGGCGGGGCTCTTGAAGGATCCGTATCCGAGCGAGAGGTCACCGGTCGGCTTGGGCTGATCGAGACCGGACTTCGTCACGATGTGGACGACGAGACTGCTTTTGTCGCCATATTCCGCAGGCGCGACGCCGGTGATGACCTCCATCGACGCGACTGCGTCTGGAGAAATCTGATTCGAGTAGAGGCGGCTCTGCTGATCGGTGACGGGCTGGTTGTCGATGGAAAACTGCGTCTGCGCGTGATCGCCGATCGGATGGAAGAAACCGTTCGAGTCGGCGACCACGCCCGGCGACGCCAGCGTGATTACCTGGTTCAGGCCTGCCTGGGCTTGAATCGGCATTTTCTCGATGCGGCTTGCGTCGATGTCAATGTGCGCCGAGGGATCGCGCTCGATCAGATCTTCCACATGGCCGACGACCGACACCGCTTCGGCCACGCCGAGATCCAGTCTGATACTGATCTCAATTGGCACGGCCGATCGGATGTCCACGTCGCGCTGGTACGGTTTGAACCCTTGAACCTCGATCGCAAGGTGATACGGGTTCTGCGGGATGTTGCCGAACGTGAATTTCCCGGCGGCATCCGTTGTGGCGGTTCGACTGAAACCGGACACTGCGTTGCCCAACTTCACGTCCACGGCTTGCATCGGGGCACCGGTCGGATCCGTGACCGTCCCCTGGATGGTGCCGGCGCCGCCGAGGCCCTGAGCGCTCGCCGAAGCCGCGACCGTCACACACACCCACACACTCCATAACATCGATGCGCCGACACGGCGCCAATGACGCAGGTTCATGTACTCTCCCACGCGCGCGCCCCCCTTGTGGCCGCGCGCATTTCAGTTAGTGCTGTGAAAATCGGAGCTACAGAAGCTGGGAGGGCGGCGCGCGGGAAGAAAGGCGGACACTGAAGCGCTGGCAGGCAATCGCGTCCGGCGTGTGCACAAGCTGCGCGTGCCGCAAATCAACGCCGCCTCGCTCATGACGAGCAACGAGCGCGACGTGGAGCAGCCGGAGCGAGTGGCAGAGGTAGCAATGGTCCGGCGTGGGCGTGTTGCCGGTCCGATTGGCCGCGAACCGATGGGCAGCGTGGTCGTGCGGAACGACCACGGCGTTGCAGTCGGCATCATCGCCGCCACTATGGCCCCAATCGACGGCGCCACCGTAGACGACAAACGCAAGAGCCGCCGCCACTACGCGGGTCAAGAAACGACGGCGCGGTTCACGTAACCACATGCGTCTCAGCAATGTAGCGGCCGGACCTGGACATTGTCAAACGCCGCTGAAGCTCGGGTTCGGCCCGCGGGTATAATCGCCCGCGAACTAATGCGACAACAGATCAGCCAGGTACCGATCCAGCCTCTCAACCCCGAATCAGGGCCGACACTCGCCTGGATGGTCGTGCTCGCGGTCGCCCGCGCCGCCGAGCAGGCCGCGCGCGAGAACCGCCGGATCGCGTTCACACTTGCCGACGACGATGAACTGCGCGGCATTCGCGACGACGATCCTGACGCGGTGGTCGCCTGGCAGCCGAGCCACGGATGGATCTGCCTGCTTCCGGCGGATGACGACCGCCGGGCGCTGATCGATCTCTATCTACCCGTCTGCAGTGCCACCGCCGTGCACCCGGTTACGGTTGGGCACCTGGGCGAGAGCCTGGATGGCTTCATCGCGACACATACCGGCGACTCACAATGGGTGACGGGTCCGGAGAACGTCGTGCACATGCACCGTCTCCGCGCGTTGTGCGACGCAGTTGTCGTCGGCGCCGGAACGGTGGCGGCGGACGATCCCCAGCTGACGACCAGGCTCGTGCCGGGGCGAAATCCCCTGCGCGTCGTCCTGGATCCCGGCCGGCGCCTCCGTGACGACCATCGTGTGTTCCAGGATGACGGGTCGGACACGCTCTACGTGTGCGCGCGCGAGCTGGTGGAGCCCGGCGAGCGGCGTTTCGGAAGCGCCGAGGTGTTTGGGGTCAGCGGGACTGGGGATGGTCTCGATCTGCACGAGCTGATTGGGGCACTCCGGGCGCGCGGATGCTCACGCATTTTCGTGGAAGGGGGAGGCGTCACGGTCTCGACGTTCCTGCAGGCGGACCTGCTGGACAGGCTGCACCTGGCCATCGCCCCGCTGCTCATTGGCGACGGCCGCGCCGCAATTCGTCTGCCGCCACCTGTCGCGCTGGGCGACTGCCACCGTCCGGCTTACCGAGTATTCCGCATGGGCGGCGACGTGCTGTTTGACTGCGATCTACGGTCACGCCTCGACGACTTTCCCTCGGGTGACGAGGATCGGACCATCGCGCGCATCATTTAGGCAGCCACACGGCCACGTCCTGATGCCCGACGTGGATCCGTGAACGACCGTGGTCGACGTGTTCCAATCGCCGCGCGGTCCAGCTTCCTATGAGATCAGCCTGGTCAGGCGCGATCTCTGCGGCCGCTTGTCCCCAACCGGCAATTAACACCCGCTGAAGATCGCCGAAGGCCGGCGCCAGCTCCCAATCGCTTCGCTTTCGCCGAACCGAATAACCGGCGGCCGCGAAGCAGCGCGAGACGCAGTCGGCTGCGGCCGGGCCGGCGGCGACACCAAACCCCTTGTCGCTCGCTCTCTGGTGCCGATTGAACAGGTCGAGGACAACGTCATCCTCCGGCTCGCGAGGCCAGCATCGCGAGCGCCCGTCGTAGTTGAGCGCGAACAACCCGGCGGCGCCGGCGGCTCGACAATGCTCGACAAGTGCAACCATCCACGAGGCCGACACCAGGTCGAGCAGAGCGGACGCAGTCACGAGATGCCGGCCTGAGAAGAGGCCGGGATCGTCGAGCGAGCCGAGCTCCAGGCACCGTGTCGTCGCGTAGGGCGGCACCTGGGCGAGCAACACAGGATCGCGATCGACGGCAACCCAGTCTTGACCGATTGGAGGGCCTGGCGACGCGCCAGGCGGTGTGGAGGGCGAGCCCGGGAATATTGACGACCCGGGCAATCTGGCCGCGAGAAACCTGACGTTCGATCCGGTCCCGGTGGCCAGATCCAACAGGCGCAGGGGACGATCGTCAGGGAGCGCCTCTACGACAGCCTGCGTCACGACAGCCGATCGGGCCGCCGCGTCTGCCGGCTCCCGCAGTGCGAGCCACGCCGCTAGAGACTCAGCCATCGGCGATCACCCGCTCCAATGCTTCGGCCATCCGTCCCACGGCAACGTCCCAAGGCTCCAGCCGGCCGCGGGCGCGCATCGCGCCGTCGCGCAAGCTCGCGCGCAACCCGCTGTCTCCGAGTACACGCCGCAGGGCACCGGTCAGCGCACCCACATCTCCCGGGTCGACGATTAAGCCCGCCTCGCCGCCAATGAGCCCGGGAATGCCTCCAGTACGCGTGCTGACGACTGGCAGACCGTGCGCCACAGCTTCGGCAACGGCCATCCCGTAGGTCTCCTGCAACGAGTTGAGGACGAATATGTCAGCGTGCACGAAGTGCGATTCCAGCGAAGCCGGTTCCACCTCGCCAAGGAGCGCCACCCGATCGGCGATCCCCTCGGCAACCAACAGTCGCTGCACACGCTCCACGGTTGCCGGATGCCGTGTCAGGCTGCCAGCACACATGAGCTTCCAGTCATGATCACGATTGGCAGCCAGCGCACGAAGCAGGCCCTCCTGACCTTTGCCGGGACTGATGGTTGCGACACAGAGAAGACGCAGCGTTTCGTCGATGGATCCGGTCGCAATGGAGGCCGGGTCGGTGCCAGGTTCCACAACAGTGATCTTCTCCGGAGCAATACCAGAGTTGGCGAAGGCGGCAGAAGTCGTAGGACCCGTTACGACCACGGCCCTCGCGAGCGCCAGGGCACGCCGCTCGCTCGCTTCCATCTCGCCCGCTTCGGCGGGATCGAGCCCGACCTCCGCCCCAAGCGGAAGGTGTACGAGCGCCACGGTCTTCAGACGCCGGGCATGTGGCCGCACGACATCCGGCATCGCGCCGAACGCGAGACCGTCGACGATCACCGTTGAGCCGTCCGCGATCGACGCAAAAGTCCGAGCGGCCTCGTCAAGCGCGTCCGCAGACGGTCGAGGAAAACTCTCGCTGACCTCATGGACGTCGACAGCCCATCCGCGCCGACGAAGGCCCTCGATTATCCTGCGGTCATAGATCGAGCCTCCGGTCAGCGTTGTGAGACGCCCAGGCACGATGAATGCGAGCGACGTCATCAGCGAAACTTAGTGTGACGTTGCGCGGAGCGAGCCATCGAAAGAGGCGGCTGCGATATGCGATTCGTGCAGCGTCACGCGCACGGACTCGATGGCGCGCGCGCCGACGCCTAAATCGCCGCGCGCAATCGCCGACGCGACCTGGTCGAAGACCGCACGGGCGAGGACTTCAGTCGTGGTGTTGCGCCCGGCAAAAGCCGGCTCGTCATCAAGGTTGCGATAGCTGAGCTCGGCCAGCACGCCATGAACAGTGCCTGTCGCCCGTCCGATGTCGATGACGATGCCGTCGGCGTCGAGGTCAGGTCTGCGAAACTCGACGTCAACAATGTAGGTGGCACCGTGAAGACGCTGAGCGGGCCCGAACACGTCGCCGGTGAGGCTATGAGCGATCATCATGTGGCCACGAACCGTGACGCTGTACATCATCGTTCACCCGCTAGACGCGCCAAACCCACTCGACCACGTGACCGACCCGCCTACCCGACCTACCTGACCCAGTCGACCCACCCGACCTACCTGACCCACTCGCCCCACCGACCCACTTGACCCACCCGACCCACTCGACCGCGCTACGCGTAGCGGATACGGTGACACAAGGTGTCCCCTGGGGCCGCCGCCAGGCGAGCGAGCACGGCAGGCAGATCGTCGAACGGACTCTCCCCCGTGACGAGCGCATCGAGCCTGGCGTCCGCGAGCAGAGAAAGTGATAGCGCCATGCGCCGGCGCGTGTCCCACCGCGCGCGCTGCGCGCCGGGGACGTGTCCGACCTGCGACGACTTGAGCGTCAGCCGCCGCGAGTGGAAGCTCTCGCCAAGCGGCACCGGCACCAGCTGATCGCCATACCAGCTCATCTCGACAACGGTGGACTCCAGACCAGCCACCGCCAACGCGCATGCCAACCCGGCCGCCGATCCGCTCGTGTGAAACACGACGTCGGCATCGCGCGATAGGGTCTCGGCGCTGCGGAAGCGGATGCCGAGCGCCGCGGCGATCCTTTCCCGATTCGGATTGGTGTCGATCAGCTCGACCTCGCACGCTCGAATCTGCCCGGCCAGCCACGCGACGAGACAGCCGACGGTGCCTGCGCCGACAACCGCAACGCGGTCACCCACACGCGGCTGCGCGTCCCAGAGCCCGTTGATCGCCGTCTCCAGATTGGCTGCCAGCACCGCGCGTGACGAGGGCACATCGTCCGGCAGCGGGTGCACGGCCGCGAGCGGGACGGCGTAACGCGTTTGATGGGGATAGAGGACGAAGACGCGGCGGCCGCGCAAATCGCTGGGACCGCTCTCGATCACGCCGGCGCTCGAGTACCCGTACTTCACCGGCGCCGGGAAGTCGCCGTCCTGAAACGGCGCCCGCATCCGCCGATACTCGCTGGCCGGTACGCGGCCCATGAACACGAGCGCTTCTGTTCCCCGACTGATTCCGCTGTACTCGGCGCGCACGACGACGGTATCGCCGGACAACGGCGGAAGTGTGGTCGCCCGAATCTCGCCGCGACCCGGAGCGACGATCCAGAACGCACGCGCGGCGTTCGTTGTCACCTCGGGACGTCCTTTTCTCCGGCCGCCATGTCCCTGGAGCGATCATTTTGGTGCTTTGCACGCCACGATACAATCCCGCGTCGGTGGAATCGACAGTCACCGGGCTCTATCCTCTGAAAACCGCGGGCGTGTTTGGCGTGATCGTGCTCCTCGCGCTCACCCACCTCCGCCCTCATCACCCGTTTTCACGCATCGGGCCGGCCAACTTCGTGACAGCGGTGCGCGCCGCGTTGGTGTCGCTCGTCGCGGGCCTCGTCGGGGAACCTTCCACGCCCACTCTGGCAGCCGCAGCCGTCGCCGCCAGCGCGCTGGCGGTCGCTCTAGACGGCTTGGACGGATGGCTGGCCCGCCGGACTCACCTGGCCAGCGCTTTCGGTGCGCGGTTCGATATGGAAATCGACGCGCTCCTGATCCTCACGTTGTCCGTGCTGGCGTGGCAGCATGGCAAGGCTGGCGCGTGGGTGCTCGCCTCGGGGCTGCTGCGATACGGGTTTGTCGCGGCGGGAGGGATTTGGTCATGGCTCCGCCGCCCGCTCGCGCCGACCGTTCGTGCGCGAGCCGTGTGCGTCGCGCAGATCCTCGGCTTGATGCTCGCGCTCCTGCCGGCCATCACCCCGCCGGCGAGCGCCCGCATCGCAGCGATGTCACTGGCGGCCCTTGCTTATTCATTCGCCGTCGATATCCTGTGGTTGTGGCGCCACCGTTCGGACCACTGACCGCGCGTCAGCCCGCGTGGCGTAGAGCGCGCCTGTCGGATTGGTCGGGCGCGGCGACCGTCGCTGCCGCGCTTCTCGTCCTGAACGCGGCGCTGACATTCGAGAATGTCTGGCCCACCCCCGCGATTCGATGGGCCGGCGGCATTTCAGTTGAGCTCGCCGGATGCGTCCTCTTTTTGGCGCTGATGGTTGCACGAACGGGATCGCTCCCGAACACCTGGCCTGGGTGGCTGAGCGGTCTATGGATCGTCCTCACTGTGGGACACTACGCAGAAGTCACGGCGCCTGCTCTGTACGGCCGCGATGTCAATCTGTATTGGGACCTTCGACTCATTCCCGATGTGGCGTCCATGGTGACGCGCGTGTCGCCGTCCTGGCTCATCACCTTGGCGACATCCGTGGTCGCGCTCACGCTCTTGCTCATCTATCTCTTCTTTCGATGGGCTTTCAACCGCGTTCGTCTCGCGCTCCTCCAACAGCGCCCGCGTCGCCTCCTTGCAATCATGTCGTCGGCGGCCGTCGTGCTCTTCGCCGCCGAGCGTCTTGGCGCGGCCGTCTCCGGTCCGGCGGACTCGATTCGTCCCCTGATTGCCCGGGCGTTTCCGGCGCCCGTCGTGCAGACTTACGGGCGTCAAGCCGCGCTGGTGCTTGCCGGTCTGCGCGGATCGGCATCCATCCCGGCCGGCCCGCCCATGGAATCGACATTTTCGAACATCGATGGCGCGGACGTCCTGTTGGTATTCGTCGAATCCTACGGCGCGGTAAGCGTCGGGCCTGGGATGGCGGCGACGCTTGCCGGCAGCCGGCGGCAATTGGAATCGGACATCCGCGGCACGGAACGTGACGTCGCGTCAGCCTACATTGAGTCGCCGACCTTTGGCGGATCTTCATGGCTCGCGCACCTGAGCCTTCTGACCGGCATCGAGGTCCGCGACTCCAACACGAGCGCGCTGCTCATGACCCAGCATCGGCAGACGCTCGTCACCGCGTTCGCTCGCCACGGATACAGAACGATTGCGCTGATGCCGGGGCTCCGCCAGCAGTGGCCGGAAGGCGCCTTCTATGGATTCGACGAGACCTACGGCGCTGACCGCCTCGCGTACAGAGGACCTGAGTTCGGCTGGTTCGCGATACCCGATCAATTCTCGCTCGCGCGCTTGGACGCGCTCGAAGGTCTGCTCGAAGCCCTACCCGAGGCTGATGATTCCCGCCCCCGAGCGCGCTTCGTGTTCTTCCCAACCATCAGCACGCACTTCCCGTTCAGTCCGACGCCGCCCTACCAGCCCGACTGGGCACGGATGCTGACCCCGAAACCGTACGACGGCCCCGCGCTGGTCCGCGCGTACTCGCGCCAGCCTGACTGGATGAACTTTGGACCTGGATACGGCGAAGCGCTGGCGTATGACTTCGCCGTGTTCGGCGGGTACCTCCGACACTGGCCCGATCGCGATCTCGTCATGATTCTTATCGGAGACCACCAGCCGCCCGCCGCTGTGAGCGGCGAGGGCGCTCCGTGGGACGTGCCGGTTCATGTGATCGCGAGCCGCCGTTCGTTGCTCGATCGACTCGAAGGCCGCGGGTTCCGACCCGGCCTGGTACCCGAGCGCCCGGCAGTCGCTCGCATGCACGCGCTCCTTCCTCTCCTGCTCGATGCCTTCGGCCCCCATGACTGACACCAGCCAGGACCGTCGACCAACGCCGCCGGGGTTGTGCGCAACCTGCACTCACGCTCAGGTGGTGGCCTCCTCGAAGGGCAGCACGTTCTACCGGTGCCAGCTTTCCGAAACCGACGCGCGGTTTCCGCGATACCCCGCCCTTCCCGTGATCGTCTGCGCCGGCTACCAGCCCGCGGCATAATTCCGTCATGGGCGTCGCCTCACACCTGGGGATCAACCTCGCAGACTACGACGCTCGAATCCGGACGTTCATCCCTGACTACGATGAAATGCTCGACGTCGCCGGGAACGCCGTGCCCTCACGCGCCAGGACAATTCTCGATCTCGGCACAGGCACCGGCGCGATGGCCTCCCGGTGCCTCAAGCGAGCGCCGCGCGCCCACATCGTCGGCATCGACGCCGACGCGGGCATCCTGACGCTCGCAGCACGACGGCTGGGTCCGCGTGCCACTCTCAGATCTGAGTCATTCCTGCGCGCGAACCTTCCACCGTGCGAGGTCGTCGTGACATCCTTTGCGCTGCATCACGTACGCACTCGGCAGGCCAAGGCCAGGCTCTATCGGCGGCTTCGACGCGCGCTCGGCCACGGCCATGGTCGGCTGATCTCGGTCGACTGTCAGCCATCGCACCGGCCGAGCGTGGCCGCGTGGCAGCGGCATGCCTGGCTGGCTCACCTGCAACGCGCTTATTCGGTTCGCGAAGCCGATCGGCTCCTGAGGTCGTGGGCCCGCGAGGATGTTTACGTGCCGCTCGAAGTGGAGATGGGGTTGCTGAAAAACGCTGGATTCGAGGTGGACGTGCTCTGGCGGAAGGGAGCGTTCGCCGTGCTCCAGGCCGAGTGCTGACCTATGGGTCCTGGAGGAGCCGCCGCAACTTCCGCTCGGCGGCATCGTCGGCCTCTACGCGTGTCTCGCCGGTCGCCTCGATACCAAGCGGCTCGCTCGATCCATCATCTTGGGCTTCGCTGATCTGGGCCTTCCAACCCTCCTCGAAGGGCTCAGATAGTATCCAAAACTGTCGGCCTCGGAGCTCGAGCTGTCGCGACATGTATTACGAACCTCGGAGTGCCTCTTACAATTTCGTTGTTGATTAGACCTCGATAAGCGCTTCCGGAACAACCAATCACCAAAAACACCGCGGTGCGCTCGCTCGCTGGCGAGCCGTCTTGGCTCGGCATTGGTCTTGCCGTAGGGTAGCCACCCTAGCGCGCGGTGATTTTTCGACGAGGGGCTCGCTATGTGGACCTGGTTCAACTGTTACCTTTCCGGCCGCCACGACTACGGGGTGTGGTGTGAGCCCGGCGCGATCTTTCTCCGATGCATTCACTGCGGCAAGCGCTCTGGGGGCTGGGCCATCGCGAAACTCCACGCGCACACGCCAGCCATGGCCAAATCGGAGCCGCGTGGAGCATTGGAGGCGACTCCCGAATTCACGTCGCCGGCGACGGCGCCCCGGACGGCCGCGCGCGTTCCACCGGTGAGCACCGGCCCGCGCGTTCTGCCGTTCGATCGCATCGCTGTCAGATAGGCGCCCGCCGTTTGACAGGCTCGAGCGAGCACGATGACAATACGTGTTCGTGCCTGTCCCCCGCATCTCCAAGGAAGATCTCAAGCAGCGTCTTGATGGGGCCGAGCCGCCGGTTGTGGTTGATGCGCGTCTGAAATACCCCTACGAGCACAGCACGGTCCGACTGCCGGGCGCCATACGCTACGCGCCGGACGCCCAGGTCCCCTCGCTGCCGCGCAACCGTGACATCGTGGTTTACGATTCCGATCCGAACGAGCTCGCCAGCTCGCACGCCGCTGCGGTGCTGATCCGGCAGGGCTACAAAGCGGCTGCCCTCAAAGGCGGCATCGTCGAATGGCTCGCGGCGAATCTGCCGACCGAGACGAAGGAAGCCCCGAAACAGGCGCCCCCTGCTGCCGGCGCACTCAAAGGCTAGGCGGCCCGCTGCTGACACCGAACGCGCTGCGGGTGGCACGGCCACCTCACCGTCCAGGACTCACGCTCGCAGCCGCAGTGTTCGTCTCCGTCGCCGTCTTCTGGCTCTATCGCACAACGCTTCTGCCAGGCGTTGACTTTGGCGACAGCGGCTCCATCCAAACCACAGTCGGGTCCCCGCTGCTGACCCCGCGCGACGGTTATCCGCTGTACTTCGGAATCGGCAACGCCCTCCTCGCGCTCACCCATGCCGACCCGGCGTACGCCATGAACATGGCGTCCTCGCTGGAAGGCGCGCTCGCGTGCGGGCTCTTCGTGGTTGTCGCCACCGGCCTCTCAGGATCAGTGTGGGCAGCCGTCGGCGGAGCGACGCTCTTTGCCGTCTCGTACACCTTCTGGAGCCAGGGCGTGACAGCGGAGGTTTATGGACTGCACATGCTGTGCGTCCTGGCTTCGCTGGCCCTTCTTCTTCGGTGGGAACGGCAGCCGACGACGGCGCGCCTCGCAGCTTTCTTCGCCTGTTATGCGATCGGGTTCGGCAATCACCTGTCGATGATTTTGCTGGCGCCGGGGTTCACGGCTTTCCTGCTTTTAGCCGAGCCGCGCGGATGGCGATTCCTCCTCTCTCCTCGCATCATCGCCCTGGCGCTCGGGCTCGCGCTGATCGGCGCAGCGCAGTATCTATGGAACCTCCGGACGATGTGGCTGCTGCCACAGCCGCCCGACGGAGTCTGGGCCGCGGCGCGGACCTTCTGGTTCGATGTGACGAAATCGGACTGGCGCGAGACGATGGTCCTGAACGTGCCTCGATCGATGCTGCGGGACCACGCGGCGATGTACTGGTTCGATCTGCGCCAGCAGTTCGGCATCGGCGGCGTGATGGCCGCGCTCGTTGGCGCGCTTGCCCTGGGCGACACATGCGTGAAGCGCGCGACCCTGCTGGCACTCGTGTACCTGGTCAACGTGGCGTTCGCCTTCAGCTATAACGTCGGGGATGCGCACGTTTTCTACCTGCCGTCGCATCTTGTCGTCGCCCTGCTGGCGAGTGTCGGAGCCTCCGCAGCAGGCACGCTGCTGGGTGGCCGCGGTCGTGGCTTGGCGGGCCTTCTCCTTGTGGCCTATGCGGGCGTCCGAGGTTATCTCGACTTTCCCGCACTCGATCGCAGCCGCGATTGGCGAGCGGCCGGGGTCCTGAATGCCTTGACCGCCAATCTCGACGATCAGCGCGCGATTCTGTTCGTGGACCTCAACTGGCAAATTGCGAACGGTCTCTCTTACTTCGCAAGCAACGTCGCCCCGGAGGTGGCCGTTGCCCGCTTACGCGACGTGCTGCTGTACGCGCCCGCCCTGATTCAATCGAACCTGTCGGGTGGACGGGAAGTTGTCGCCAACGAGCATGCCGCGAAACTTCTCAGCCTCCAGTACGGACCGCTGATCGAGATTCGAGAGGAGCGAGACGCGCAACGGATCACTCTCGCAGATACCGCGAGAAATGTTTCCCCGGGCGCCCGGTACATGCTCTGCGTGCTCAAGCCGAGCAAGGATTTCACGATAGACCGGAACGATGTGCGGACGGCGCTCGGCACCCTGACCGGAGGTGCGGTCGTGGAGATGCCGGCGGGTGATTATGCGGTCGTAGCCGGCCTCGCGGGATCGCCGCCCGCGCTGGCCTTTGGAAACGATGCGCCTTTTCGACGCCGGGTCCACCTCGCGGATGTGTCCGTGCAGATTCGGATGGACTCCTGGTTGTCGGCAGACACAATCCGCCGCATGGGGTTCGGCCACGCGGTTGCGCGCCACCACCACACGCTCATCATCGAACGCGGAGTCAGCTTTGCCACGTTCGGCGACGACGGAAACCCTCAGGAGCAGGCGTATTTCGCCAACCTGTTCGAGCGGCCGCGACGGTACGATGTTCGGCTGGGGGGACACAAAGAATAGTCGGGGTCCATGGTCCCTCGTGCTTCCGTGGTATGGTCCATCCATGGTCTTGCCGCGAGGGCTCGTGATGGCGGTTGTCTTGGTGGCCGCTCGGACGGGCGCCATTGAACCGACAGCAGTCGAGCTGGCCCAGGCGCTGCAAAAGAAGATCGAAGGCGTCCGCGATTTCTCGGCTGATTTCGTTCACACCTACGAGGGCGGCGTCCTGAAGAAACGCGTCACGGAACGTGGGCATCTGCTCATCAAGAAACCCGGCAAGATGCGATGGGAGTACACGGCACCCGAACCCAAGACGTTCGTGTCCGACGGCGTGCAACTCTATTCGTATGTGCCGGCCGACAAACAGGTTGTGGTCTCGCCGGTTCCGGCCGGGGATGACGACCAGGCGACGACGCCGGCGCTGTTTCTGGCCGGTAAAGGCAGCCTGAGTCGCGACTTTGCGGCGTCGTTGGTCGAGCGCCCCGCGGGAATGCCGGCGGAGACCCGCGCTCTGAAACTCGTTCCGAAGACCCGGCAGCCGGACTACGATTGGCTCATCCTCGTAATAGATCCCGACGGGCTTGGTATCCGGGGGCTGGTGACGGTCGACTCGCAGGGTGGAAAATCCACGCTTCTTTTTGAGCATTTGAAGGAAAATGTGGGTCTAACCGATAAAGAGTTCGCGTTCAAGATTCCCCGGGGTGTGGATGTTGTTCGGACCGCCACTCATTTCTGATCGCCGCCCCGCCGCGCGCGCCACACGTGTGGTTCTGCTCTGTCTCGTAACAGGCGGATGCGCCGCTTCGAGCGCCCTTCATCACGCGCACGACGCCGAGCGCCGGCAGGACTACGACATGGCGGTCGTCGAGTACACCAAAGCCCTCCGGCTCAATCCGGACGACACCGAAGCGCGCGTCTCACTCGAGCGCGCGAAGCTCAGGGCCGCGCAAGATCACTTTGTGAAAGCGCGGCGCCTCGCCGCAACCGGCAAGCTCGATCTCGCCCTCGCCGAGTACGAAGTCGCCGCGGAGCTCAACCCGAGCGATTCAACCATCGACGAAGAATTGCGAGCGACGCGCAACAAGCTTCGCGCGAAGGTGGCTGTCTCACGTGAAGGTAAGACCGAGCTGCAAACGCTCATCGAGCGCAGTCGCGACCTGCCGCCGCCCGGCCTCGACCTCCCCCCGGGGGTCAAAATGCCGGCGTCGCTCACGTTTCGTGACGCGAGCAGCCGCGACATCTTCACCGCGATCGCCCGCCTGGCGAACATCAGCGTGATCTTCGATACGGCGTACCGGGACAGCCCGGTCACCGTCGATCTCCGCAACGCGACGCTCGACGATGCGCTCAGTACGGTCGCCGGCGCGACGCGTACATTCTTCCGCGTCAGCGCGCCCAAGACGGTCGTGGTCATTCCCGATACGCCCGCCAAGCGGCGCGAGTACGAGGAAGAGGTTGTGCGGACGTTCTATCTGAGCAATGCCGACCTCAAAGAAACTATGGACCTGCTTCGCCTGGTCCTCGATGCCCGCCGGATTTCGCCAACAACCGCGACCAACGCGTTGACAATCAAAGACACGCCCGAGCGAATCGCAGCGGCCGCCCGCGTGCTGTCGGCTATCGACAAAGCCAGGCCGGAAGTAATCATCGACGTCGAGCTTCTCGAGGTGGATCGCACGCGACTGACTGAGTACGGCCTGCAGATCGCCTCCCCCGGTTCCCCTGGTATCAACGGCGCGGTGAGCATCGCGACCGACACCGCGGGCAACGTCACGCTGCAGACCCTCAGGAACCTGACCGCCGCCGACATCCTGCTC
The DNA here is from genome assembly GCA_035510155.1 of Vicinamibacterales bacterium. Taxonomy (GTDB): domain Bacteria; phylum Acidobacteriota; class Vicinamibacteria; order Vicinamibacterales; family CAVVIG01; genus DATKHR01. The sequence goes on from DATKHR010000028.1 coordinate 26,366, forward strand.
ACCAATCTACCGGCGCTGTATTACCGGCTGCTCAAGAGCGACTCGAATACGCGCACGCTCGCGAACCCGCAGCTCCGGACGTCGGATGGCACGGCCGCGACGGCCCGATTCGGCGAGCGCGTCCCCATCCCGGTTACGACGTTCGCGCCGATTGCGACGGGCGGCACGCCGCAGCAGCCCATCGTGTCGTTCAACTACGAGAACATCGGCGTCAACATCGACATCACGCCGCGCATGCACCACGACGACGATGTGTCGCTCGCGCTGAGCATCTCGGTGTCGAACATCTCCGGAACTGGATACGCCAATTTGCCGACGTTCGGCAACCGTGAAATCAAGACGGTCATCCGGCTGCGAGACGGGGAGACGAACATGCTGGCCGGGCTCATCCGTGATGACGAACGCACCTCGCTCGACGGCATTCCCGGTCTGAGCGACGTGCCGGTTGTGGGCCGCCTGTTCGCGCACAACACCAAGTCGACGACGCAGACCGACGTCATCCTGACGCTGACACCGCACATCATCCGCGTGTTGGATCTTTCGGAAGCCGACTTGCGGCCGTTCCGGGTAGGACGCGACTCGCTCGCTCCGATCGCGGAGTTGCCCCCGCTCGAGCCGCCGAGACCGCAGGAGCCGCCAAAGGACGAGGCCGTTCCACCCAAGAAGCCGGGCGGACCTCAATAGTCCTGGGGCCCTCGCCCGTGGCCCGGGGCCTACAGCTTGGCGACTCGCGCGCCCAGTTCCTGCAAGCGCTCGGCAAGCCTCGCGTACCCCCGCTCCACGGTTTCGAGCGGGGCGAGCTGACTCTGGCCATCCGCGGCGAGCGCTGCAGCAATCAGCGCCATTCCGGACCGGAGGTCACGACTGTCGAGAGGGCGTCCGCGCAGCCGGCGCGGGCCGGTGACGATAATCCGGTGCGGATCGCACAAGAAGAGGTCGGCGCTCATCCCGCTCATCTGCTCGAGCGCGAACAGCCGCAACTCGTACATCCAGTCGTGGACGAGCGTCTGTCCCTCCGCCTGAGTGGCCAGCACGGTCACGAGGCTCACGAGGTCGCTCGGGAAGCCGGGCCAGAGCCCGGTGGTGATCCGGCCGGCCGCGCGCGGCTTCGACTGTTCCACGCGAAAGAGGTCGCCGTCCATCACGCAGCGAACATTCAGCCGCGTGAGGACAGAGCCGACGACTTCCATGTCCTGGGCGCGGGCGCCGTGCACCTCGATCTCTCCGCCGGTGACCGCCGCCACCACGGCCCAACTGCCGGCCTCGATGTAATCCCCCCACAAGTGATGTCGGGCGCCGTGGAGGTGCCTGCCCCCCTCCACCTGAATGGTCGTCGTCCCCTCTCCGCTGATGCCGACACCGAGAGCTCGCAGGAACGCGCACAGCTCGACGACGTGCGGCTCGCACGCCGCGTGGCGAATCTCGCTCCTGCCTTCGGTCGCGGCCGCAGCGAGGAGCGCGGTCTCAGTGCCGGTTACGGACGCTTCGTACAAGTAGATTGACGTGGGCCGCAGGCCGTCATGAGGCGCCTCGAGAACGTGGCCGGGCCCGGGCAAGACACGGGCGCCCATCGATTGAAGCGCGTCGAGGTGCGTCGCGATTGTCCGGCGAGCCGGAAAGTCTCCACCTGGCGACGCCAGGCGGGCGCGGCCGCACCTCGCCAGCAGGGGCCCGAGGAGGAGCACCGAGCCCCGAAGCCGGCCGACGAGCGCAGCGTCCGGATCGTCCTTCACGATCTCCGGGCAGCTGATGCGCAACGTGGTGCTGCCGATGCCCTCGACCTCGGCGCCCAGGTCGAGCAGCAGGCGCGCCATGACCTCAATGTCGCTGATGCGGGGGACGTTTGTCAGGACGCATTCGTCTCTCGTCAGAAGACATGCGGCCAACAGGGGCAGCGCGGAATTCTTGTTGCCTTCGACTTCGACCGATCCGGACAGGCGTTGTCCGCCCTCAATCAACAACGTCGACATGAATGGTCACCATTCGCCGAGGTAGACGATTTCCTCTCGCAGCGAGACGCCGAAGCGGGCGCGCACCTCGCGCTTGCACCGCTCGATGAGTTGACGAATCTCGGTCGCGCTCGCCGAGCCCTCGTTTACGATGAAGTTGCCGTGGGTGAGCGAGACGCGCGCATCCCCAACCGCAGCGCCCTTCAGGCCGGCACGATCCACGAGCGCGCCGGCCGACCACGGGATGCCATCCGGCACCTCGTCGATGCCGGGCTGCGGGTTTTGGAACACGCAGCCTGCGCTTGGCGAGTCGAGCGGCTGGGTGCGCTTGCGAAACGCGAGCGACGCCCGAGCGGTCTTTCGGAGAGCCGAGGGGTCGCCGCTCGTCGCTCGAAAGTCCGCCGATAACAGGATCTCGCCCGTCTCCGGCAGGCGGCTGCAGTCGTAGCCGAACCCCATCGCATCGGCGGGCACCTCAAAGACATCTCCCCGCCGGCTCGCCAGGCGGGCGGAGGAGATCAACTCACCGATGAGGCGTCCGCCGAAATGCGCGTTGCCGAAGATCGCCCCGCCAACGGTTCCTGGCGTTCCCGCCCAGGCCTCCAGTCCGCCGCGGCCATGATTGATCGCCCATCGCACAAGGCCATTCATGTTGACCGCGGCGTCAGCTCGAATGATCGTCTCGCCGGCTGCGAGAACCTCACCGCCGCGCGGTCGCACGACGAGACCTCGGATGCCAGCGTCCGAGACGAGGACATTGGACCCTCCGCCAAGCACCGTGACCGCCACGTCATCCCGCGCAGCCACGCGAAGCGCTGCGATGATTTCCTCGCTCGTCCGGGTCTCGATGAGCCAGTCAGCAGGTCCGCCCACCCGAAACGTCGTGAACCGCGCCAGCGCCACGTGACGCTGGACGCGCTCGCCAAACACCGCGCCGAGCGAGGCCTCGAACCGGCTCACGGCCGCTCGATCCGAAGCATCGCCCGCTCCTGGGCGATGAGCGCGGCCATGGCCTCACGCCGCGAGCACACGACAAAGTCGATTTCGTCGCCGGGCGCGAGCTGCGCCGCAATGGGCAGATCCGCTGTGATTGCCGTCGCGATCTTCGGGTAGCCGCCCGTCGTCTGGCGATCGGCCATGAGCAAGATCGGCTGTCCCGACGCCGGCACTTGCAGGACGCCCAGCGGCGTCGCGTCGGAAATGATGTCGGCAGACCTCGCGTGCCTGAGCGCCGGACCCTGAAGTCGAAACCCCATTCGATCCGAATTCTGGGCGATGAGGTATGGTGCGGATTGCAACGCCTCGAGCGCATCGTTCACGAAGTGATCGTTCTGCGGCCCAGGCAGCACGCGGATCCGGGCCCGGCGTCCAGGGAGCGGGACAACCGGCTCGACAACTTCCCTGGTGGCATTCGAGACAGGACGAGAGGTCGACTGCGGGCCAAGAGGGACGCGATCGCCGGTTCGAAGGGGACGTCCGCCCATGGCGCTTATCACGTGCGTCGAACGGCTGCCGAGCACCGGCGGGACGTCGACTCCACCGGAGATCGCCACGTAGGCACGCGCGCCGCGGGCTCGCTGGCCGAATCGCAGCCGGGCGCCGGCCCCAACGAGAAACGCGCCCGCCGGCGTCGTCCGGCCGTCAAGCGTCAGCCCGAACTCGGCGCCGGCAACGGCGACCATCCGCTCGTCTTCGAACTCCAGCTCCGGCCCGAGGAGCGTTACTTCGATCGCTGCGGCATCAGGATGGTTGCCAACGAGAGCGTTTGCCAACCGATGGGAGACGGGATCCATCGGACCCGCCACCGGCACGCCGCGAGATTGAAGGCCCCAACGCCCTCGATCTTGGATCGTCGTCAGCATCCCCGGCCTGATCACGAGGAGGGCCACGCGTCGTACTCCGCACGACTGATTGGGTGGAACTGCACCGAATCCCCAGCCTTCATGAGGAACGGTTCGGCACGGTCCGGGTCGAAGGCCAAAACAGGTGTCCGACCGATCAGCCGCCAACCACCGGGCGTGTCCGCCGGATACACGCCGGTCTGCCCGCCCGCGATGCCCACCGATCCCCGTGGCACGCGAACGCGCGGCGTCGCATGACGCGGCATCGCGATTCGGGCGTCCACCGGTCCCAGATACGCGAATCCCGCGACGAAGCCGAGCATGAAGACCCGATAGGTGACGGAGGTGTGCAGTCGCACGACCTCGTCTTCGCTGATTCGCGCAAACGCCGCGACCTCGGGCAGGTCGGGGCCATCCTCACCACCGTAGCAGACAGGGATCTGCACGCGCGCGGCGCTCCGCGCGCCCGCAACCCCCGCTCGGTCGGACTCGCTCTCGAGGTGAGCGAGGAGCGTTCCGTAGTCGACGCGCAAAGGATCGAAGTACACCGTAACGGACCGATATGTCGGCACGACGTCCCGGACGCCCTCGAGCCGGCGAGCCGCGATGGAATCCGCCAGCGCAATGGCTCGGGCGTTCACGCTCGGATCGACACGTTCCTCGAACTCGACGATGACGGCCGAGTCCCCCGCGGGGACGATGCGCGGGCATGGGAGCGGAACTGCGCCGGGGCTCCCTGGCGGCCGGCCGCGCCCGCTCACACGAGGGCCTCGACGAGCTTCCGATGGATGCCGCCAAATCCGCCGTTCGACATGATCACCACCAGATCTCCCCGCCGATGCTCACGGACGATCGTGTCGACGATGTCGTCAACCGACGATGATTGACGAGCCGACTGGCCACGGCAGTTGAGGTCGTCCACAAGCTGGGTCACCGACAGCCGCTCGGCTTCGGGCAGCTTGGACCTGAATATGGGCGCCACGATCACCTCATCGGCGCCCGCGAACGCCCGCGCGAAGTCAGCCTGAAACACCCGCCGGCATGACGAGGCGGAGCGAGGCTCGAACACCGCCCAGATTCGGTCCGTAGGATGACCGGCGCGCAGGGCCCCGATCGTTTCCGCGACCGCCGTCGGGTGGTGCGCGAAATCGTCATAGATGGTCACGCCGTTGACCTCACCCACGACCTCGAGGCGTCGCTTCACGCCAGCAAAGAGTTTCAGCCCTTCGGTCACCCGTTCGACGCTCACGCCGACTTCCGTGGCAACCGCCATCGCGGCGAGCGCGTTCCGCACGTTGTGCGCGCCGACGAGCGGCATCTCGAAGACGCCAAACGGTGATCCGTCTCGCCGCACCTTGAACCGCGACCCACCGGGGAGAACCTGAATATCGTGCGCCTGCCAATCGACGTCGTCGCCCGTGCCGAACGTGTGAACGCGCGAGACCGCGCCGCTAACGAGCGCGCGCGCGCCCGCGCTGTCGCTGCCGACAAGCAACAGTCCTCTTCGCGGGATCAGATTCACGAGCCGGCGGAACGCGAGGGACACGGCCTCGAGACTGTCGTAGATGTCGGCGTGGTCGAACTCGACATTATTGACTACCGCGATGTCAGGCAGGTACTTGAGGAATTTCGCGGTCTTGTCGAAGAACGCGCTGTCGTACTCGTCGCCCTCGATGACGAAATCGCGCCCGGCCCCCAGGCGGTAACTGGAGCCGTGCTCGCCGAAGTTGCGCGCGATGCCGCCAGCGAGCACGCTGGGGTCCATGCCGCCGTGCGACAACAGCCAGCCCGTCAGTGCCGTTGTGGTGGTCTTGCCGTGCGTGCCGGCTATCACGATGGACCGCGCGCCCCACAGAAAGTGCTCGCGCACGGCTTCCGGGAGCGAGCAGTATCGGATCTTCCGATCCAGGACCTCCTCGAGCTCGACATTGCCGCGCGAGATCGCGTTGCCGACGATGACCAGGTCGATGTCGCCGGTGATATGGCCGGCGTCGTAGCCGGCCTGTGCGAGGATGCCTTGGGCGGCGAGAAAGTCGCTCATCGGCGGATACACGTCCTGGTCGGAGCCGCCAACCTCGAATCCCTTCTGTTTCAGCATGGCGGCGAGCGTCGCCATGGCCGTTCCGCAAATGCCGATGAGGTGGACTTTGATCAATTTGGTCGGTTCCTCGTGCGTTGTGCTTGGTCCTTGGCCCGCTGCTCCGCTGTCACTCCACCGCCCCCTCCTCGATCACGAGCGCGGGGCGGCCGCCTGTAACGACGCGGCAACGTACGCCGAGGGGCAACGTGACCGCCGGCACCGTCGTGTGCCCGGACGGAAATCCAATCAGTACGGGACCTGGGAATTCGGCGAAGAGATCAGCCATCACGGCGCGGGACGTCGGGTCGCCCGAGGGCTCGTCGCACCGCGGCAGCTCGCCGATCACCACCGCTGCGGCCTTCGCGAGCACGCCGCTCTGCCGCAACTGCGTCACCATGCGGTCGAGGCGGTACGGGCGCTCGCCGACCTCGTCGAGAAAAAGCACGGCGCCCTGTGGCGGCGAAAACTCGAACGGCGTCGCAAGCGAAGCCAACAACTGGGTCATCGTGCCGCCGTAGAGCCGGCCGGTCGCCTCACCGCCGCGGAGGCTCTCGAGCAACGGCGACCTCAGCTCACCGATGGGCTCGCGACAGGTCAGCGCCCCGAGGAACGACTGCGCGTCATAACCCGCCGGGCCGCGCGCCAGCCGCCCCGCGAGCATAGGCCCATGAAATGCGACCATTTCGCAGCCAATGGTCAGAAACGTCAGCACGGCGGTCAGATCGCTGTATCCGATGAACGGCTTGCGCGCTCGGCGCGCCTCCCGGGCATCGAGCAGCGGCAACACCTGGGCGCTGCCGTACCCGCCCCGAACGCCGATCACGCCCGCGATCGCCGGGTCGCGCCAGGCCCTCAGAATGGCGGCGGCCCGCATCTCAGCCGTTCCCGCCAGATAACGCTCGCGCGCGAATATGGCGTCGTCGTACACCGGCTTGAAGCCGAGACGTCGAATCTCGTCGAGGCCGCGATCGAGCTCATCGCGCTTGAAGGTGCTCGCGGGAGCGACGACGGCGAGGCGGTCGCCTGGCTGCAGGGCCCGCGGCTTCACCATCACAGGAACTGGGTCATCTCGTCGGCGATCGCGCGGTGCGCATCCCGTCCGAGGGCGGCACGCAGCGCGCGGCCGGTCAGCGGTCGCGCCGCCACGGTCGACACCAGGAACCGTTCCTTCGCCCGCTGTTGCCGCCTGAGCGCGTCGTCCACCCGCGCCATCGGGATGACCCCATCCTCGACCGCGTGGATCAGCGCTTCGAGTGTGGCAACCTGCTTTTCGTGGTCGCCGCTGCAAATGAGCACCCCGTCGCAGCCCGCTTCAACCGCCATCACCGCCGGGGCCATGACGGCTCCGTGCGGCACGACGTCCGCGATAGCTTTCATCTCGAGGTCATCGCTCAAGACGACACCGTCGAATTGAAGCTCCTGTCGCAAGATCCCCGTGATGATACGCTTCGACAATGTCGCCGGGCGCTCCTCGTCGAGCGACGGCACTCGCACATGCGCCGTCATGATGGTGGCGACCCCAGCCTTGATGGCGGCCACGAAGGGCACGAATTCGATCTCCCGCAGGCGTTCCGGCGGGTGCTCGACGAGCGGCAGCTCGAGATGGGAATCCGTGCTGGTGTCGCCATGACCGGGGAAATGCTTGCCGCACGCGGCGATGCCTTCGTTCTGAAGCGCGGTGACGATGGTGCTGCCCAGTCGCGCGACGTCGGCCGCTGTTTCAGCCAGAGCGCGGTCGCCGATGACCGGATTCTTGGGATTGGTGTGGACATCGAGCACCGGGGCGAAGTCGAGCGTGACGCCCACCGCCTTGAGCTCGGCGGCCAGCGCGCGGGCAAATCGCTCGGCCAACTTTACGTCGCCGCTTCGTCCGAGCGTGGCCATCGGCGGCCATTCCGTGAACGGTGACTTCAGGCGGGCCACGCGCCCGCCTTCCTGATCGATCGAGACCCACAGTGGAAGATCGGGCACCAGGCGAGCGGCCTCAAATGAGAGCTCCGCGACCTGCTCCGGGTCGCCGATGTTGCGCGCGAAGAAAATGACCCCGCCAAGGCCAAACTCCTTCGCGAGCGATCGGAGCTCGAGAGGGATTTCCTGCCCGTCGAAGCCGGCGATCAACAATTGGCCCATGTGCCGGCGGAGTCCGCTGGGAGACATCGCGAGGAATCTTATCAAACTCGTATAATCCTCTCGTGCAGCTCGCGTCGTCGGCCCCGACCAGAATCGATCTAGCGGGCGGCACCATCGATATCTGGCCGCTCTACCTCTTTCACGACGGCGCTTCGACGCTCAACGCCGCGATCAGCCTTCGCGCCCACGTGCGGATTGAGGCGCGGACGGACGGCCGCATCGAGCTGCGTTCGATCGACACTCAGCACACGGTCGGCGCGGCGCGATGGGCCGATCTCGACCGCAACGGCGACCTCGCGCTGCTCGCGCTCCTTGCGCGCCACTATCGGCTGGACAACGCGACGCTGACGACGAAGGGCGAATCACCGGCGGGCGCCGGGATCGCCGGATCATCGGCTCTGACCATCGCCGCGTGCGGCGCGTTGGCGAAATGGACGGGTGCCTGTGCCGATCCGGATCACCTGCTCGAAGTGGCCATGAACGTCGAGTGCCAGACCATAAAGGTGCCGACGGGCGTGCAGGACTATCGACCGGCGCTCTTCGGCGGCATCGCGGCGATCGAGCCGCGTCTTGCCGGAATCACTCGCACGCCGATTGATGTCGACCCGCGCGAGCTCGAGGCCCGTATTGTGTTGGTCTACACCGGGGCCCCGCGAAGCTCGGGCACGAACAACTGGGAAATCTTCAAACGCCACATCGACGGGGATCGACACGTCTTCGACTGTTTCGAGCGGATTCGGGATACGGCCGTCGCCATGCGGAACGCTCTCGAGCGAGAGCGCTGGGACGAAGTCGGCCGCCAGATTGCGACCGAGTGGGACAATCGGAAGCGCCTGGCGCCGGGCGTGACGACCCCCGTGATCGAGGACCTGATCGCGCGAGCGACGACCGCCGGTGCGACGGCAGCAAAGGTGTGCGGCGCGGGCGGCGGCGGATGCCTCTTCTGTTATGGGCCGCCGCACCACCGTGACGCCATCAGCCGCGCACTGGCGGCGGGCGGCGCCAGGCTCCTCGACTATCGGATCGAAACCGAAGGCCTGCGGTATGGATAATCGCGCCATCGCGCGCGTCCTTCGGGAGATTGCCGATCTACTGGAGCTGAAGAACGACAACCCGTTCAAGATCCGCGCCTACCGCAACGGCGCGGACATCGTGGCCAACCATCCCCACGAGCTCGCGCTCTTAGACGAAGCCGGCCTGCGGCAGATTCCCGGCATCGGCAAGGATCTCGCGTCGCGAATTCGCGAGATTTCCGAGACGGGCGACACGGCTCTACACCGCGATCTGATCGCCGAATTCCCACCCACGATTCTGGATCTCCTCGATCTGCAGGGCCTCGGACCGAAGACGGTCGCGACGCTCTATCGCCAGCTCGCGGTCCGCACGTTGGACGATCTCGAGCGGGCTGCCCGAGACGGACGCGTCCGCGCGCTCAAGGGGATGGGGGCAAAAAAGGAAGCGCTCATCATCAAAGCCCTCGACGAGCGAAAGCGCTTTGCCGGACGCCATCTGCTGCCGGCGTCGCACGACGTGGCGGCGGCGATCGTCAGTTATCTTCAAGAGCGGGCGCCGGGTGCGACGATCGAGGCTGTGGGCAGCCTTCGCCGCGGCTGCGATACCTGCGGCGACCTGGATCTCCTCGGCTCCGGTGCCCCGACCAGCCTCATGCAGGACTTCGCCGAGTACGGCGCCGTCGAGCGCGTGATCGGCCTGGGCGACACGAACTCGAGCGTGCTCATGGCAGGCGGCTTTCAAGCCGATCTTCGCCTCGTGGCGCCCGACCGCCGGGGCGCCGCATTGCAGTACTTCACGGGCTCTAAGCCACACAACATCGCCCTCCGGGACCTGGCCATCGGCCGCGGCCTGAAGTTGGACGAGTACGGCCTGTTCAGGATCGCAGACGACGACAAGATCGCGGGATCGCGAGAAGAGGACATCTACGCCGCTCTTGATCTCGACTGGATTCCGCCCGAGCTGCGCGAGATGCGCGGCGAAATCGAGGCGGCGGCCGAGCACCGCTTGCCGCGGCTTATCGAGCGCTCGGATTTGCGCGGCGATCTTCACATGCACACCACCGAGACCGACGGCAAAGACGGGATGCGGGCGATGGTTGAGGCGGCGCGCGACGAAGGGCACGAGTACATCGCCATCACCGAGCATAGCCAGTCGCTCGCGATGGCCAACGGTCTGGACGAGCGCCGGGCCCTCGCCCACGCGGAGTCAATCCGGGCGCTCGACGCCGAGGGCGTGGGCGTGCGTTTGCTCGCCGGGATCGAATGCGACATCCTTCCGGATGGGTCGCTCGACCTCGCGGACGACTGCCTGGCGTCGCTCGACCTCGTTGTCGCGTCAGTACACTCGGCCTTCAACCAGGAGCGGCAGCAGATGACGGATCGGCTTCTGCGCGCGATCGACAACCCCTATGTCGACGTTCTCGGCCATCCGACCGGTCGCGCCATTCTGCGGCGAGAACCGTACGCGTTCGACATCGGCGCCGTCATCGATGCGGCGCGGGCGAGACACGTCGCGCTCGAAATCAACTGTCAAGCGCATCGCCTGGATCTGAACGACGTGCACGCAAGGCTCGCCCGCGACCGAGGGGTCCGGCTCGTCATCTCGAGCGACGCCCATTCCAGGCGCGCCCTCGGCACGCTGCGCTGGGGCGTTCTCGTTGCGCGACGGGGTTGGGTTGGTCCTTCTGATGTCCTGAACACGCGATCGTTCGGCGTCTTTCGGGCGTTGCTCAGGCGCAATCACACATGAAGCTCCCGATGCTGTCGACCGATGAGAAGCTCGCCGAGATCAGACGGCTGTACTTCAGCGCGACTCGCGTGACGATTCACCAGGATCTCGCAAAGGCGCTCGACCTCCTGAAATCCATGGCAAACGAGGAGGAGCGTGAGCGTGCAACTGTCTACATGGAGGGGCTTGCGCAAATGCGATCGGACTGGGCAGGTCGCGGGGAGGGCTTTGCAGGAGGGTCCCGCGGAGGATCGAAGAGAAAGCGACGGAACAAATGACCGCTTTCAGCGGGGCCGCGCGGGCTCAACGCGGTTGCAGGTAGTCCCTGAAGTTCGCCAGTGTGACCCGCGCCGTGACGACTTCCCCGGCCTTGCCAAGGGCGCGTGCCTCGACCCCGTTCACGACCATTCTCATGGCGGCGCCGTCGCCCGCGGTCAGCATGAGCTCTCGTTTGACTTCGACGGTCTGCTGATCGCCGGTCTGCAGGAGTCGCCCGATCACCTTCTGCCCATCGACCGTCGCCGACACCCACACGGGCCCGCGGGCTGACAGCACAACGGTCAGCTTCTCTACAGAAGCGGGTGTGCTCGGAGGAGCGCTCAGAGCCGCAGTGGACGGAGTCCCAGGCGCGGGCCGTTCGGACGAAGCCGATGACGTGGATGCGACCGACGAAGGGGGTGACGGCGGTGGAGTCGCGCCTGAAGTCGCGCGCGAGGGCGCGGGCGACGCCCCTGCAGGGAGACCAGCGGCAGGCGACACGCCGGACGCGCGCCGCGCGCCGGCTCCCGACGTGGGCGCCGGCTGGATAGCCACCCGCGAGCCCTGGTCGGACGCCGCCCGCGAAGCGGCGGCATCCGTGGCGGAACGCGCGGGGATCGGTGACGAGGCGCCTGCAGCAGGTGGCGGAGTTGAGGACGACGAGGCGAAGCGCGTTGTCCCCGGGGCAGATGTCGCGGACGTCGTGGAGGTCGGAGGGGCCGCGACGGGCTTCCCACCCTGCGGCCGGCCCGAGGGCTCCTCGCGCCCGAATTTGTCCGACACGCTGAAGTACAGCACGGCGACCGCGAGCGGGATGCTGATGATGAGCATCCAGAGGAGGGAGCTCGCCACCCGGCGATCGCTCTCGAACATCTCCGTGTCCTCGACTGGATGGGATCGCGGGTGCCCGGCAGTCACGGAGTCATGCGGAAACTGAGAGAGGAATTCCTGAATCGTTGTTTCAGGATCGAGACCGACTTCGTGCGCGTACGAGCGGACGAACGCGCGGCTGAAGATCCCGCCAGGCAACCGGGCGATGTCGTTGCGCTCGAGCGCCTCGAGCACCGCCATGGAGATCTTGGTGCGGGTCGCGATCTGGCGGAGCGACACGCCCTTGCGCTCGCGCGCGCTGCGGAGTTTTCCGCCGAAATTCCCGGACCCCTCTGACCCCATTCGCCGCAAGCCCAGTTTTATGTTAATCCCGGTCTCGATGGTCGAGCGACGACAAACCGCCGCCGCACCTCGGCCACGACGCTCTCCAGTCGTGGATGGCTGAACAGGCCGATGGCGGCAACCCCGGCGGCGCCTGCCGCCGCGACGTCTTCGATCCGCTCGACCGTGACGCCGCCAATTGCCAGCACAGGCAACCTGGTGCGAACCACCACCGCACGCAGACCCTCGACGCCAAGCGCCACTGCGCCAGGCTTGGACGCGGTGGGATAGACCGTTCCTGCGATGAGGTAATCGGCCGCGGCGGCCTTGACCGCATCCTCAATGGAGTGGACTGATCGGCCGATGAGAAACGGCTTTGGCGAGAGGAGGCGAGCGGCGGCAACAGGCAACGAATCGCTCCTCAAGTGAACGCCGTCCGCGCCGCACGCAAGAGCCACATCGAGGCGATCGTTGACGACGACTCGAGTGGACGATCCGCGGCTGAGTGTGACGACCTCGGTCACGAGCGACGACAGTTCGGCGGCCTCGAGGTCCCGTTCCCGAACTTGAATCAGATCGACGCCGGCCGCGACGGCTTCTCGAAGCTGCGCGAGGAGGGCTGGAAACGACTGTCCGAGCCGGCGCCGGTCGGTGACGAGGCACAGGATCACGCGCGCTCCATGCCTCCGCCGTACGCCCGCAAGACGGACGCGAGAGCGGTGCGTCCGCGCGCGGCCAGGCGCGCCAATCGCGTCCGTCGCATTAAGGGCGCTCGCCAACCTCGTGGTGCTCGCGCGCGGCAAACACGAGCGCCAGGTCGGCGAAGCCGGCAAACAGATTCACGACGCCCAGGCCGGTGACGGCACCTCGTACGAAATTGTTCGTCAGGAGCGGGTGGAGCGCCGGCCACGCCTCGGCGAAGTAGTTCCGTGTCCAGAACCCGGACCAGGGCAGCACGACGAGCAGCAGGCCAACCTCGAGAAAAAACGCGACGTACACGAGGCGGCGGACCAGAACGCTACCCCCGGGCCTGCGCCTTGGCAAGCCGATCGACGTGGACGTCGACTGCGCGGCACCGAGCGGCCGCTCTCAGGAGGAATGCTGTGCTGCTCGTCGCGGCGCGATCGATGGCCACCTGGAATCCAGCAACGGCTACCGGCCTATGGTATCAAACAGCGTCGGCGGGCGGAACGATCGGCGGTGCTCCTGCGAGTAGCCAAAGCGGGCCACCGCGTCCAAGTGGTCGGCGGTCGCGTAGCCCTTGTGGCGATCGAAGCCATAACGCGGGTCGCGGCCGTGCAGCTCCTCCATCATGCGGTCGCGCGTGACCTTCGCGACGATCGAAGCGGCCGCAATCGCCGAACACCGCCGGTCGCCGTGCGGCACGCCGCGTTGGGCCATCGGCAGCCCAGGCACACGAAAGGCATCAACCAGCACGATGTCGGGCAGCGGACAGAGCGCCAGCACGGCGCGCTGCATGGCGCGCAGCGACGCTTGATGAATATTGATGCGGTCGATCTCGTCCGGGTTGGCCGCAGCCACCGCCCAGGCGACGGCGTCGGCACAGATGCGATCGTAGAGCCGGTCACGTTCCGCGGAGGGCACGAGCTTCGAGTCACAGACGCCCGGAATGTGGCGTTCCGGATGAAGGACGACGGCGCCGGCGACCACCGGGCCCGCGAGGCAGCCACGCCCCACTTCGTCGACGCCGGCCACGTGAATAAAGCCGACGCGGCGCAGCGCATTTTCCAGGGTGCGCATGGCCGAAACGCGAGTCATGGTCAGTGTGGGCTGGAGGCCCTGCCGTTCCTGCCTTTTCTTGCCCGCTCCTGCCGTCCTATTGCTTCGCCGTGTCCTTCATCCTCGCGGCCTTGCCTTTCAAGTCGCGCAAGTAGTACAGCTTCGCGCGCCGCACGCGGGCGGACTTGGTGACTTCGACCTTCTGAATCGTGGGCGAGTGGAGCGGGAAGATGCGCTCGACGCCCTGGCCGAACGACACCTTGCGCACGGTAAACGACGCGCGCGTGCCGCCGCGGTGGACGCCGATCACGACCCCCTCGAATATCTGAATGCGCTCCTTGTCCCCCTCGCGCACCTTGACGTGGACCTTCACCGTGTCGCCCGCCCGCATGACTGGCCGCTCGGCAAGCTGTGACTTTTCAACGAGTTCTATCGCGCCCATCACTCCTCCTGCCATCCCGCAGCTCCTGTAGGATCTCCCTCTCTTCTTCGTCCAACTCCGCCCCGGCCAGCAGGTCCGGCCGGCGTTCGAGCGTCCGGCTCAGCGCCTGCCGCTTCCGCCACCGCCTGATTTCCGCGTGGTTCCCGGACAGCAGCACCTCGGGCACCGTCAGGACGCGATCGCTGGAA
>DATKHR010000029.1:0-2467 GCA_035510155.1 Vicinamibacterales bacterium
GTCGATTCGCCGCAACCACTCGGGCCACAATTTGTGCCCATCCGGCAACAGAACCTCGAACAAACTCCGTTCGCGCTGTCGACGCTGAACCATGCGCGCTCCTTTGATGAACGATCATGCGCGAGCATGGTAGTACGACCGATCGATCGAGGCAACGCAGAATGAACCATTCCGTCACGGCCGGCCGCCGCCCAGCGGTACCGATCAGCAACTTACCTGGTCATTTCTTCACCGGAAAGTAGTCTAGGAGCGGCTCGTCCGTCAAGTCGAGCAATGTTGAGTGGAACTGGCAGTCGAACCACTGACCGAACATTCCAAAGGACCTGGACGACGGCCACGCCGCCCGATCCCGCCACCAGCCATCGAGTTGATTCTCAAAAATCGTCGGGAAGACCGTCTGCAGGGCGGCACGCTCTTGCTCGCCGTCGGCACATTCAGGTACCAGGTAGATCGTGGGTTCCAGAGCGAGATCGGCCACCGTCAGCGTGGCGCTTGTCGGGTCAGCAGCATGGAGCCACTCTAGAAACGGGCGCTTCGGCCGGACGATGATCGCGGTACGATTGAGGGCGAGCATGCGACCTCCCAGGGCGATCACGCGGCTGGCCGATGATAGAACTTCAACAGACCGCCCAAACGCGCGCGGCAGACGATGGGGTCGTCGTGTCGCGCCTGAACGCTGCTCGGAAAGATCAGGAGGTTGCCCAAGCCCTGGTGGTTCCGTTCCTGGTGGTAGTGCGCCACGAACTCGCGAACGGCCCGTCGTAACCACGCTTCGCCGACCAGGATCAGGCGGTTCAGGCACGATTCTTTGATACTGCGAACGAAGCGCTCCGCGAACGCGTTCAAATTCGGCGACTTGGGCGGCAGACGTACGGTCTCGACACTGGTGGCGGCGAGCGTCTCGCGAAACACCTCGGTAAACAGCGGGCCTCGATCGTGGAGCAAAAACCGCTTACCCGCGGGAAAGCCATCGACGGGATCCGTCAGTTGACGCCCGCATTGCACCACCCACGCGCTGTCGGGCTCCGATGCGATCCCGGCGATGTGGACCCGGCGCGTCGCGAGCTCAATCACAAAGAACACGATATACCGCGTCAACCCCATCGCGGTCGACACTTCCACCGTGAAGAAGTCGGCGGCGGCGAGGACGTCCCAGTGGGCTTTCAAGAACTCCTGCCACGTCGTTCGCTTCTGCCGCTCCGGCGCCGGTTCAATGCCGTGCTGCTTGAGGATGGTGGCGATGGTCCCGCGCCCAACGTCGTGGCCCAGATTCGCGAGCGCGCCTTGAATCCGTGTATAGCCCCAGTCGCGATTCTCCGTGGCCATGCGGACCACCAGCTGCCGAATCTCGGCCGTCACCGGCGGTCGTCCCGGTCCGCGGCGGCTGTGGCCGTCATATTTCCGGGCGATGAGCCGCCGATGCCATGCGAGGAGCGTGTCAGGGCTCACGAGGGTGCCGATTTCCTGGAGCACGCGCCGCCGCAGGTGGTTTGCTTTGGCGGCCAAGCGGACGCGCTGATCGTCGGTGAAGCGCAACCGACTCGTGCCGAGCTGCTCGCGGAGGACGCGATTCTCGGTCTGGAGATAGTCGATGACCTCGCGCTGCTGCTGCAGCCTGCGAGCGCGACAACGAGGAACCGGAGCGGGTGCGACAGCGGAGGCATGAGGCGCAGGGTAGCAGATCAGCCCAAGAACGGCCTCACGATCGAATAACCGGACACTTCGCGACCCGCGTAACTGCGCTGAACCAGTTGGTCGGGTCTCGAAAAAATCCGGCGAGCTGCAGCGGAAGAACGACGACGAGAAGCCCCGACGCCACGACACCGAGCCAGGCGAGCGCCATTGGGATCATCCGTCCCCGCAGGAACAAGTAGGAGAACAGCGTGCTGCCTGCGGCAAATAACGTCGCGCTGAGCGTCACGCTCCACCTGACATTCAGCTCGGTTGCCATCAGGCCGCCGACACCTTCTGACGATGCGACAGAGCATCGCCAGCGTTGCGAGTGTCGCTCCTGCAGGAGACGTGACCAGATACAGCGTCACGGCAAGCGTCAGGGCCGACGCGCTCTGGCCGGCTTGCGCGAGCGCCGCGCCAGCGCTGCCTGGCCGAACCAACGCAAGTCCAGCGATGCCGATGATGATGTAGAGAAGAGTCGCGCCACCGGCGATCCGCGCGATCGCGTTGCGAGTCATGCGTGTCGTGGCGATGGCCTCGGTGTCACACCGAACAGCAGGAGCCACAGTGTCAGTGCGCCCTCGCCGACGATGCCGGGTCCGTAGTTGTACGGAGACAACGCGTGCGCGAGCGGCGGCAACGCGAACGTCAGCCAGCCGAATCCCGCGAACGTCATCAATCCTGCGAGTATCCGAGGCGCGGTCGACTGGAACATCAGATAACTGATAAGCAGACAGTAGACGCCGAAGAACACAAGCGGATTGCCACCGATGAGAGGAGGGGCGACGGTGGC
>DATKHR010000030.1:0-5469 GCA_035510155.1 Vicinamibacterales bacterium
AACCCGATGGGCGCGATGGGCCGCGCCATCGCCAAGATCCAGGAAATGCAGGTGCCCCGCCAACCCAAGACGACGTTCAACGTCGGCCGCGTCGGCGGCGGCACGTCGGTGAATTCGATTCCGTTCGAGAGCTGGATGGAAGTCGACATGCGGTCGTCGGATCCGGCATCGCTGGCAGCCGTCGACGCGAGCTTTCAGAGAGCCGTCGACGCGGCGGTCGTCGAGGAAAACCAGCGATGGGGCAAGGCGGGCGTGATCACCGCCGTGAAGGAGCTCGTCGGCGATCGCCCGGCCGGCTCGACACCCGAGAGCTCGCCGATCGTGCGAGCCGGTCTCTCGCTGGCCACGGCGTTGGGTGTCACCGCCAGCCTCGGCGAGGGGTCGACCGACTCCAACCTCCCGATGAGCATGAAGATCCCTGCGATTACGATCGGTGCAGGCGGCCGGGGACGCGACGCGCACGCGCTGACCGAATCGTTCGACACGACGGACGGATGGATCGGGACGCAGCACGCGCTGCTGCTGACGATCGCGCTCGTGCAGAAATGAGGGGTTACGGCGACCGACGGCAACGCTGACCGGACCCTGAGCCGGGCGGCCCCGGTGCTCCTTGCGTGTTTGGCCATGACGTCATCCGGCGCCTGCACGCGCCGGACCCATCAGGCAGACCTCCGCCGGATCCACGGGCAGAACGTGCTGCTCATCACGATAGACACGCTGCGCGCCGACGCGCTCGGCAGCTACGGCGGGCGAGCGGCAACCCCGGCGTTGGATCGTCTGGCGTCGGAAGGCGTGCGCTTCGATTTCGCGCACGCCCACGCCGTCGTCACGCTGACGTCGCACGCGACCATCCTGACCGGGCAGTACCCCTTCCAGCACGGGTTGCGGGATAACGCGGGGTATCGCCTGGCCCCAGACGCCCGCACGGCAGCGTCCATCTTCAAGCAGGCTGGCTATGCGACAGCCGCGTTCGTCGCGGCGTTTCCGTTGCACTCGCGTTACGGGTTGGGTCGTGACTTCGACCGGTACGATGATCGGTTCGGGGAGACGCGGGCGCCGACGGAGTTCGTGATGCCGGAACGTCCTGCGTCGGCAGTTGTGCCGCTGGCGCGGGAGTGGATCGCGCAGAGGGCCGTAAAGGGCACAGAAGAACAAAGCCGGGATGCGAACTCGCCGTGGTTCGTCTGGGTCCATCTGTTCGATCCCCACGCGCCGTACAAACCGCCGCCGCCTTTCGACAGGCAATATGCCACCGAACCGTATCTCGGCGAGGTGGCGGCCACCGACGCCGCGCTGGCGCCCCTCCTCGACGACGTGCGATCGGGCAGGCGGCCGACGCTCGTGATCGTCACGGGGGATCACGGGGAGGCGCTCGGCGATCATGGTGAGGCCTCGCACGGGCTGTTTGCGTACGAATCGACGCTTCGCATTCCGCTGATCATCGCGCAGCTGAATGTGCCGGCCCGATCGGAAAGCGGCCAGAGCGGGGAAGTCTCCTCGGTCCCAGCCCGGCATATTGACATCCTGCCGACGATGATCGACGCGGTTGAACAGAACGTCCCGCCGGACTTACCGGGGCGGACGTTGATGCCCGCGGCCGAACGGCGCACCGAGGCGCCGCCGCGGCCCGCGTACTTCGAAGCGATGGGCGGGATGTTGAACCGTGGATGGGCGCCGCTCACCGGCGTTCTGGTGGGCCGCGACAAGTTCATCGACCTGCCGATTCCAGAACGGTACGATCTGTTTGCCGACCACGAGGAGCGGAGGAACCTTGCGGGGCGCGATCCTGAACGTGACCGCACGCTCATCGCCGTGCTCCGCGGCTTCGGCGCGGCGGTACCCGGCGAGCGCGCAACGGAGGACGCTGACGCGGCCGCCCGGCTCCGCGCGCTTGGATATACCTCGACAAGCGCGGCGCGAAAGTCGGCGTACACCGACGCAGACGATCCGAAGACGCTCATCGGGCTCGACCAGGCGGTGCATCGTGCGGTCGAGTCCTTCGATGCAGGGCGCGTGGACGAGGCTGAACAGATCTACCGGCAGGTCATCGCCGCTCGGCCGGACATGGCGATCGCGTACCGGCATTTGGCCTTTATCGAAGCCCGGCGTGGTCACGTTGCCGGGGCGGTCGAGCTGCTCCAGAGCGCGGTGCGCGCGGGCGTCACGGACCGCCGGGTGCTGACACTGCTCGGCGAGTATCTCGCCGACAGTGGGCGGGTCGATCAGGGCATCCACGTGCTCGAGCCGCTGGCCAGCGATCCGCGCGCCGATGCGGATATGTTGAACACGTTGGGTATCGCGTATGCCCAGGCCGGGCGCGCGGACGCGGCGCGTCGAGCGTTCGAGCGCGTCCTCGCGATCAACCCCAACAGCAGTGTCCCCCTGGAGAATCTCGGCATGCTGTCGCTCGAGCGCGGCGACCTCCGGACCGCCCGCACCTACTACGAACGAGCGGTCGCCGTCGATTCGCGATCGTCCCGCGCATATGGAGGGCTCGGTGTGGTCGCGCTGAGATCGGGGGATCGTGACGAGGCGGTCGCGGTCTGGAAAACGGCCGTTGGACTCGATCCCACCAATCTCGAGGCGCTCTATAACCTCGGGACGACCCTCGCCCGGAACGGCGAGGCAGCCGCAGCACGACCATACCTGGAGCAATTCCTCAAGACCGCGCCGCTCCAAGCTGAGCGTGACCGGCACGAAGTCGCTCGTCTTCTCAAAGACATTTCTTGACAAGCCGCGTGCGCGGGTTTACAAACCCGTTCACGTTTGCACCGCGGTTAGGTAAGGGAGGACTCGAGAGGGGAAAGAACGGAGGACTGGATGGGGCTGCGAGGATGGTGTCCAAGACTGCTCGTTGGGGTCATCACGTTGATCGCGACTGCGACCAACGGGTTCGCGCAGAAGACCACGGGAGACATCTCGGGGACTATTACCGACACTACGGGCGGCGTGCTGCCAGGTGCCACCGTTACGGCTGTATGCACCACGACGAATGCTACGCGCACGGCCGTGACCGACACGCAGGGCGGATTCAGTTTGCCGGAGTTGGCGGTGTGCGTGTACCGGGTCCAGGCCGAGCTCGCCGGCTTCAAGACCGTAGCGCGCGAAGTCCAGGTCGCCGTCAACGCCGTCGCAAAGGTCGACTTCAAACTCGAGGTCGGCGCGCAGTCGGAGACCATCACGGTAGAGGGTGTGAGCCCACTCGTTGAGTTTTCCGACAAGCTGAATAACAACGTCGACAAGGAACGCATCGACAGCATCCCGCTGAGCGGACGCGACTTCAACTCACTGCTCGCCGTCACGCCAGGCGTCCAGCGGGAGCCGGGAGGGGGTTTCCTCGCCGTCAGCATCAGTGGCGCCCGGCACACGTCGAACAACTACATGATCGACGGCATCTCGAACAACGATCGGTACTACGGCGATTCCGTTCTGAATCAGACCGGCGTCGTCGGCGTGCCGGCGACGCTCGTGCCGATGGACGCGATCGCCGAATTCACGATTCAACAGACGCCCTCTGCCGAGTACGGCGTGAAAGGTGGCGGCGCAATCAACGTCGTCATGAAGAGCGGGACGAACCAGATTCACGGCACGGGCTACTACTTCCGCCACGACGACTGGACGGACTCGCCGAACTTCTTCGTGAAACGGGACGACGAAAAGAACGGGGTACCGGTTCAATCAACGCCCGTCAAGAATCAACAATACGGGGGCACGTTCGGTGGACCGATTCAAAAAGACCGCACGTTCTTCTTCGGCTACTACGAAGGGCAGCGACTGGCGGTGACCTCACCGTATCAGGCTCAGGTGCCGACGCTGGCCCAGATCGCTGCAGCGCGAGCGCGTATTGCCAGGGACGGTCTCACGACGAACCCTGTTGGCGAGAATCTGTTGAAGTTCTACCCGACCGACCCATCGGGCTTCCTGACCGTGAACTCAGCGAACGTGGCCAATATGAACACCTTCTCGGTGAAGGTCGACCATCAAGTGAATGCCAAGAACCTGGTGAACGGTCGTTTCTTCTTCGGCAACAGCTACCAGTCTGCGCCGGCTACTACCGGAGAGCTCACGCCGGCCAACGGTCCGGTCGACATGTTCAACTCGGTCACCGACCCGACGCGCGTCGCGTTGATTGGCGCCGTGTGGAACTCGACGCTGTCGCCGCAATCGTTCCTGCAGGTGCGCTTCGGCTACAACCGCATCTCGCAGACCATCGACGTCAACAACAAGGTTGACCCGGCCAGCCTCGGGATGAACACCGGCCCGCTCGATTCGGCCGATTTCGGCGTGCCCGCGGTTACGCTGGGCCCCTTCGGGTACATCGGCGGGGTTGCAGGCTACCCGATCACGACTTCGCCAACCCAGACCTACGACATATCCGGGTCGCTCACGCAAACCCGCGCGGAGCACACGATCAAATACGGCGCAAACTGGCAGAGGGGCACGAACCACAGCGTGCGCAATCGCGCCCGCACTGCGTTTACGGCGACAGGGGGTGGCTCGTTCGACGAGGTCGATTCGCTGGTCGAATTACTACTCGGCCGGTTCGATACGGCGGGGCGCGCGTTCGGGTCAACGGCGCGCGACATGTCGCAGCAGTCACTGGGCGCGTTCATCAACGACGATTGGAAGGCGTCAGCGCGGCTGACAGTCAGCCTTGGGCTTCGGTACGACGTCAACTTCCCGCTTCGGGTGGCGGACAACCTTGCGTCGAACTTCATCCCGGGGTCGGCGACGGGGCTGGTCCGGCTCGGGACGCAAGGGCTCGACAGCCTCTACAACGTCAACAAGTCCAATTTTGGTCCGCGTGCTGGGATCGCGTGGGACGTCAGCGGCGACGGCCTGACGAGCGTGCGGAGCGGATACGCGTTGACCTACGACCTGCCCGACTTCAAGACCATCCACTCGCCGAACACGACGTGGAGCGGTCTGGGCGCGCGCGCCGGCGCGATGACCAATCCGGACCTCGGGGTGTTCGACAAGTCATTCAACGGCTCACAGACCAAGCCGGCCGACGACCCGACAGCGACGTGCATCGATCCGAATGCCGCGCGAGCCACAGGTGATTTCGTGTGCGTTCAACCGGGCGTGCCGATCTTTGGAGCGAATCCGACCGGCCAGGGGCCCTTCAACGCGTTCTCAATACCGACGAACTACAAGACGCCAATGTATCACTACTTCCACGCGACGCTGCAGCGCGAGCTGTTCCGGGGAAACGCGATCACGGTGACGTATCTGGGATCGCGCGGCGTCAATCAATCGTGGTTCCGCGACATCAACGGTCCACCCCTCGGCACTTCGACAAGCGCGATTCAGGTGAACCGCCCGTTCTATGCTCAGTTTCCGAATCTCAACCACATCATTCAGCTGAGCAATGACGGCCGGTCGTGGTACGACGCCATGCAACTCTCGTATCGCCAGCAGAACTGGCATGGCATCAACACGCAGTACAACTACACGCTGTCGAAATGC
>DATKHR010000031.1:0-43424 GCA_035510155.1 Vicinamibacterales bacterium
TGAAGAAGCCCTGCAAGAGCGACGGAAAACTCGCGGCGATCATGGCGCAACCTCCGCGGGGCGCTGCGTCAGGCGCTCTGCCGCGAGTTGCAGCAGCTCCGGGACGGCTTCGAGGTACCAGTACGTGTCCGCCGTATGGACATGCCCGAGATACGTTGACAATTCCGGGCAGCGGCGCGCAGCATGGATGTGTTCTCGACGACCGCGGCACAGGGACAATTACGGGGACAGTCCCGCGGTCGGCGCGACGGTCAACCGACCTAAATGAGCGAATTTCTTAGCAAAAGTTGGAGGCGCCGCCCGGATTTGAACCGGGGGTGGAGGTTTTGCAGACCTCTGCCTTACCTCTTGGCGACGGCGCCTCTCGGGGCGAGCGACACGCCCGTCACTGCCTCGGAGACGGAATGTTCTGTTAGGGCGAGGCTCGATGGGCGTTTTCGTTAACGGTACCGCAGAATCGGCCCTCGTGCAACGGTTCTGCAACGGCGTTCGCACGTCAGAATCATGCCTTACGCCTGCGCGCCCAACGCCTGCGCTGCCTTCTTGACGTCCCGGGGAGCCACCCAACACAGCGCGCCGTACCGGCCGTCGGCGCATACGGCATCGATCGCTGTGATGCTGATCTTTGCGTCGGAGAGCGTGCCGACGAGATCCGCGATGGCACCAACGCGGTCGTCGCCCTGGATCAGGAATCCTCGTTTGGGCCCGACGACTCTCCATTTGTTGGCTTTCGCCGCGCTCTTGAATCTCGCGGAATCCTTCGGGATGAAGTCGAGCTGCGCGCGACGCCCGGACGGGAATCCCGAAAATGCCAGGAAGTCCACGCCAGCGTCCTTCAAGGCGCGCAATACTCTTGCGCCTTCCCCAGCCTTCTGCGCCACCTGCACGTAGTAGTAGTCCACCAGGCGAATCGTGTCAGCCATGGTCAACCTCCTTGCAACGATACATGTTGCAGATGACTACAGGAGCCGCGAGCGACCCATCCTACGTCGACTCGTCCAACCTCATTTTCGTTGGTGCATTGTCGGGATGAACGTGGCCGCCGGCGAGGAAGATTTGGAGCGGGAAACGGGATTCGAACCCGCGACTTCGACCTTGGCAAGGTCGCACTCTACCACTGAGTTATTCCCGCCTGGACACCCACCGTAGCATCAAAGACGCACGGAGCGCAAGACTTGCGCCGCTTCCTCCGGAGCAGTCGGGTTGATGTAGAAGCCTGTCCCCCACTCGAAACCGGCGACCGCTGTCAGCTTGGGCATGATCTCCACATGCCAGTGATACACGTCGCCGCTGTCGCCAGAGAACGGAGACGAGTGAACCACGAGGTTGTACGGCGGCGACTCGAGCGCCCGCTCCATCCGCTGCAGCACTGCCTTCAACGCCTTGGCCAGGCTTCCGTACTCGTGCTGCGGCGCTTCCTCGAACCGCGCGCCATGCCGCTTCGGCAGCAGCCACGTCTCGAACGCCAGCCGCGGCGCATAGGGCGCGACCGCCACGATATCCGCGTTCTCCAGGACGAGGCGACGCCCGTCGGCCACCTCCTGCCGCACGATGTCGCAGAAGACGCAGCGCTCTTTTTCGAGGAAATGATGCCGTGCGCCCTCGATCTCCTCGCGGACGAAATCAGGGACGATCGGCAGGGCAATCAGTTGCGAGTGCGTGTGCTCGAGCGTCGCGCCTGCAGCGGCACCGTGATTCTTGAACACGAGGACGTAACGCATCCGCGTGTCGCGCTTGAGATCGACGATCCGCTCGCGGTATGCCCACAGCACCCGCTCGATCTCGGGTTCAGACATCGCCGCCAGCGTGCGGCCATGGTCCGGCGTCTCGATGATGACCTCGTGCGCCCCCACGCCGCGCATGCGATCGAACATACCTTCACCCATGCGGTCGAGCGAGCCTTCGACCTGCAGCGCAGGGAACTTGTTCGGCACGACTCGAACGTCCCACCCAGGCGAGTTGGGGGCGCCGCCATTTTGCCGGTACGAGAGCACTTCTGGCGGCGTCAACCACTCATGGCCGGGGCAGAACGGGCAGTGCTCGCGGCCAAAGAGTCGAGTCTTGTCCGCTGACCTTTCCACCTGAAAATCGTTGGGTCTCTTCTGCCGATCGGTTGCGATGATCACCCATCGGCCGGTCACTGGATCTCTACGCAGTTCTGGCATCGAATGCGTTCTGAAAGACGTGGACGGCCGGCTCCTCCGCGTCCAGGTCAATCGCCACGACATCGAACCGGCAGGGACACTGCTCCAGTCGATGCCGCGTTATGTAGGCCTTCGCGAGCCGGGCGATCCGAAGGCGCTTGCGTCCCGACACGGCTTCCGCGGCCGCGCCAAAGGCAGAACCGCTTCGCGTTTTCACTTCCACGAACACCAGCGTCGCGCCGTCGCGCGCGACGATGTCAATTTCTCCCGCCCGTCCCCGCCAGCGCCTGGCGGCAATTGCGTACCCGCGGTGCTCCAGCTCCCGGCACGCGAGATCTTCGCCGGCTTTTCCCAGTTGCGCGCGACGATCAGACAAAGCGCCAAAAAACCAGCAACAGTCGGGCCAACCTCGCTGGTTGAGCTCTCCATTCGGGATCCTCAATGGGGCGTTGATCTCTTTGCCTCGACCTCTACCAGCGCTTCATCGAAGATCCGCGCGGCGATGTCCGCCTGCTCCCGGGTCAACACCAGCGGCGGCGAAAAGCGAATCGCATTCCGACCGGCGCCGAGCAGGAGTAGTCCGCGCGCAAACGAGGCCGATACGACGGCATCGCGCTCTTCCGGCGCCCGCTCCTTCGTCTGTCGATCGCGAACCAGCTCGACGCCAATCATGAGGCCGCGTCCACGCACGTCACCGATGAGTCGATGCTTCTCCGCAATCGCCAACAGGGCGTTCTTCAAATACGCGCCAACATCGGCGGCATTCGCGACGAGACGCGTCTTCAAGAGGCGCATCGTCTCGATGGCCGCCGCACACGACAGCGGATTGCCGCCAAATGTGCTCGCGTGCGAGCCGGGCGGCCACGCCATCAGGTCCTTCCGCGCAGTCGCAACGCCAAGCGGCAGGCCCGACGCAATCCCCTTCGCGATCGCGATCATGTCCGGCTCGACGCCGGCGTACTCGATCGCGAACATCTTCCCTGATCGTCCCATTCCAGATTGCACCTCGTCGTCCACGAGCAGGATGCCGTGCTTCGCCGTCAGTTCCCGAAGACGTCGCATGAATTGATCAGGCGCGACGACATAGCCGCCCTCGCCCTGAATCGGCTCGACGACGATGGCAGCAACCTCGTCGGGCGAAACCAAGTGCACGAAGAGCTGCTGGTCGATGTACTCGAGACATTCAGCGGCGCAGTTCTCCGCATTCAGGCCGACTGGACAGCGATAACAATCGGGGTAGGGCGCGTGGTACACCCCCGGCAGAAGGGGCCCGAAGCCGCGCCGCTGGCCGACCTTGCTCGCTGTAAGCGCCAGAGATCCCATGCTCCGGCCGTGGAACCCGCCCAGGAACGCGATGAGGTTCTGCCGCCCGGTCGCATATCGCGACAGTTTGAGACACGCTTCGATCGCCTCGGTCCCTGAATTCCCGAAAAACGATCGCGAGCCGCCGGGGATGGGCGCCACCGCGGACAACTCTTCCGCGAGGCGCACCTGAGGCTCGTAGTAGAAGTCAGTGCCCGACATGTGTAGGAACTTCTGCGCCTGACTGGTGATCGCCCGCACGACGTCAGGGTGCGAATGGCCGGTGGAGTTGACGGCGATGCCGGCCGCGCAGTCCAGAAACACGTTGCCGTCGATATCCTCGACCATCGCCCCTTCACCGCGCGCGATGGCGAGGGGATACCCGCGCGTATACGACGGCGACACGACCGCCTGGTCGCGCTCGATGAGCGCCTTCGCCCGGGGACCCGGAAGCGCGGTCTTGATGTGCGGTCCGTTGAGCGTCACTTTCGTTTCCAGCGAGTGCCGCTCGGCCCATCTTCGAGCAGCACCCCCCGCGCAGCGAGCGCATCCCGAATGCGATCGGACTCCGAAAAATCCCGGCGAAGGCGCGCGGCCCGGCGGAGCTCAATCTGGTGGTCAATCTCTTCCACGGGCACCGGGGGCTGCGCTTCCTCGGCCCGGCGCAAGCTCAAGACGCCAAGGACACGGTCGAACTCATCGAAGGCCTCGTGGATGCCCGGCACATCGTCCCGTCCCAGCGTGCCGGCATCGATCGCGGCGTTCAGGGTGCGGACCAGCTCGAAGATGGCCCCAAGGGCCGCAGCCGTGTTCAAGTCATCCTGCATCGCGGATGAGAACGCCACTCTGGCCTCCTGCACTCGCGCCGCAATCTCGGGATGCCCGCCCGACCGCGTCACATCGCCCACGCGGGCGAGACAATCGACCATCCGCCGCAGCGACTCCTCCGCCGCAGCCAGGCTCTCCCACGTGAAATTCAGCTGCTTCCGATAGTGCGCCGACAAAAGCAGGAGTCGCACAGACGAGGGGCGGAATCCCTTCGCGACGACGTCCGGAATCGTGTAGGTGTTGCCCAGCGACTTCGACATCTTCTGGTCGTTGACGATGAGGTACTCGACGTGCATCCAGAAGCGCGAAAACTGATTGCCTGTCGCCCCTTCGCTCTGTGCGATCTCGTTCTCATGGTGCGGGAAGATCAGGTCGACGCCCCCCGCGTGCAGATCGATGGGTGGCTCGCCAAGCAGTCGGAGAGCCATCGCCGAGCACTCGAGATGCCACCCCGGCCGGCCCGGGGGATTCACCACGTCCCAGCGCGGCTCGTCCGGCTTGGCGGCCTTCCACAGCACGAAATCGCGCGCATCCTCTTTAGCGTAGGTATCGGTATCGACCCGCGCACCGGGCTTCATCCCGGCGTGGTCGAGCCTCGCCAGCTTACCGTAGTCGGGGTCGGTGGAGATCTTGAAGTAAACCGACCCATCGCTCACGTAGGTGTGGCCACGCCGTTCCAGCGCTCTAATGAGATCGGCCATCGCGCGAAGGTTGGCGTCGTCGGTGGCCCGGGGCCGCTCTTCGACCTCTTCGAGACCAAGGGCCTGCGCATCTTCCCGAAACATGGCGATGTACGTGTCGGTGTAGGCTCGCAATTCCATCTGGGCCTTCTGCGCGCCCAGAATCGTCCGGTCGTCCACATCGGTGAAGTTCATCACCTGCCGCACCTGGTAGCCGAGCAGATACTTCAGCGTCCGCCGCAGCACGTCAACGCAGACAAAAGTTCGGAAATTTCCAATATGACCGCGCGAGTAAACCGTCAGACCGCAAATGTACATGCGGACCGTACGATCTGCGCTCGGCGCAAACGCCTCTTCCTTACGCGTCAGCGTGTTGTACAGCCGCATCGGCATGACATTGATTATCGGGGGGCCCTATCCCCCGAGGATTAATCCGGGGCCCCTATCCCCCTGAGGATCAATCCGGAGGGCCCTTCCCCGGGCGATCACTCGCGGGCGCCCCTTTCCCCGTGTGGGGAACTCTTTCCCTCCGGGGGAAGCGCCCGCGTCGCCCGCCACTCGGCCCGACCCGGGTACGCAATGCTGACGTGCAGGTGGCCGGAATGCGCGCGGAACCGGATGTCGCACCAAGGCTGCCCGGCTGCCGCGCCCGCCCTCAACGCGGCTCCGAGCTCGGCCCGGAGCGTCTCGATCGCGGCGCCCTGGTAGCCGACGTGCACCAGGACGGCGCTTGTGACGTCGGCCAGCATCCCCTCGAAATATGGCTCATCGGATAATTCCAGCGCGAACACGAACTCATGACCCGCCACGATGCGCGATTCTACAGTGAAAGACGATCGAACAGCACGCGAGCGCGACGGCAGTCGGCGTCGATCTGCGCACGCAGAGCGTCAATTGACTCGAAGGCGCGCTCGTCGCGCATGCGCTGCACGAAGCCAATGCGCATCGACATCCCGTACAGATCGCGGTCCATGTTGAACACGTGAGTTTCGATTGTTGTCCTCCCCGAGGCGTCGACCGTTGGGCGTGTCCCGATATTGGTCACCGAGGGACGCACGACGGCGCCGATCCGCGCCGTGGTTGCGTAGACGCCATGGGGCGGAACGAGCTCGTTCTCGGTGCACAAGTTGGCCGTCGGAAACCCAATCGCGCGGCCCCGGTGATCGCCGTGGACGACGAGGCCGTCGATGAAATACTGATGGCCGAGCAGGGCGCCTGCCTCGTCGACGCGCCCTTCGCCGACCAACCGGCGCACCCGCGTGCTGCTGACGACGAAGTCCTTGTAGCGGACCGGATCGATTTTCTCCGCTTTGAAGCCATAGCGGGCGCCGAGCGCCCGCAGCATCGAAAAATTGCCGGCGCGATCATGGCCGAACAGGAAATTCGCCCCCACCCACACCTCGGACACGCCCAACCAGTCGACGAGCACGATCCTGACGAACGCCTCCGGATCCCACCGCGAAAGCTCCGGCGTGAAACGCACAATCGCCGCGCCTTGCACGCCCGTGTCCGCAAGGGCCTCGAGCTTCTGGGCTTTTGTCATCAAGAGCGGCGGCGCCTTGTCCGGTCGAACCACGCGCGGAGGATGCGGATCGAAGGTCATGACGATGGCGACGGCGCCGCGTTCGTTGGCCACGCGACGCATCCGTTCGAGAATTTTGCGGTGTCCGCGGTGAAGCCCGTCGAAGTTCCCCAGCGCCAGGACCGGCGCCTTCCATCGTGGCGGCCGCGCATCGTCAGGGTAATGAATCACGTCCACGAACGCGCTCTCATGCAATCTCCAACACGAGCCCATCATAAGCCAGTTCAACGCCGCGGGGCAGATGCGCGCAGGTCTCGGCGTGCGGCAGATCGTGACAGATGTGCGTGAAGTACGCGCGCTCGGCGCCGAGCCGCTGCACGACATCGAGCGCTTCGGACACGCTGAAATGCGTTGAATGCGGGCGATGACGCAGCGCGTCAATGATGACTGTGCGTACGCCCCCCTGATCCATGAGCAGCGGCCACGACGCGTCTGGAATCCGGCTGCAGTCGGTTAAATACGCAAACGCGCCGATGCGGAACCCGAGCACCGGCATCACGCCGTGGAGCAGCGGGACGGGGACGATTTCGGCGCCGCCGAGGGTGAACGGCCCGGCAATCCGAAAGAGCGCCAGCTGCGGCAGCCCTCCGCCCTTCTGCACCGGCGGCTCGAAGACGTAGGAGAAAATGCGCCGCAGCTCGCCCACCGCAGGCGCGTCGGCATAGCATGCAATCGCGCCCTTCTGCATCTGATTGTACCGTCGAACGTCGTCGAGGCCGAAGATATGGTCGGCGTGCGTGTGCGTGAACAGAATCGCGTCGACGCGCCGCACGTCGCAGGCGAGCGCCTGGGCACGCAGATCGGGAGACGTGTCGACCAGAATCGAGCGCACTAGACCGGACCGAGTGTCGGGACGTGGATCCCCGGCGAGATCGATCAGAATCGAGGGCCGCGTGCGGCGGTCGCGTGGATCAGACGAGCGGCATACGGCGCAGTCGCACCCGATCGACGGCACGCCGTGCGAGGTCCCACTCCCCAGAACGATGATGCGCATGGATGGCTGGCGGCTGACCAGGTCGGCGCCGGCTGCAGTCACGGCACGATAATGCGTTTCGCGTTGCCCTTCGCTTCGACGAACCGCAGTCGAAGCTCGTAGAGGACCTGTTCGATCAACTGGCGCTCTTCAGCCGTCAGGTTGCCACGGGTCTTCTCTTCGAGCAACGTGAGAATGTCGATCATTTGCGACGCGCCCTCGAGGTTTGGCTCCGACGTGCCCGTCGGATCGGGCAGATCGCCGAAATGGATGGCCGCGCTGCTGGCGAGCGACAGCACGAACGCGGCGAAGGTCAACGGTTGTTCGGACATGCAACTCTCACCGACGCCAGTGTACTCACGTCGTGGGCGGCGGAACAATCCTCGCGTCGGCTAAGATCCTCTTCATGTCCGAATTCACCCGCGCCGGCGACGCATTCGCCAGGCTCATCGAGATCATGGCCACGCTCAGGGGTCCTGCCGGTTGCCCGTGGGACCGGGAGCAGACAATCGATTCGCTGAAGCCGTTCGTTTTGGAGGAAACCTACGAGGTGCTCGACGCGATCGACCGCGGGGACCACGAGGCCCTGCGCGAAGAAATCGGAGACCACGTGTTCGAGGCGGTGTTCCTCGCTCAGCTTGAGAGCGAGGCGGGACGCTTCGCAATTGCCGATTCGCTGACGGTTGTCGCGGACAAGCTGGTACGACGCCATCCGCACGTATTTGAGCAATCCAGGGACCCTTCCCACATGGATCGGCCCACGAGGGGCCGGGTGCAGCTCTCGACGCCGGCGCAGGTCAAAGTGCGTTGGGAGGAAATCAAGGCGCAGGAGCGCGCGGCCGGGACGCTGGGGAACCGCGGAACCGGCCAGGCCGCGCCAGCGACAGACACCCTGCTCAGCGGTCTTGCGCGGACGCTGCCGGCCCTGGCCCGCGCGTTCCATATCGGCACACGCGCCGCCTCCGTGGGCTTCGATTGGCCGCGCGCCGACGACGTTCTGGAGAAGCTTCAGGAAGAGGTGAACGAGCTGCGCGCGGCTGTTGGCGACGGGGCTGGGGCGGAAGCACTGTCAGGCAACATGGCGCGGGCGGAAGAGGAGATGGGGGATCTGCTGTTTGCCGTCGCGAACCTCGCGCGCAAGCTCGGGATCGAGCCGGAAACCGCGCTGAGAAAAGCCAATGACAAGTTCACGCGACGGTTCACGGACATGGAACGGCGAATCGCGGCGAACGGTGGCGCGCTGGGGAACCTCTCGCTCGACCAGCTCGAGACTGAATGGCAGCGCTCGAAAGCAGGCGGCTAAACCTTGGCCGCCACAACGCCCCTGTAGTAGTCCTGCAACGCGCGCACGCCGAGCCCCTGCTCGCGGAGCGCACGAATCGCCTGCACCGCAGCCGCGGCGCCCGTCAAAGTCGTGATGCACGGCACTTCGTGCATCATCGCCGCCCGGCGAACAGTCCGGTCGTCAAAAAACGACTCGCGACCGAGCGGCGTGTTGACGACGATGTCGACCTTGCGATTGACGATCTCGTCCGCGACGTTCGGCCGGCCTTCATTCACTTTGTAGACCACTTCGACGCGGAGCCCGTACGCCCGCAAGTAGGCGGCCGTGCCGCGCGTTGCGATCAGCCGGAACCCAAGATCAGCCAGGTCGCGCGCGATCGGCAGCAGGTTGGCCTTGTCCTTGTTGTTCACGCTGACGAAGGCCGTTCCTGCCTGAGGCAGCCGCTGGCCGACCGACAGCTGCGCCTTCGCGAATGCGACGCCGAAGTTGGTCGATCCCCCCATGACCTCGCCAGTCGACTTCATTTCGGGTCCGAGAATCGTGTCCACGCCGGGAAAGCGCACGAACGGGAACACGGGGCTCTTCACGAACGTGCCGGCCACCTGCAGATCCTCTGTCAGCCCGAGTTGAGCAAGCGTCCGACCGGCCATGACCTTTGCAGCGACTTTCGCCAGCGACACGCCGGCCGCCTTGGAGAGATACGGCACGGTCCGCGAAGCCCGCGGGTTGACCTCTAGCACGTAAACCACATCATCCTTGGTTGCGAACTGCACGTTCATCAACCCCACGACTTTCAGCGCCTTCGCGATCCGTCTTGTGTACTCTCGGATCGTCTCCAGGTGACGCTCCGGACAGATGAATGGCGGCACCACACATGAGCTGTCACCGGAGTGGATGCCAGCTTCCTCGATGTGCTCCATGATCCCGCCGATGACGACGGCGCCCGTGGCGTCGGCCACCGCGTCGACATCGAACTCGAACGCGTCCTCCAGGAACCGGTCCACGAGCACGGGATGCTCGGGCGAGGCGTCCACCGCCTGCGTCATGTACCGATCGAGCGAGACCGCATCGTAGACAATCGCCATACCGCGACCGCCGAGGACGTAGGACGGCCGCACGACCACGGGAAAGCCAATCGCGGCGGCCGCATCGCGCGCCTCCTGGCGCGAGATCGCTGTGCCGCTCGCTGGCTGGGTCACGTCCAGGTCGGCGAGCAGCTTTGCAAAGCGCTTGCGGTCCTCCGCCAGGTCGATCGAATCGGGCGAAGTGCCAAGAATCTTGATGCCCGCGCCCTGCAGCGCGAGCGCCAGCTTCAAGGGGGTCTGACCGCCGAACTGCACGACGCACGACACGTCGCCACCTGCCGACCGCTCGGTTTCAATCACCGCCATCACGTCCTCGAACGTGAGCGGCTGGAAGTACAGGCGGTCCGCCGTGTCGTAGTCCGTCGACACGGTCTCCGGATTGCAGTTGATCATGACGGTCTCGAGCCCTTCTTCTTTCAACGCAAAGGCCGCATGACAGCAGCAGTAGTCGAACTCGATCCCTTGCCCAATCCGGTTGGGTCCACTCCCTAAAATGACGACTTTGTCGCGCGCATTGGGGTTGGCCTCGCACGAAGGCTCGTACGAGCTGTACAGATACGGCGTGAACGACTCGAACTCGGCCGCGCAGGTATCCACCCGCTTGTACACAGGTGTCAGGCCTCCCGCTACCCGGCGTTCCCGAACGGACGCTTCGCTCGCGCCCACCGCGATCGAAATCTCCTGATCGCCAAAGCCGGCGCGCTTCAGCTTGAGCAAGCCGGAGGTCTCGAGACCATCGAGCCCCGACGACTCGGCCTGCTTCCGCATGGCGGCGATTTCCGCAAACTGCTGCAGGAACCACCGATCGATCTTCGTCGCGTCGTGAATCTGCTCGACGCTCCACCCGCGCCCGAGCGCTCGAAACAGATCCCACATCCGCCGATCGCTCGGAATCGCGAGCCGTTTGCGGAGGCTGGCATCGTCTTCCGCGCTCTCGGTTCCCGACGCCCCGAGGTCCCGCTCCGCGTCGGCGGGCGCGAACAGCAGACCGCTCGACCCGAGCTCGAGTGATCGGACGCCCTTCATGAACGCTTCCTTGAAGGTCCGTCCGATTGCCATCGCCTCCCCGACCGACTTCATCTGCGTCGTCAGCGTGCGGTCCGCCTGCGGGAACTTCTCGAAGTTCCACCGTGGAATCTTGACCACGACGTAATCGATGGTGGGCTCGAACGACGCGGGGGTGAGGCGCGTGATGTCGTTCGGGATCTCGTCGAGGTGGTAGCCGAGCGCGAGCTTCGCCGCAATCTTCGCAATCGGGAACCCGGTCGCCTTCGACGCCAGCGCCGACGATCTCGACACGCGCGGATTCATCTCGATC
This sequence comes from Vicinamibacterales bacterium, assembly GCA_035510155.1. Lineage (GTDB taxonomy): Bacteria > Acidobacteriota > Vicinamibacteria > Vicinamibacterales > CAVVIG01 > DATKHR01. The sequence continues at coordinate 11,198 of DATKHR010000031.1, forward strand.
ACGACCATGCGGCCGGTGTCCGGATGGACGGCAAACTGGATGTTCGACCCGCCGGTTTCGACGCCGACCTTGCTGATGATGCGGCGCGCGGCGTCGCGCATCCGCTGGTACTCCTTGTCGCTCAGCGTCAGAATCGGCGCGACGGTGATGCTGTCCCCCGTGTGCACCCCCATCGGGTCGAGATTCTCGATCGAGCAGATGACGACGAAATTGTCCGCGATGTCGCGCATCACCTCGAGCTCGAATTCCTTCCAACCGATGACCGATTCCTCGATGAGGACTTCGTGGACGGGGCTGAGCTCGAGACCACGCTCCACGAGCTCGCGGAACTCCTCGATGTTGTAGGCGATGCCGCCGCCCACGCCGCCGAGGGTGAAGGAAGGCCGAATGACAATCGGAAAGCCAAGCGTCTGCGCGAGGTTCGCGCCTTCGACCGCCGTCCGCGCGAGGCCGCTCCGCGGGACGTCCAGACCGATCTCGCGCATCGCGTCCTTGAACAGTTGCCGGTTTTCCGCGACCTTGATGGCCCCTATCGACGCGCCGATCAACTTGACGTTGTACTGCTCGAGCGTGCCTGCGGCTGCGAGGTCGACGGCCAGATTGAGTGCCGTCTGGCCGCCCACGGTGGGCAGGAGCGCATCGGGCCGCTCGCGCTCGATGATCGCCGCGAGCACTTCGGACGTGAGCGGCTCGACGTAGGTGCGATCCGCGAGATCCGGATCGGTCATGATCGTCGCGGGGTTGCTGTTGACGAGGACCACCTCGAGCCCCTCGGCACGCAGCGCCTTGCACGCCTGGCTGCCGGAGTAATCGAACTCGCACGCTTGACCGATGACGATTGGTCCCGACCCGATGATGAGGACGCGCTTGATGTCGGAACGTTTGGGCATTCGACTAGTACTCGCGGCTCGTTTCCCGCGCCCGTTACTCGTGGACGCTACGCGCCACGTCTTTCAATCAGTTCCAGAAAATCGTCGAACAGGTAGTCAGCGTCGTGGGGACCGGGCGACGCTTCCGGATGATACTGCACGCAGAACACGGGACGCTGCCGATGGCGCAGGCCTTCGACGGTCCCGTCATACAGATTCAGATGAGTCACCTCGACATCGTCCGGGAGCGAGGCCGGATCCACCGCGAACCCATGGTTCTGCGACGTGATTTCGACCTTGCCCGTCGCGAGCTTCTTGACCGGGTGATTGGCGCCGCGGTGGCCGAACTTGAGCTTGTAGGTTCGGCCGCCCATCGCGAGCCCGAGCACCTGATGACCGAGGCAGATGCCGAACACCGGTAGGTTCGACGCCACCAGCGCCTTGGTGCTCTCGATGGCGTAGGTCAACGGGGCTGGATCGCCCGGACCGTTGCTCAGAAAGGCGCCGTCGGGCTTCGCCGCCAGGATCTCGGACGCCGGCGTTTGCGCAGGGTACACCCGAACGCTGCACCCGTGCGCGCTCAGCCGCCTCAGGATGTTCCACTTCATGCCGAAGTCGTACGCGGCAATCTTCAAGCGGCGTTTGGCGCGGCGCGCCGCCGCGATGCCGAACTCGTCGGGATCCTCGTCCGGCCAGTCGAACGGTTTGTCGGTCGTCACGTCGCGGACGAGATCGGCGCCTTCCATCCGTGGAATCGATTTCGCGCATCCGACCAGCGCCTGCGGGTCCAACCCGTTCCCGGTCGCGATGACGCCCCGCATGACGCCCGCAGATCGCAGCCGGCGGGTCAGCGCGCGCGTGTCGATGTCCGAGATCGCCACGATATCGTTGGCGGTGAGATAGTCGCGTAATGTGCCTTCGGCGCGCCAATTGCTCGCGACCGGTGATTCGTCACGGACGATGAAGCCGGCCACCTGCGGCGCGCGCGACTCGACATCTCGCGCCGACACGCCGTAGTTCCCGATCTGCGGACAGGTCATCGTCACAATCTGTCCGGCATATGACGGGTCCGTCAGGACCTCTTGATAGCCGGTCATCGCGGTGTTGAAGACGACCTCGCCGTGCGCTTCCCCTTCCGCGCCCGCAGCCGTGCCCCGAAACCAGGTGCCATCTTCGAGAGCGAGAATCGCTTCCATCTCACCGCTCCTCGAGCGACGCGGTCACGCGGATCTGCTCGCTCGCCACGATGCGGACCGAGGAAGACCAGTGTTGATAGCCGTCGCGCTCAAGACGAATCGCGTGTTCGCCAGCGGCCACGTTGGGGATCGCAAGGGGCGTCGCGCCCATCAGCTTGCCGTCCAGAAACACGCGCGCGCCTTCCGGCCGCGACTCGATCGTCAACACGCCGACATAGCCTCCGGCTGTGCCGGACGGAACGGCGGGGCTTGTTTCCACCGTGTCGGCAGGCGGGTGGGCCCGTGACGGGCGGTTGGATCCAGAGCGTTCGGCAGCACGACGGGACTGTTGTGCCGCGACGCCGCTCGTGGGCCGCGCGTTTGGCACTGATCCGGTGCGTCGTGACCCGGCGCGCCCCGCCGACGATGATGCGGCCGGTGCCGACCCGCCGACTTCCGATCCGGCGGGCGAAGTCACCACCGGCGCGACGGGCGTTCCTGAGGGCGATGATCCGGTCGACGGCGGCGACGGAGTGGGCACCAACTCAGAGGGAGAGGACGCCGGTGATTCCATCGTCGTCGATGCTTGACGGTCGCGCTCTGCGATTCCGTAGCCTCCCGCAAATCCGATGGCCAGCCCGATGATCAGAGCCGCCATCAACGGCCAGACGGCCGACCGGGACTGCTCGATGACGGAAATTGCCGTCGGTCCAGCAGGTCCTTCAGGAGGCGGTTGAACGCTCGCCGTGATTTCGGGCGTCGCGGCGCGCACCCTGGCTCCGACCTCCCGGTAGCGTGGGAGGTCCGCATGCAGGTGAAGAACGGGTTCGCGTGGCCCGGCAGGTTCGCGTGGCTCAGCAAGCTCGCGCGGCCCGGTCGGCTCGAGCGGCTCAGCAGCCTCGCGACGTTCGGCAAGCTCGAGTGGTTCTTGAGGACGCGGTTCCTCGAGCGGCAATCGGGGCTCGCCGGCCTTTCGAGCGGAACTCGACGGCCGTCTCGCCGATGCGACTTCTGTGAGAGCGCCGTCGGGAAGCGCATCTTTCAACGCTTCAGCAAACTCGAGCGCCGTTTCAAACCGATCGCTCGGATCCTCAGCCAGCGCGCGAGCAAAGGTCGCCCGCAGCGCCTTCAATCGTGCGCCGGGGACTCCGGCGAGATCGTCAGCCGGCGGTGAACCGTGACCGTTTATCCGCCGGCCGGACAACAGCTCGTAGACGAGCGCGGCTAGGCTGAAGACATCAGCCCGACGATCCCACGCGTTGCCGGCCGCCTGCTCCGGCGCAGAGTAGGGGCGTCGTATCGGCGCGGAAACGCCCACTCGATCGAGCGCGCGGGCGATCCCGAACCCGGTCAGACATGCCTGGTCGGTGGACAGCAGAACGTCCCGCGGATGCAAGGCCCCGTGGCTGACGTTGACGATTGCAGCGAAATCAAGCGCGCCCGCCAGTTGGGCAGCAACCCGCAACGCGTCGGCCGGGGGCGCTGGACCGTATTCTCGGACGGCGAGATCCAGAGACTCGGCGGCGACGTAGTCGTGGGCCAAGTACGCCGACGCACCCGTGATCCCGCTTGCCAGCGGCTCTGCAATGGCCGGATGCGTCAACTCGGCCGAGATGAGCTCACCGAAGCTGGCTACCAGCTGGTGAACGCGCTCGGGCGGAAGGTCCAGACGGAAGAGTTTGACCGCAACCAGCCGCTCGCGCTCGGCGTCATAAGCGCGAAACACGGGCCCGAGCGTCCCCGCACCAATTTGATGAAGAACCCGAAACGGTCCGAACGATTCTGGAGCCGCAGAGCCGGCAGCTTCCGTGTGCAGTGAAGGACTCCTGTGAGGAAGGCGCCTAAGTTTAACATGGTTGACAGTTTCTGCGACGCTCTGCGACAGTAGGCTCTCTGGTGCCGGCCAACTCAACCAAACCAGCATCGGCTCCCGCAGACGAGCCTGCGGTGCGCATTCCGGTCGATGTCCGTCGGTTTCCCTGGGTTCGTCGACTCGCCGTTGACTACGCCTACGATTTCCCGTCGGTCGCGCCGTTTTTCTCCGGGAACCCCTCCGATCCGACCGCGTGGGCCGCTGCAATCGAGCGAACGCAGGCTCATGATCGGCGCCACGGCGACATCGCGGCAATCGTTGGCGCGCAGCAGACGCGTCGCGGCGCTCCACCGCGCGCCCGCGACGCCGCCCGGCTCCTGAGCGATCGCCGCACCGTCGCGATCGTCACGGGCCAGCAGGCAGGTCTCTTTGGCGGGCCGCTCTTCACCCTGCTGAAGGCCATGACGGCGTTGAAGCTCGCCGAGCAGGTCTCGCGCGATCACCATGTCGCCGCCATCGCTGTCTTCTGGATCGACGCCGAGGATCATGATTGGGAGGAAGTACGGTCGTGTACGGTCTTCGACGAGACGCTGACCCCGCGAACCGTGTCCCTTCCGAATCGCCCCGGCGCAGACCCTCCCCCCGTTGCCACCATCCAGCTTGATCGCGATGCGATCGCCGGCGCGCTCAGCAGCCTGGGCCAGTTTCTTCCGCCCTCAGCATTTCGTTCGTCTGTGCTCGACGCGCTGCAGGCGGCGTATCAGCCGGGTTTCGGGATGGCGGACGCCTTCGGCCGGTGGATGGAGCACGTTCTGGGGGATCGCGGGCTCGTCGTCTATGACTCGTCAGATGCCTCGTCGAAGCCGCTCGTCAGTCACGTCTTCGCGCGCGAGCTGTCGATGCCAGGTCAGACCGGCCGGCTCGCAGCGCTGGCTGGCTCGCACCTGACGGCGCGGGGGTATCACGCTCAGGTCCACGCGCAGGACGACAGCCTGGCGCTCTTTCATCTCTCGGAGGGGCGACGCTCGATCCGACAGCACGACGGGCGATTCGTCATCGGCGACAAGGAGTATCCCCCCGCAACGCTTCTGCGCCAGGCAAACGAGCAGCCCGCGAGCTTCAGCCCGAACGTTCTGCTCCGCCCCGTCGTGCAGGATACGATTTTCCCGACCGTTTGCTACGTCGCCGGCCCCAATGAGCTCGCTTATCTCGCGCAGCTGCGGGGGGTCTACGAGCACTTCGCGATCCCGATGCCCCTGATGTATCCGCGGGCAAGCGCCACGGTGGTCGACTCGACCGCGGCGCGTTTCCTGAGCAAGTACAAGTTGCCGCTCGAGGCGCTGCAGCCGCAGGACGAGGCAGCGCTCAACGAGCTGCTCAAGGCCCAAATCCCCCAGATCGTGGAGGAATCCTTCGCCGATGCGTCGCACACGATCGAATCGCAGATGACGCACGTCATTCAGGCGATGCCGGCCCTCGACCCGACGCTCGAGGGGGCCGCGCGATCCACCCTGAGCCGGATGCAGCACGACCTGCAGACGCTGCACGGCAAGATGATATCCGCCGCCAAGCGGCGGGACGAAACACTTCGACGCCAATTCATGCACGCCCGCGCACTCGCCTTTCCCAGCGGCCACGCGCAAGAGCGTACGATCGGGTTTGTGTCGTTTCTGAACGAATACGGTCCGGCGCTCGTCGACCGGCTCGATGAGGAGCTGCCGCTCGACTTCGGAAGACACTGGGTAGTAACGATTTAGATCGACTGCGGGAGAGCACCGGTCTGACCAACGCGAACACTCGTATTGCGCTTCTGACGATCCGCGTCGCGGCATTCTGGCGCCGTCCCTGGGTGCGTGTGATCGCGCTCGCGCTCTCGGTGCCGTTTGTGATCGCATGCTTCGCGGCCGGCTACTATTACGTGCAGTTTGCCGCGCTCATCGACTTGCGACTGCACGGCGAGCGGCAGACGGTCCTCCCGCGTGTGTTCGCGCGTCCGCTCGAGCTGCGCCGGGGGCAGTCGTTGAGCGATCGTCAACTCATCGATCGTCTGAACGATCTTGGCTACGCCCAACGCATCACGCTTCAGAAACCGGGGGAATTCGCGGTCGGCAACGGCTCGGTGAGCCTCTTGCCGCGGGGTACAGAATTCAAGGGCCAGACGGTGCGCGTGGTGTTTCAGCGCCCAGCCGCAGCGCCGGTGGCGGTCAACGCGGTGTCGCGTCGCCCTGCGCCCCGACCCGTCGATCGCGTGCTGCAGCTCGAGCTGGGCAATCATCCCATGGAACGCTTGACCCTTGATGCGCCCGTGCTCAGCTCCTTGGTCAACGGTGAGCGCGAAAAACGTCGTCCCGTCGCACTGAACGTGATCCCGCAGAGGATGACCCAAGCCGTTCTGGCCATCGAGGATCGGCGGTTCTATGAGCATCCAGGCGTCGATCCAATTGGAATGCTCGGCGCGATGCTGTCGTACGCGACCGGGCGGCGCGCCTATCTGGCCGGCGGCAGCACGATCACGCAGCAGCTGGTTCGCAACGTGTTCCTGCCCAAGTTCGGGATGTCGTTGCACGAGGCGCGCGCGCGATCCGCGAAGCGCAAGCTTCTCGAGATCTGGGTGTCCATCATCCTCACCGAGCGCGCCTCGAAAGACGAGATCCTTGAAATGTATCTGAACGACATTCCGGTCGGCCAGCGCGGATCGTTCGCGGTCTTTGGTGTCGCCGAGGCCTCACGACTCTTCTTCGGCAAGGATGTCAGCAACGTCACGCTTGCGGAGGCGGCGACCATTGCCGGCGTCATCCAGTCGCCCTCGGCGCTCTCCCCGTTCACCAATCCCGAGCGATGCAAGGAGCGGCGCCACGTCGTCCTGCAGGCGATGGTGGACGCGGGCTATGTCAATCAGGAAGCCGCTGATCGCGCGTCGCGCGAGCCCCTGGCCATCGTGCAGCGCGCGCTCGAGGCGGAGGCGCCGTACTTCGTCGACTACGTCAGCCAAACGCTCGCCGAGCAGTACTCGCGGCTGGCGACCGCCCCCAATCAGCCCTTGAACGTCTTCACGACGCTGGACCTCCACCTGCAGCGCGTCGCGCAGGACGCCGTGCGCGATGGCTTGACGAAGGTGGACGAAATGCTGGCGCGGCGCAAGCGGCACGGGAAGGCCGAGGCCGCGCTCATCGCGGTCGATCCTCGGAATGGAGAGATTCTCGCCTTCGTGGGAGGCCGGTCGTACAACCTGTCGCAATACAATCGTGCGATCGTCTCGCGCCGGCAACCAGGCTCCGTGTTCAAGCCGTTCGTGTATCTGAGCGCTTTCGAGCAGGCGATCACCGAAGGGCGGCACGACGTGACGCCGGCCACGATCACCAACGACGAGCCTGAAACCTTCGAGTTCGGCAACCAATTCTGGACGCCCGAGAACTACGAGAAGCAGTACGACGGCCCCATTACATATCGCCACGCGCTCGCGCATTCGCGCAATCTGGGAACGATCCACGTCGCACAGGCGGCAGGGTACGACCACGTGGCCAATCTCTGGAAGTCGTTGGGTGTCGGGAATCCGCCGAAGCCTTACCCGTCGATCGCCCTCGGCGTGTTCGAGGCCACGCCCTACGAAATCGCGACGGCGTACACGATCTTTCCCAATCAGGGCACCCTCCGCCCGCTCAAGAACATCCTCCGGCTGACTAGCGCGGGCAAGGACGTCCTCCGGCCGCCGGAGCCCAAGCCGCGCCGAATAGCGCGACCCGAGACCACCTTTCTCGTCACCAACATGATGCGCAGCGTCCTCAACGAGGGCACGGCGGCCAGCGCGCGCGGCGCCGGTTTCACGCTGGATGCGGCTGGCAAAACCGGGACGACCAATGACCTGCGCGACGCCTGGTTTGCAGGCTTTACTCCCGAGTTGCTCACGGTCGTCTGGGTGGGCTTCGACGATAACCAGCCGCTCGGGCTCAGTGGGTCGCAGGCCGCATTGCCTATCTGGACGCAGTTCATGAAAGCGGCGCTCGCCGGGCACGCCAACGTGCCTTTCGACGTCCCCAGCGGCATCGTCTTCGTGACCATCGACCCCTTGACTGGGCTCCTCGCCACACCCGCGTGCCCCAAGACGTTCACCGAAGCGTTCCTGCCGGGGACGGAGCCGACGACCACGTGCCCGCTCCACCGGTAGCGACGGCAATCCAGTCCTTTTATAATCGTCTCAGCGTGAATCAGGAAGTCTTCACGGCAGCCCTTGCGGCGCTCGAGCGCGGCGAGCCCGCGGCCCTCGTGACAATCGTCTCGACGATCGGCTCTACGCCTCAGCGAGTCGGCGCGAAAATGCTCGTCTTCAGTGACGGGCGCATTGTCGGTACGATCGGTGGCGGATGCTACGAGAACGACGCTTTCTGGAAGGCGCGCGAGGCGATCAAGACGCGGCGGCCGGAAATGGTGCACTACGAGCTGTCGGATGATTTCGCGCAAGAGACCGGCCTCGTCTGCGGCGGCCAGATGGACGTCTATATCGAGCCGATCGAGCCGTCACCGGAGCTGTACATCATCGGCGCCGGGCACGTGGGGTTCCACCTGGCGCGCCTAGCGGCCGACGTCGGCTTCCGCGTACACGTCGTCGACGATCGAGAGAAGTTCGCGAACCTGGAGCGCTTTCCAACGGCCGTAGAGGTCGTGGCCGACGACATCCCGGCATGGATCGATCGCGCGAACCTGCCGGCGCATGCCTATGCCGTGATCGTGACAAGGGGACACACCAACGACCTTGAGGCACTGCGCGTGCTCGCGCCTCGCGAGCTGAGGTACCTCGGCCTCATCGGCAGCCGTGCGAAGGTCGCGCGCATCTACGAGGCGCTCGTCGAGGCCCACATGCCGGCCGAGGCGCTCCGGCGAGTGCACGCCCCCATCGGCCTCGACATCGGCGCCGTGACGCCGCAGGAAATCGCCGTCAGCATTCTGGCCGAGCTCATCGCCGTGAAGCACGGCAAGGAACACCCCGCCGCCATGCAGTGGACGCCGCCCCAGGTGTCCAAAAAAGAGTAATGGCTGGTTGACGGGCTATAGTGCCGCGTGTCCTCTCTGCTGATCCGCAACGGGATCATCCTGACGCTCGACGACCGGTTCGAGGTCATTCGCGGCGACGTGTCGATTCGCGATGGCCGCATCGCCCGCATCGCGCCCGACATCCCTGATATGCACGATCGCGTCATCCGCGCCGACGGCGGTTTCGTCTTGCCTGGCTTCGTTCAGACGCATGTGCACCTCTGCCAGACGCTCTTTCGAGGGTTCGCCGACGACCTTCCGCTCCTGGAGTGGCTTCGAACGCGCGTATGGCCGATGGAGGCGGCGCACACCGCGCGGTCCCTGCGTGCCGCCGCACGCCTGGCCACCACCGAGCTGTTGTCGAGCGGGACAACGGCGGTCCTGACGATGGAGACGGTCCACGATACGGACGTCGTCTTCGAGGCCGTGGCGGAGAGCGGGATGCGAGCTACGATCGGCAAGTGCATGATGGACACGGCCGCTGGTCTGCCGGCTCGGCTCCAGGAACGGACGCAAGCGTCCATCGACGAAAGCCTGGCCATCCGCCGGCGTTGGAACGGATCCAGTAACGATCGGCTTCGCGCGGCTTTTGCGCCCCGCTTCGCGGTCTCGTGTTCGCGCGACCTCCTGGAAGCGGTCGCCGCCCTGTCGGACGCGCACGGCGCCCTTGTCCATACACACGCATCCGAATCCCGCGACGAGGCCGCGGTCGTCAAAGAAATCTCGGGCGGCCTGACGAACCTGGAGTACTTCGCGAGCCTGCATCTCGCCTCCCCGCTTTTGTGCGCCGCCCACTGTGTGTGGGTCGACGATCACGACAGGCACTTGCTGGCTGACCACGACGTGAAGGTCATGCACTGCCCCGGCTCGAACCTGAAGCTCGGCTCGGGCGTCGCGCCCGTGCCGGAACTGCGGGCGTGCGGCATCACGGTCTCGCTCGGCGGCGACGGCGCCGCGTGCAACAACCGTCTGGATATGTTCGACGAGATGCGCCTCGCGGCCACGCTTCAAGCCATGCGCCGGCGACCCGGCATCCTCCCGGCGCGCGACGTCCTCTGGATGGCCACGCGCGCGGGCGCGCGAACGCTGGGGCTCGATGGCGAAATTGGATCGATCGAAACGGGCAAGCGCGCCGACATCATCGTCGTCGCCGGCGATCGGCCGCACCTCGCACCCGGGCCGGATCCGTACTCGACGCTTGTCTACGCCGCGCGCGGGAGCGACGTACGAACCACCATCGTCGACGGGGAGGTGCTCGTCGACGGCTTCGCGCCGACTCGCGTCGACCCTGCACAAGTGGTGGCCGAAGCCCGCACGGCGGCGCGCGATCTCGCCGCACGCGCCGGCCTCGGGTAGGCGCGGCCTCGCCGCACGCGCCGGCCGAGGCAGCACGGCTGTTGTATAATGTGTGTTAGCACTCTCAGGCTGAGAGTGCTAGCGAGGGTGCGCCACACCAGATGCACGACTCTCACGATCGCTCCAGACGCGTCCTTGCCGCGCTCGTGCGCGAGTTCATCGCTTCGGGCGATCCTGTCGCGTCGTCGGTACTCGTGAGCGCGGCCGGCCTCGGCGTGTCCTCCGCGACGGTTCGGAACATTCTGGCCACGCTCGAGGAGGAAGGCTTTGTTCAGCAGCCCCACACCTCGGCCGGCCGGATTCCGACCGACCGTGGCTACCGCTTCTACGTCGACCTTCTTCTCGAGACCAAGCGTCCGCGCCGGACGGCAAACGCGGTAGAGGCGCGGCTCAGGCGCGACAGCAGCGATCTGAGAATCGACTCGGTTCTCCCTCAGGTATCGCACGTGGTTTCGCAGGCGTCGCGCACCGTCGGCTTCGCCGTCCGGACGCCGAACGGAGGCGCGGTCTTCGAGCGCGTGGAGTTCGTGCCGCTGACCGCAACGCGCGTGCTCGTCGTCATCGTCGCTCGCGGCGGCCATGTCATTCAGAAAGTGATTGACGTCGGTGAAACCCTCCACGCGGACGATCTCCGGCAGGCCGCCAACTACCTGAACAGTGAGTTCTCGGGCCTGCCCCTCTATCGAGCCCGCGAGGCGGTGCTCGAGCGCATCGACGAAGAGCGGCTGCTGTACGACGCGCTGATGGCACGCGCAATGCGGCTGGCCAGCTCGACGTTTGCCGATCTGCCCGACGACCGGACGATTTACGTCGAGGGCACCTCGTCGCTCCTGGACGACGGAAGCGGCTTGACAATGACGATGCTGCAGGCTCTGCTGGTGATGATCGATGAGAAGGAGCGGCTGCTGAATCTTCTCAACGCGTACATCGACGGCCCAGGATTGACCGTGGTCATCGGGGCGGAGCACCTTGATCCGAGCTTGCGGCCGTTCAGCCTGGTCGCGTCGACGTATGACGACGGCGCGCGCACCGGAACGGTGGGTGTCATCGGGCCCACGCGCATGCGGTACTCGCGCGCGATCGCCGTCGTCGACGGCGCCGCACAGGCTGTTTCCCGCGTGCTGCGCGATACAAACTAGCCAGGACGCGCCCCCGGCAATCGGTATCAGTCATGCGCTGTGAGTCATGAGTCTATGAGTGAAGAACCTGTAACCGAGCCCGTGGAGACCCCATCCGGCGCGACGGATCAATTGGTGGAGCTCCAACGGGAAAGGGACGACTACTACGATCGCTGGATGCGGAAGGCCGCGGAGTTCGACAACTACCGGCGCCGCGTGGAACGCGAACGGCGCGAGCAGGCGGACCACGCCGTCGTGAGGCTGCTTCAAGAGCTATTGCTCGTCGTGGATGACTTCGACCTCGCCCTGATGGCGGGAGGAGAAGGGGCCTCCGACGCGACTGAAGGCGGCGCCTACCGAAAAGGTGTCGAGCTGATACATGCCAAGCTGCACGACCTGCTGCGCAAACACGGAGTCAAGGCCATCGACGCGATTGGGGCCGATTTCGATCCGAACCTCCACCAGGCGGTGGTCCAGGAGGTCAGCCCGGCGCATCGCGACGGCGAGGTCATCGGCGAGCTGAGGAAGGGCTACATGATAGGCGATCGGCTGCTTCGGCCCGCGATGGTCAAGGTGGCGAAGGCGTCGTGAGCAAGCGCGACTACTACGACGTGCTCGGCGTCCCGCGGACGGCCGGCGACGCGGACATCAAGAGCGCGTATCGCAAGCTCGCGATGAAGCATCACCCGGACCGCAATCCCGGGAACAAGGCCGCGGAAGAGAAGTTCAAGGAAGCCGCCGAGGCGTACGCGGTGCTCGCCGACAGCGAGAAGCGCGCGTTGTACGACCGGTTCGGCCACGCCGGCGTCAGTTCCACGACCGGCGCCGGCGGATTCGATCCCACCGTGTTTCACGGGTTCGAGGACATCCTCGGCGGCCTGGGCGACATCTTCGGCTTCGGAGATCTGTTTGGCAGCGGACGTCGGAGAGGCGGTCCACAGCGTGGCGCGGACCTGCGATACGACCTCGAGATTACTTTCGAGGAGGCTGCCAAGGGCGCGGAGACGTCGATCCAGATTCCGCGGCAGGAGCACTGCGAGACCTGCGGCGGATCCGGATCGGCACCGGGCACGTCGTCGACGACCTGCCGCCAGTGCCGCGGACAAGGCCAAGTTCGCTTCCAGCAAGGCTTCTTTACCGTCGCGCGGACATGTCCACAGTGTGGCGGCGCCGGCAAGGTCATCACAACGCCGTGCCAGACGTGCCGAGGCGCCGGACGAGTATCCCGTCAACGCAAGCTGACGGTGAAGATTCCGCCCGGCATCGCAACCGGCCAGCAGCTGCGCCTGCAGGGCGAGGGCGAACCGGGCGTGCTCGGCGGCCCATCGGGCAGCCTGTACGTCGTCGTCCGCGTGCAGGAGCACGAGTTCTTCCGCCGGGACGGCAACAACCTGTTCTGCGAGATCGCGGTCAACTTCACGACCCTGGCTCTCGGCGGCGAGATTCAGGTGCCTACGCTCGACGCCCACGAAGCGGTCAAGGTGCCCGAGGGGACGCAGACGGGCACGACGCTGCGCCTCCGGGGCAAAGGGATGCCCGATGTCAACGGTCGCGGACGCGGGGATCTGTTCGCCACCGTGCAGGTGCAGACGCCGAAGAAGCTGACCAAGGATCAGCGGAAGGCTCTGGAAGAGCTGGCGAAGGCGCTGCCGGCGGAGAAGTTCGAGCCGCGGGCTCATCAGGACGAGGACGAACGGAATCTATTCGATCGAGTCAAGGACATGTTTGGATAGAACCTACCCTGCCCTCGAGATACGATTCGCCGACCCTCGCCTCGACGCCGACCTTCTGTACGCCGCGCTCGACGACTTCTCGCCGGTAGCGATCGAGGAGCGCGATCGCGTCGATCGAGTGTTTTTCGCGACGGCGTCCGCGCGCGACCGGGCACTTCGGTCGCTCTCGTCCCGCTTCGAGATGTCGGCGATCGACGTGCCCGGCGACGACTGGGCGCGCCGATCGCAGCAGAATCTACAGCCGGTCACGGTCGGTCGAGTCACACTCCTCCCGGATCCCGGTCAACTGAATCCCGAGTCGCGAATCACCAATGCCGGCCCCTTCACGGTCGTCATTCAGCCCTCGATGGGATTCGGCACTGGCCACCACGCCACGACCCGTCTGTGTCTTATGGCGTTGCAGGCGTTCGATTTGAGAGGCAGAACCGTCCTCGACGTCGGAACGGGATCGGGAGTGCTGGCGATCGTTGCTGAGCGCCTCGGTGCCCGATCCGCGACCGGGGTCGACATCGACCCGGACGCGGTTCAGGCAGCCCGCGACAACCTGCGGATCAATTCTGCGCCGGCAGGTTCACACGGATTTCCACTCGGACCCCAAGCTGGAGCTGTTACGTTCATCGCTTGGGATCTCGCCTCTGCTCTGCCTGCCGCCGCATCCGGGGGGCGGAGGTGGGATGCCGGCGCCTGCGCTGACGGCGATCCTGCCGGGTGGGATGTTGTCACGGCGAACCTCACAGGTACGCTGCTTCTCCGATCCGCGCCGATCCTTGCCGCTGCGACGCGGCCGGGGGGGCTCATGATCGTCAGCGGGCTATTGTGCGACGAACGGGACGAGGTGTTTCGGACCTTGCTGTCCAGCCTCTGGGAACCGAACCTCCCCGTACCTGCTGTCGAGTGGGAACAACAAGAAGAAGAATGGGTTGGCCTCGCTTTGCGAAAGCCACGCCGCGCCACGCGGACAGGGACACGGCGTAACGGCGCTACAGATCTCCCCAGAGAAACTGCAGAACGCTGATCGCCGCGACAGGGACGGCGTCCGCGCGCAGCGTTCGCTGGCCGAGCGTCACGAGCCGTACCCCGGCCGACACCGCAGCGGCGCGTTCCGCTTCTGTCCATCCACCTTCAGGGCCCACGAACAGGGCCGCGTCGGCCGGAGCTGACTCAGCGTGGACGACCGACAGCGACTCGGTTTCTGCCGCTGAGGTGCCCCGAGGCGGCCCTGACGGCTCCACGAGCATGAGGCGAAGCGCGGCGGGCGGATCGGCCAGGTAAGTCTCGAGCGTCAGCGGCATTCGGATCTCGGGCACCGTGGCCCGCCGCGACTGCTTCACCGACGCGAGCGCGACCCTCTGCCATCGCTCGACGCGAGCGCTCTTCAACAGCATCGCGACGGTCGTCTCCGTCCGCTTCGTCACAATCGGTTGGACGGCCGTCACGCCGAGCATGACCGCATCCCGGACGACGTCGTCCATCTTCTCGCCCTTGAGCACGGCCTGCGCAAGCGTGATCGGCACCCGCGCCTCAGCCGCAGGCTCGATGCGCGACACCAACTGCACGCGCGCGTCCCGCCGCCCCGCGCTCACCACTCTGCCTGCGAACTCGCGACCACGGCCGTCGAACACCGCGACGGTGTCTCCGACCGCGAGCCGCAGCACGCGCGTGAGGTGCTCGGCCTCGTCGCGAGGGAGCGCGACGATCTCGTCTCCCGGATCCAGAGCCGGCGCGAAGAAGCGGTGCACGGGGATGGATTATAGAAGCGGCCGAAGGACCAGGTATACTCGGCGCGGTGTTCTTTCGCGGACAGATCATCGGCAAGTACAAGATCCTCCGCACGATCGGCAGCGGAGGGTTCGGCACGGTCTACCTCGCCGAGGACACCTGGATCAACAAGAGCGTCGCTCTCAAGGTCCCCCACAAGCAGGGAGTCGACTTCGGCGAGCTGCTTCGCGAGCCGCGGCTGCTCGCGAGCTTGAATCACCCGAACATCGTCACGATCCTCACGGCCGAGAAGCAGGACAACGTCTTCTTCATCGTCATGGAATTCGTGCCGGGCGAGACGCTCGAGTCCATCATCACGCGCGAAGGCGCGCTCGACCTCACGCGCACGCTCGACTATACCTGCCAGGTGTGCAACGCCGTCGACCACGCGCATCGCCACGGCGTGCTGCACAGGGACCTGCGCCCGTCGAACGTGCTCGTTGCCGATCGAGGCATGGTCAAGGTTGCGGACTTCGGGACGTCACGATTTCTCGAAATCGCCGCGCACGGCACGACCGTCATCGGCAGTCCGCCCTACATGGCGCCGGAGCAGTTTCAGGGCAAGGCGGTATTCGCATCGGATATCTACTCACTGGGCGTGACGATGTATCAAATGCTGACGGGAATGCTCCCCTACGAGACACCCTCGCCCGCGGACCTGGAGCGGTTGATGCGGGGTGAGCTGCAGACCGGGCCGCGCCTGAAAAACCCCAAAATCCCGAAGGCGATCGACAACATCGTGCTCAAGGCGATGGCGCCGGACATCCGATCTCGTTATCAACGGGCCAGCGCGCTGCTGGACGATGTGCTCGCGATCCGAAACCTCGATCAGCGCCATGGGCGTCGAACCCCGCCTCCCGGAACGCCACGGCCGGAGGCCGATCACGCCCGCGATGATCTTCAGCTTCGCCTCAAGGCACGCGAATCGCCCCCACCTCGCTTCTGTTGGCACTGCCGCAAACCTCTTCACGCTCGGTCCGACCGATGCCCATTCTGTGGAGAACATCAATAAGTCGGTCTCGTGGCTCGGTACTCGTAGCTCGTAAATTCCAGATGTTAGAATCGCAGTATGGCCTTTCCCGGTACGGGCAAGATCTGGATGAATGGCAAGCTGGTGGAGTGGAAGGACGCGCACATCCACATTGCGTCGCATGTCATCCACTATGGGACCGCCGTGTTCGAAGGGGCGCGCTGCTATTCGACGCCGAAAGGGTCCGCCTGCTTCCGGCTCGACGCTCACATGCGGCGGCTGCAGGACTCGGCGAAGATTTACCGGATGACCTATCCGCTTGACCTGGTCGGATGGCAGAACGCCGTGCTCGACACGATCCGCGCCAACCAGATGAAGGCGTGCTACATCCGCCCGATTCTCTACCGCGGATACGAGACGCTCGGCGTGAACCCCCTCACCTGTCCGGTCGATGCCGCGATCATCTTGTGGAAGTGGGGCGCCTACCTCGGACAGGACGCGCTCGAACAGGGCGTGGACGTCAAGGTCGCGTCCTGGTCGCGGGTGGCGCCGAATACGCTGCCCGCGATGGCGAAGAGCTCGGCGAACTACGCGAACTCCGGTCTCATCAAAATGGAAGCGCTCGCCGACGGCTACTCCGAGGCGATCGCGCTGGACGTCCTCGGCAACGTGAGCGAAGGCAGCGGTCAAAACCTCTTTACCGTGCGCAACGAGATCATCTACACGCCGCCGCTCGCCTCCTCCATCCTCGGAGGCATCACGCGCGATTCGGTAATCACCCTGGCCCGGGACCTTGGCTACACCGTCACGGAAACCGCGCTCCCGCGCGAGTCGCTCTACGTCGCCGACGAGGTCTTCGTCGTCGGCACGGCCGCCGAGGTCACACCCGTCAGGTCGGTTGACAAGATCACCATTGGGAGCGGCAGCCGCGGCCCAATCACGCAGAGACTCCAGCGTGCCTATTTCGACGTGATCAACGGAGAGATCCCCGACCATCACGGCTGGCTGACCTATGTCCACCTCGACGACCCGCAAGCCGCGAGCCGCGGCGCGGTGACGATCTCCTGAGCGTCGCGGCCAACAAGGACGCGTTCAGGTGCCAAGTAAGGCCAACCCGGCGTACGTCGACGGCCTGAAGATGCTCGCGCGACGTGACCTGTCCGAGGCGCGCCTGCGCGAGCGACTCGTCCGGCGCGGACATCAGCCGGAGCTGATCGACGACGCCGTTTCGCGGCTTCGCGAGGAGCGAGCGATCGACGATGCCCGCGTGGCTGAGGCCATCGCCCGGACCGAAACGTCGATTCGCCGTCGAGGCAAACTTCGGGTACGGCTGCAGATGGAGCGCGCCGGCATCGACCGGCGCACAGCTCGCCGAGTCGCCGACGATGTGTTCGCTGGCTTGGATGAGGACGGAGGCCACGATAGCCTCATGGAAGCGTCGTTGGCCCGGCGCCTGCCGAGCGGAGCGAAGATTGAGGACGATCGGGAGTTTCAGCGGTTGTATCGATACCTCATTGGACAAGGCTTCGAGGCCGATCGCGTCCTGCTTCTGCTGAACAGACGTAAGAGACCCTAGCGGCGGGCTTTTGGTGCCCTCCGGTCGTTCGTGCTTAGATACGTTCAATGACCTCCAACGAGATCCGTGCGGCGTTCCTCCAGTATTTCGACCTGAACGGGCACCGTGTCGTGCCGAGCTCGCCGCTCGTCCCGGCCGACGACCCGACGCTCTTGTTCACCAACGCGGGGATGAACCAGTTCAAGGACGTGTTTCTCGGCCGCGAGAAGCGCGCGTACACGAGGGCCGCCACGTCGCAGAAGGTGATGCGCGTCAGCGGAAAGCACAATGATCTCGACAACGTCGGACCGTCATTCCGCCACCACACGTTCTTCGAGATGCTCGGAAACTTCTCGTTTGGCGATTACTTCAAGAACGATGCGATCCGCTTTGCCTGGACGTTGCTGACCGACGTCTGGAAGATGCCGCCCGATCGGCTCGTGGTCTCCATCTTCAAGGGCGAGCGCGGGATCCCCCGGGACGACGAAGCGTTCGACGCCTGGCGCCGATTCGTCCCCGCCGACCGGATCCTCGAGCTCGGGCTGGAGGACAACTTCTGGCAGATGGGGGACACGGGGCCGTGCGGCCGCTGCTCGGAAATCTACTACGTCCGCGGCACAGGCGCGGATCCCGAGATCGAGATCTGGAACAACGTGTTCATGGAATTCGAGCGGAGCGCCGGCGGCGCGCTCGCGCCGTTGCCCGCTCCGTCAATTGACACCGGGATGGGCCTTGAGCGCATCACCGCGGTCATGCAAGGCAAGGAGTCGAATTACGACACTGATCTGTTCATGCCGCTCCTGACGGAGATAGGCGCGCGCTCGGGACATGCCTATTCCGGGTCCATGTCTTCGCCGGACGTTTCGATGCGCGTCGTCGCCGACCACATCCGATCGACCACCTTTCTCATCGCGGACGGCGTGACGCCCTCCAACGAGTGGCGCGGATACGTCCTGCGCAAGATCATGCGGCGCGCCATGCGCCACGGAAAGCATCTCGGCTTCGATGAGCCGTTTCTCAGCTCACTCGTTGGAGTGCTGGCTCGTGAGATGGGGGATGCGTATCCCGAGCTCCGCCGCGACAAGGAGAGGATCGAGAAGACGATTCTCGCCGAAGAGCGCCGGTTCGAGACGGTGCTGGCGGAAGGGCTCCCGCGCCTGGAGGGCGAGATCACAAAGGTGCTGGGCACGAAATCGAAGGTGCTCGGCGGCGATGTCGCCTTCCGTCTTTACGACACCTTCGGCGTGCCGTTCGACTTTATCGAGGACATTGCGGCCACCCAGGGGGTCAGCATCGATCGCGAGGGTTACGAACGCGCCATGCGGGGCCAGCGCGAGAAAGCCCGGGCACAGAGCGCCTTCGTCCCTGGAAGGAATGACAAGACAGACAAAAAAGACAAGACCGGCAAGGAGGCGAGCGACTTCGACATCGCCGGGAACCGAGCGCTCGAGGGCGCCCACGATCTGTTCGAGGGTTACTCCACGACTCGCGTGACCGGCGTCCCGATCCTCGCTATCTTCGATGGCCAGAAACGGTCGATCGATTCCCTCACTGCCGGCGCAGAAGGGTACCTGGCGCTTGCAAAGACGCCGTTCTACATCGAGGCCGGTGGCCAGGTGTCGGATTCGGGCAGGATTTCGAGCGAGACAACTGGCGCGTCCGCTGTCGTGGAGGGCCTGGCACGGATGGGTCCCGGCCTCCCACGCGCTCATCGCGTCCATGTCGACGCAGGCTCGCTGCACGTCGGCGACCTGGTGACCGCGGAAGTCGATCAGCCGACGCGTGATGCGACGCGGCGCAATCACACAGCGACCCACCTGCTTCACGCGGCGCTCCGCCAGGTCCTCGGCTCGCACGTGCGGCAGAGAGGATCGCTCGTGGCTCCGGATCGCCTGCGCTTCGATTTCGAGCACTTTCAGCCGGTCACCCGCGAAGAAATGGATCGGATCGAGCGCATCGTCAACGAGCATATCTATCGCAACGCGCTCGTGACGACCGAGGTGCGGTCGACGGAGGAGGCGATTGCCGCTGGGGCGACGGCACTCTTCGGCGAGAAGTACGGCGACCAGGTGCGTGTGGTGAGCGTTCCCGGCTTCAGCATGGAGCTGTGCGGGGGAACGCACGTGCAGGCCACCGGAGACATCGGACTGTTCGTGATGGTGTCCGAGGAGGGCGTCGCAGCGGGTGTGCGGCGCGTCGAAGCGCTCACGGGCGCGGAAGCGGTCCGCTGGGTCCAAGAGCGGCGCGCTGTGCTTGAGGGCGTCTACGATACCCTGCACGTCAACGAGTCGCAGGTGATCGCTGCGATCGAGCGGCTGCAGACGGACACCAAAAGGCTCACACGGGAGAACATGCAGCTCAAGACGCGGCTCGCCATGGCAGACGCCGGACCGCCCGACGGCGGCAGCGCGGCAAACCATTCAACGATCGAAGTGGCAGGCGTCAAGCTGGCAAGACGAAAGGTCGCGGATCTCGACAAGGAGGCGCTCAGAAGCCTCGCCGATTCGTTGAAAGGACAGATCAGGAGCGGCGTCGTTGTTCTGGCCTCTGCCGTTGATGAAAAGGTTCAGGTCGTGGTGGCCGTGACGCCTGACCTGACGTCCCGAATCAAGGCCGGGCAGATCGTGAAGGAGATCGCGCCGATTGTTGGCGGCGGCGGCGGGGGGCGGCCGGACTTCGCAGAGGCCGGAGGAAAACAGCCCGAGAAGATCGATGAGATGCTGCGTGCAACCGACGCCGTCGTCGCGAGGCTCTTGTCCGGAGCCACGTGACCCACGGGCGCAGGCGCTCCTCACTGTTGAGCCGTGCCTCTTGGGCCGATAACCGCGTCAGTTGGGCTGTCGAAAGGTGGGGTCTGTTTACCGATGCTGCCAGTCACGCCTGGGCGTCACAAATTCGTCTGGTGCGGAGAACCGCTGCTTCGGAGCCTCTCGTCCCGGTGTTATGGGACCCAAAGAGCCGTGCGGCGCCCTGTGACTCCCCCGATCCCGTGCTATGATCAGGGGTTCCGGAGGTCAATGACGAGGTGGCTTCGCACGCATCCGCGCTAAAGGCGCACCGACAGAGTCTCAAGAACCGGGAGCACAACCGCCAGTTCCGTTCGCGTCTGCGTACGGCCCTCAAGAGCGTCAGATCGGCCATCGACGGCAACGATACGGCGGCCGCCAGGGCGGCGCTCCGCGACGTGGTCTCGCTCATCGACAAGCTGGCCAGCAAGGGCATCATCCACAAGAACGCCGCCGGTCGCTACAAGTCCCGGCTCACCAACCGTTTGGCTGCGCGCGCCTGATCACCGCTTTGGCGTGCAGAGCTCGACGACGAGCCGTTCGAGCAGCACCCGTGGATCCCCGGCGGAACGCTTGAGGTCCTGATCCGTCCTGAACAGGGCGTCGATCGCGCGGCGCACTTCGGCCGGCGAAAGTTGTGGGAACTTCGCTCGAACCAGCCAGCCGAGCTGGCCGAGAATCTTCTCGGGCGGCGTCCCCGCATCGAGCATCAGCGCGAGCTGGCGCAGGGCCTCGCCGGCCTGACCTGCCTCGATCGCGTTGGTGAGTGCCCAATCGTCCAGCAGCGCGGCAGGCCCGGCAATCGCGCGCGCGTCCTCGACGCCAATGCGCTTCTGTCCGAGCGTGTACAACAGCAGCCGGTCGACCTCGCCACGCAGGCGCCTGACGTCGACGCCGGCACGCGTGACGAGCAATCGCGCCGCCGCGGGATCGATCTCGGCGCCCCCGGCAGCAATCCGTGTCCTGACCCAGCGTTCGGCGTCGGCCTGATCCGCGATCGCGCCGCATTCGACGATCGTCGCCTGCCGCTGCAGGAGCTTGTACATCCGGCTTCGTTTGTCGACGGTCCCTGCCACGAACACCAGCGTTGTCTGGCGTTCGGGATCTTTCAGCAGCGACTCAAGCGCCTCGAGGGCGCGCGTCGCCGCTTCGCTCTCCCGCCGGGGCACCAGCACGCCTTCGGCCTGGAGCACTGTGACAACTCGTCGAGGAGCCATCATCGGCAGCGTTCGCGCAGCAGCAATCACGGCGGCGACGCCGTCGGCGAGCCTATCGCCGCTCGTCCAATCGCCTGCGTGAATGCGCTCGACGTTGAAGGCGCGCAGGTCCTCCTCCACCAGATCCGAGAACTCCCCGGCCAGCGCAGATTTCTCGATGTCGTCGTCGCCGGCGAGGAGGTACACGGCATCCGTTGCGCCTGCCGCGATCTGCTTGCGGACGGCCGCCGCGGTCAGTGTCGGCAATTAGAAGGCTTCCAGGATCGCGCTGACAATCGTGCGTGCGAATTCCGCGCTCATGCGGTCGAGAGCGTTGGTGTCCTGCTGGAAGAACGCCGTCGGATCGGTGACCCGGCCGCTCGTCGCCTCGTACTCCTGCCGAAACGACACGGCCGGATTCTCCCAGAGCACTTTGTTCTCTCGCAAATCGCGAAGCTCGATCCGGGCGTTCATCGTGATCGCGTAGCGCGACGCGAGCTGCGTGGTGCCAAAGCTTGCCGGCGAGAGGAATACGGAGGTCACCTCGCCGTTCAGCACGGCGTCGACGCCGGTGTTTTGGGGCAGAATCTGATACTTGCCGCGGCCGATAAACTCGGCCCGCACCTTCTGGGTGAGCAGCGTCTCGAGGTTGAAAACCGTCGTCCGATTCACAAAGGTCGGAACACCGATCGTCTTGATGTAGGCCGGGAGAAAAGACCCGCGCCCGGCAAGCGAATACCCGCAGCTTGTGCTCGCGAGGCTCACTGCCACGAGCCAGCCCAACAGGAGCCGGCGTGGACCGATGCACTGCTTCATGACGTCACCACGCTTACCAGGGGCCCTTTGGCCACGAAGACCTTTCGAATCTCTTTGCCGGCAGTGTACGACCTGACGGTCGGATCCGCCAGCGCCAGTTCCCGGAGCTGCTCCTCCGAGGCATCAGCCGGCGCCGTAAACCGCGCTTTCACCTTGCCATTGATCTGCACGGGGACGATGACCGCGGCAGCTTTTGCCACCTCGGGATCGAACGCCGGCCATTTGGCGGCGGCCAGCCCGCCGGTATGGCCCAGCCGTTCCCAAAGCTCCTCCGCCATGTGCGGCGCGAAAGGCGAGAGCATCAGCGTGAGCGACTCGATGGCTTCCTTCAGGACGGCGATCGCCTGTGGCCGCTCGACTCGGCCGGCCGGCGGCCCGCTGCGAGCGGGCGCCCCGCGCACGGTCCCCTCGCTGAACGCGTAGAGCGCGTTGACGAGCTCCATCATCGACGACACCGCCGTGTTGAGGTGCATCCGCTCTTCGATGTCGACCGTCACGCGACGGATCGTGTCGTGCGTTTTGCGCCGAAGCGCCCGCTCCCGGTCGTCGCAGTCGGGGACATGTGCGGGAGTCGCATCGCCACTTATTGCCGCGGCCCAGTGATCGACTAAACGCCAGACGCGGACCAGAAACCGGAAACTGCCCTCGAGTCCATCATCATTCCACTCGACTTCCTTCTCCGGCGGCGCCACGAACATCACGTACACCCGCAGGGCATCCGCGCCGTACTTCCGGACCATGTCGTCGGGATCAACGACATTGCCCTTGGATTTCGACATGACGGCGTTGTCCTTGAGCACCATCCCCTGTGTGAGCAGACGCGTGAATGGCTCGTCGAGCGTCACCAGGCCGACGTCTCGCAGCACGCGGGTAAAGAACCGCGAGTACAGCAGGTGAAGGATCGCGTGCTCGACGCCGCCGCTGTAAAAATCGACGGGCATCCAGTAGCCGGCCTCCCCGGAACCAAACGGCAGATCCATGTTCCAGGGATCGCAGAACCGCAGGAAGTACCAGGAAGAGTCGACGAACGTGTCCATCGTGTCGGTCTCGCGCTTTGCGGGACCGCCGCACAGCGGACACGTGACATTCACCCATTCCGGGATCTGGGCCAGGGGTGAGTCGCCGCGGCCAGTGAACTTCGCAACCTTTGGCAGCTCGACCGGCAAGTCCTGGTATGGCGCGGGCACGATGCCGTCCCTCGGGCAATGAATAACGGGGATCGGCGTGCCCCAATACCGCTGGCGCGAAATGCCCCAATCCTTCAGCCGGTACTGCACTTCGCCCTTGCCAATCCCGCGCCGCTCGGCATCCGCAATCATGCGGCCGATGACGGCCGGTGCTTCCTCTCCGCTCCACTGCCCGGAATTGATCAGCCGGCCGTAGTTGGTGGTGGGACCGGCGAGGCTCGTCGTCGGCTGCTCGCGGCTGTCTGCGGTCTCGACGACCACCTGGATCGGCAAGTCGTACTTGCGCGCGAACTCGAAGTCGCGCTCGTCGTGCGCGGGCACGCCCATGATCGCCCCCGTGCCGTACTCGGCGAGCACGAAGTTCGCGATCCAGATGGGAATCTCTTTCCCCGTGAAGGGGTTGAGAGCCTTCCGGCCGGTATCGAATCCTTCCTTTTCGATCGTGCCCGCGCGACGCGCCTGGTTGTCCAGCGCCCGGAATGCCTGCACGCACTCACGGAATCGCCGGGGATCGGCGCTCTCGGCCGCGAAGATATCGACCACCGCATGCTCCGGCGCAAGGAGGACGAAGGTCGCGCCGTAGATCGTGTCGATGCGCGTCGTGAAGATATCGATCTTCGCGCCGTCCACCCGACCGCCGAGCGCCACGACGGGAAACTGGACGCGGGCGCCCTCGGACCGGCCGATCCAGTTGCGCTGCATCACGACAACTTTCTCAGGCCAGTCGGTCAGCGACTCGAGCCCCTTGAGGAGCTCGTCCTCGTAAGCGGTAATGCGGAAGAACCACTGCTCGAGCTCGCGTGCTTCCACGACGGATCCGCACCGCCAGCACCGGCCGTCGATCACCTGCTCGTTCGCCAGCACGGTCTGATCGACCGGGCACCAATTGACGGTGGAGCGGCGGCGCATGGCGAGCCCCCGCTCGAGCATCTTGAGAAAGATCCACTGGTTGAACTTGTAATACTCGGGCAGACAGGTCGTAATCTCGCGGTCCCACGCGTAGCTGATACCCAGCCGCTGGAGCTGCCCTCGCATATGGGCGATGTTGTCGAGCGTCGACTGTTCGGGGTGCATTCCGGTCTTGATCGCGGCGTTCTCGGCGGGCAGGCCGAACGCGTCCCAGCCGAACGGGTGCAGCACGTTGTACCCGCGCATCCGCTTGGTCCGCGCCATGACATCGCCGATGATGTAGTTGCGCACGTGCCCCACGTGCGCGTACCCGGACGGATACGCGAACATCTCAAGGCTATAAAATTTTGGCCGGTTGGGATCCGCCCGCACCTCGAAGGCCTTCGAGGTCGCCCACCGTGCCTGCCACTTCTTGTCAAGTCGTTGGGGTTCGAATTCGCTCATCAGGTACTTCGACTATTCTAGCCTCATGGACAACAAGGTCGTAGTCATCACCGGCGCCAGCAGCGGAATCGGCGCGGCTCTCGCGGAGCTCCTCGGAAGGCGCGGCGCCTCGCTCGGTCTGGTCGCCCGCCGCGCCGACGCGCTTCGCGCCGCCGCGGCTCGTTCAGGCGACAGTGCCTTCGCGATCGTCGCGGACGTGACCCGGCGCGACGACATCCACCGCGCCGTCGAGCACGCCATCGGCCGGTTCGGGCACATCGACGTCTGGGTGAACAACGCAGGACAGGGGATCACACGCTCGCCGTCACAGCTCACTGACGAGGACGTTGACGAGATGATGCGCATCAACGTCAAATCGGTCTTGTACGGCACGCAGGAGGTGCTGCCGCATTTTCAGTCTCGCGGCGCCGGCCACGTCATCAACGTCTCTTCGATGCTGGGCCGGGTGCCGTTCGCGACGTTCCGGTCGGCGTATAGCGCCTCGAAGCATTACGTCAACGCGCTGACCGCAATGTTCCGCGACGAGATCCGCGAGACCCATCCGGGCATCCAGATCTCTCTCGTTTCGCCCGGCGTCGTGAAAACCGAGTTCGGACTCAATGCGCGACACGGCGGGCCGGACTCGAGACAGCTTCCGGGCGGACAGAGTCCGGAGGAGGTCGCGGCCGTCATCGCAGGGGTCATCGAGTCGCGCCTCCCCGACGTCTATACATTTGCCGGCGCTCACGAGCGCGTGGCCGACTACTATGCGTCGATCGGGACCAACGCTTAAGGAAGGTGCCAGAACGGGCGAAGGACGGCGCGTGCTTGTGCGGTTGTTGTCCGGCCTCGCTCTGAGGCGATTCCGGACTGAGGCCATTCGTGCGAGGCGCTGCCGAGCAGGGCCTCTCCAGGCGCGATGGGCGCGTGGAGCGCATCGATAGCGCTATCGAGCGACGCCGACAACGCCTTCAAATCGTAGCCACCCTCTGTGATGGAAACAATCCGTCCCCGGCAACACTCGTCCGCGACGGCACGAAGCTCTTTCATCATCGCCCCGAACGACGGCGCGGTCAAACGCATGCCGCCAAGCGGATCGTCCTCGTGCGCATCGAACCCGGCGGACACGACGATCAGGTCCGGCTCGAACTGTCGCAACACCGGCGTGACCACGCCTGCAAATACGGCGCGGTAGTCCTCCGCGACGGCGCCAGCCTCGAGGGGCAGGTTGATCGTGAACCCGCGCCCGGCCCCCCGCCCCACGTCATCGACCGCGCCCGTGCCTGGGTAGTACGGGTACTGATGCATCGAGATATACAGCACGGCCGGATCTTGCTCGAAGATGTGCTGCGTCCCGTTGCCGTGATGAACGTCGTAATCGACGAGCGCGACCTTGGATGCGCCCTGGGTGCGAGCGTGCGCGGCGGCGACAGCCGCGTTGTTGTACAGGCAGAAGCCCATCGCGCGATCGCGTTCGGCGTGGTGGCCGGGCGGGCGAACCATCGCGACCGCGGCACGATGGGATCCGCCCATGACGCGCTCGACGGCGTCGATGCCGGCTCCCGCGGCAAGCAGCGCGATCTCGTACGTGTCAGGAGAGGTGAACGTATCGGGATCGAGTTGGACGGCTCGTCCGCGCGTCGCCGCGACGGTCTGCAGATGTTGGTCGGTGTGCACTCGGGCGAGCTGTTCGTGCGTGGCCGCTCGAGGCGCGACGACTTCCACTCCGCGTTCACGCCAGCGGTTGGCGACCACCTCCATGGTCTCGGCCCGCTCCGGCCGCTCGGGGTGGCCCGGCGGAGGTTCGTGATCGACGAACCGCTCGGTGTGAATGAGGATGACGGACATGCCGGCCGGACCGTCATCGTATCGCGAAACTGCCGGCGGAGGTGCGGTCAGCGGCTCGCCGTTCTCGTCACTCCCACGCGCCGGGCGAGGCCGGATTCGAACTCGCCGAAGGTGAACCCGAAGCGCTCCACGGCCTGCTCGACGGGCTGACCGCCGTCGAGATCTTGCAGAAGTTGACCGACGCCGGACGGGCCGATGCGCTCCATCAGAACGGATGTCGCAAGGAGGCTTTCGGCGTAGGCGATGGCCGCTTGCGTTTCACTGAGCCGCGTGAAGCTCGTCCTCAACGAGGCGAGCGGCACGTACATGCGGGCGGACGCCAACGCCCGCTCGACGGCCGTGGCGTCGTACCCTTCGAAGTGCATCGCCAGCCCCTCATTCAGCCACGCCGGCAAGTTGCGCGAAGCCACGCTGCGCAGCATCGCATGCGCAAGCTCGTGCGTGAGCACCCGGTCGAACGCCGCCATGTTCTGCTGCGCGCCGCGCACCGGCATCCGAATCTGGCCATCGAAGCCTCCCCCCGCCCATTCAGGCGCGCCGGTGATGTCGCGAAACTGTTTGTCCGTATACAGGATGACGTTGATCGGGTTGCTTGGAAAAGCACCGATGACCTTGCCGATGCGCCAGAACGCGCTGCCGAGCACGGACGTCGCGTGGGCCGCGAGCTTCTGCTCTACCGGCCCCTCGAACATCACGGCAAAACGATCGTCTTTGACGCTCTGAAAGGTTTGGTAGGTCGAGGCTTCGCTGCGCCATGCCTCGAGCCGCTGTTTGAGGGCTTCGTTCCGAGGCGCTCGAGCCAGCGCCGCTTCGTAGGTCTTGATGGCGAGATCGAGATTGCCTTGGCGGTAGACAATCTCTCCCAGGAGAGTTGACGCCTCGACCAGGGCTGGGTTGAGTGCCACGGCTTTCTGCAGGAACACGGTGGCGTCCTGGTCGCGCCCCTGCAGGTGTGCTGCGGTGCCTGCACCGAGATTCAGCACCGGATCTCTGGGACTCATCGTCAGCGCTTCACGAAACGCCGAGGCCGCCTTGTCGGCGTCTCCCTTGTTGATAGCCTGCCATCCGGTATCCGCCAGCTGGGTGACCGTGGACTGCGCCGTGATGGCGACATCGGACGCAATGAACAGGCACACCAACGCCGCAGGTCTCAGCATGGCCCTTCCGCGTGAGCAACGGCCGTGCCCGCGGCATCTTCAAGCCTGCTGCCCCAAACCGTGCAGCCGCCTCACGAAATCGTCATCGGCCGTCCCAAACTCGCACTCAAGTTGCCAGCTCGCGGGCACGCGCCTCAAGCGCGACCAGCCGCTCTTCGAGCAAGCGGCGCGCCCGCTCGATCCGCTCGTCACCACTGTCAAGGGCTCCCTCGCCCTCGCCGCGGTCCGGAGGCTCCGTCGCGTCCGCTGCAACGTGGAACGGCTCGCCGACAGCGAGCGCGACGGTCGTGAATGGCATCGGGATCTGCGCGCGATCCCAACTCCGGAGTGTCCAATGCCGGCTCGCCTCGAGGTGGAACGGCACTACGGGATTCCCCGTCGCCATGGCGAGCCACACGGCGCCTGCCTGCGCGACACAGGCAGGACCGCGCGGCCCGTCGATCGTCAACGCGGCGGCCCGACCCGCCGCCATGTCACGCCGCAATTGCAACAGCGCCCGCCGGGCGCCGCGCGACGTCGAGCCGCGGGCGGTCCCGTAGCCAAATCGCTCGATGATGCCCGCAATCCATTGACCGTCGAAGTTCTCGCTCGTCATGACCACGATGCCGCGATCTCGAAAGTAGAGCGTGGCGGGCAGGATGCGCCCGTGCCAGAACGCGAGGACGGGCGGGCGGCCGCTTCGCGCGACCGCCTCGAGATGCTCGAGACCATCGGTCCGCCAGCGGAGCGTGCGGCCGAGCAGCGAGATTAACCAGTATCCGGTAACCGAGATCGCTCGGGCCTCGCACCGCTTCAGGCGCGAGGCCCGCCAATTGGACCTGGAGCTGGTCAACTTCTTCCCAACTGTCGCGCGGTCACAGATCGCCCGTGTGCAGCCGGGAGCTCACAAACGTCATCAGGTCGACGAACTGTGTCTCGGCCTGCGCGCTCGCCTGGGCGCCCTTGAGCATGATCGAGCAGAAGGGACAGGCGGTGACGACAGTATTGGCGCCGGTCGCTCGAAGCTGTTTGAAGCGCACGTCGCTGATGCGGCTGCCGGGCTCCTCCTCCTTGTCGGCGAAGAGCAGACCGCCCCCTGCGCCGCAGCAGTACGGGTTCTCGCGGTTGCGCTCCGGCTCGCTGATGTCGGCGCCGAAGCGAGACAGCAGCGCGCGCGGCTCGTCCACCGTGCCGCCGTAGCGGCCAAGATAGCAGGGATCGTGGAAGGTGACGATCTCACGCGGATGGTGGGTCGGTGCGGTTGCCGTGGCGCCGCCGGGCACGCTCGCGGTTGACGTCGCGGCGCCGCTCGTGAGGGGGACGCCACGTGTGACCGCTTCCACGTAGACCGACGTGTGAACGATGTCCACGTCGTACCCGAACTTGCGGTAGTCTCTTCCGATGGTCTTCACGCAATGCGGGCACGAGGTGAGGATCTTCCGCGGCCCCGCCGCCCGCAAATCCTCGATGTTTGCGGTCGCCAGCTCCTGAAACATATACTCGTTGCCGGTCCGCTTCGCCGGATCGCCGGTGCATTTTTCCTTGGCGAGCACGCCGAACCGCACGCCGCGCCCGCGCAGGATCTGGAAGAGCGATCGCAGCGACTTCTGGAAGTCCGCGTCGAACGCCCCCGCGCAGCCCAGCCACACCAGCACGTCGTGCTTCACCGGATCGAAGGTCTCGAGCGCTGCCGACTGAACGAATTTCATCCGCTGGTCGTAGCCCAAGCCCCAGATGTTGCTCCGGCGCTCGAGGTTGTTGTACATCGCCCCCAGGTAGCCCGGCGCCTCGCCGTTCGAGACGAGGCCGCGGCGCGCGCCGATGAGGATCGGCAGGTGTTCGATCCCGACCGGGCACTGATTCTCGCATGCGCCGCATGTCGTGCACTGCCAGAGGACCTCGTTGCTGTAGATCGTCCCCAGCCTCGTCTCGCGGTCGCCGCCGAGAAGCGCCTCTTGTGTCTGGAGGATGATGGCCTTGGGGTTCAGCGCCTTGCCCGCGCCCCACGCCGGACAATTCACCTGGCACCGACCGCATTCGACGCACGTGAACGCGTCGAGCGCCATCTTGCTCCCGAGATCTTTCACCGCCTCGAGGCCGACCTGCTCCTTCTCGAAATCAAGGTTCGGCAGGTTCCCGAGCTCAGGCGACTTCAAAAAAACCGTGATCGGCGACAGCACGAGATGAAAGTGTTTCGAGGCCGGAATCAACGCCAGAAAAGCGAGGATGACGAGCATGTGCACCCACCAGTTGGCGTGCCCCGGAACCGTACCCTCATCGAGCTGGAAGGTGAGGAGAAACGTCACCATCAGCGCCGCAATGAACAGCCCGATGACGATCGACTCGAGCGACACCTTCGAACCGAGCCCGACGGGGCGGATGAACGCGCGCCGGATCAGGAGGAATACGATACCGACCAGCACCGCGACAGCAAACGGCACCAGCACGATCCGATAGCCGGCAAACCAGCCCGTTCCGGTCAGGTCGACGATGCCGAGGCCGCGGAGGAATTCAATGGATGTGTAGCCGCCGAAAGCGACGAATCCCCAGAACACGAACGCGTGCATCAGCCCGGCCGCGGGCCGCTCCGCGATCGTTCGGCGCTGCATGACGACATCAACGAGAAATCGTTTGACGCGAAACGGGAGGTTGTCGAGTGAGAACGTGTCGGGGGCCGCCCGAATGATCTGAATGCGTCTGGCGACCTGCGCCGTGAACGCGCCCACGAACGCGAGGAACAGAATCCAGAACGCGAGGGTCTCGATCACGACGCCTTGACGGCCTCGATGATCGCCGGGACGACCTCGAACAGGTCGCCAACGATGCCGTAGTCGGCCACTTCGAAGATGGGCGCGTCCGGGTCTTTGTTGATCGCGACGATCGTGCCCGCGCCCTTCATGCCCACAAGATGCTGAATGGCACCGGAGATACCGAGCGCGAGGTACAGCTTGGGGGCGACTGTCTGGCCCGAGCTGCCGACCTGCCGCTCCATGGGCAGCCACCCTGCATCGCAGATCGGCCGCGAGGCGGCAATCTCGGCTCCGATGGCTTCCGCGAGCCGCTCGGCGACCTGGATATTCGCCTGCTCCTTGATTCCACGGCCCACCGAGACGATTCGCTCGGCCTGCGACAGATCGACCGCCTGCTTCGCCTGCTGGAACGGCGCCTCAGGCTTCTCACGAATAGCCGACGCGTCGACGGGCACCGAGAGCGCTCGCACGGGCGCGGCGGCACTGCCCTTCGCGACCGCGTCCACGCGGAAGGCGCCGATCTGGAACGTGATGAAGTGCGGCGCCTCCCCGACAGGTACAACGTCTGCCGTCAGCTTGCCTTGAAACATGGGCCTCACGAACACGGGCTCGCTGCTCCCGATCTTGACCAGGGTGACGTCTGTAATGAGCGAACGGTCCATTCGGGCGGCAAGCTTCGGCGCGAAGTCGCGCGTTTGATACGTATGGGGGAGCAGGATGTAGGTCGGCGAGAGCTGCGTAATGGCATTCTGCAACCCGGCCACGAAGGCGTCCGGCGTATACGGCTCGAGCGCCGCGTGCTCGACGGTCACGATCTCTTTTACCCGTGCAGCCGCGAGATCGGCCGCCGGACCGGTAGGGCTCGCGCCCGCCACGAGGACGACGATATCGCCGCCCATCGTCTGCGCGGCGGCGATGGTTTCCCACGACGCGCGATTCAGCTTGCCTTCACGCTGTTCCGCAATCACCAGAATCATTCGGTCACTCGGTACTCGGAGCTCGGAGCTCGTGATTTATTACAGTACCCTCGCCTCGTCGCGCAGCTTGCGCACGAGCTCCCTGGCGGCCTCGGCCGGCGAACCGCCGAGGATCTGCGTTTTCTTGCTTTTCTCCGGCGTGTACAGCGCAACGATCTTCTGCCTGGACGAGGCCGTCGCGGACATCGACGCCTTCCGGATCTCTTTCTTCTTGGCGGCCATGATGCCCTTGAGCGTTGCGTAGCGCAGCTGATTGATGCCGCTCTGAATGGTCAGGACGGCGGGCAGCGGCATCGTCACCCATTGAAACCAGCCGCCCTCGAGCTCCCGTTTGACCCGCACGCCGGAACCGGCGGCCTGCACCTCCATGATGATCGTGGCATGCGGGAGACCGAGCTGTTCGGCGAGGATGACCCCGACTTGAGCAAATCCCTGGTCGTCTGATTGCAAGCCGGTCAGGGTCAGATCGAACCCGTCGTCTCTCATGGCGGCAGAGAGCGCCCCGGCTGTGACGAACGCGTCGGCGCTCGCCAGCGCGTCATCTTCAACGTGAATCGCGCGATCCGCCCCGCGGGCGAGCGCTTCGCGAATGACCTGGGCCACGCGCGCCGGGCCGGCCGAGCACACGACGACCTCGCCGCCGTGCTTCTCCTTCAGGCGCAGTGCTTCTTCCAGCGCATACGCGTCCGGTTCGTTCATCTCGAAGCCGGCGTCCGCCTCGCGGATCCAGGTTCTGGAGTCATCCAGCCTCGGCTGCCACTCCCGGGTGGGGACCTGCTTGATGCAAACGGCTATCTTCATCTGCGCACTATGGATATCCGGCC
>DATKHR010000032.1:0-2858 GCA_035510155.1 Vicinamibacterales bacterium
CTCGTTCTGCGAAAGCCAGTTGGACTCGTTCGAGTTGTCCTTGAGCGAGGTGTAGCGCTCGAATCCCGCAGGGATAGTGGGGTCGCCGACCACCTGGCGCGCGATCTTCGCCGCCGCGGTGAGATAGCGATCGAGCAGCGCCGGTTGAATCAACAGCGCGTCCGCGTTGGTGTCAAACCCGTACGCCTGTTCGTCGGGCGGCAGCAACGCCTTCGGATTGATCTCGAGACCGAGAAGATCACGCACCGCGTTGGCGTATTCGGTGCGATTCAATCGATGGAGCTGCGCCGAGCGGCCGGGATTCACATTGGCGGACGCGGCTCGGTCCAGTTCCGACTCGATCCAGTGGGCGACGCGATCGTAGGTGGCGTTGTCGGGCCGCCTGGCACCCGGGGGCGGCATCGCGCGGCTTCGCAGCTTCACCGCGACCTTCTCCCACGTCTCCGCGGAATTGGCGACATCGTCACTGTCGGCCTTGCTGAGGGCGAGATTGGCCGTCCTCACGCGTTCGTTGTGACACGCCACACAGTACGTACTGACGAGCTCGCGCGCGGGCGTCGGCGCAGTTGTCGCCGCGCTCGGCGCGGCGGCCGGCGTGCCGGAGGGGTTCTGGTTCGCCGACAGCGTCGCCGAGATCGTCGCGATCAACACGATCGATCCGGACGCCATCATCAATGTCAGTTGAGTCAGGCGTCTCCGCATCCCGTTACTCCGGACGACACCTGTTCTGCGCCTGACATGGGTGGCCGAGCTTCGGATCGGCGCCGTGTTTGAGCAGAACTTCGGCTCCGGCCCTGTTGTACAGAACGCCGCCAAGACGGTCGCCGAAGCCCGACGCGGCGAGATACGGCGTGACGCCTGCCTTGTTGACCACGTTGACGTCCGCGCCCTTTTCGATCAGCAGCTCCAGCATGCGATTCCAGCCGCGATAACCTGGGCCGAACAGCGCGTTCTCGTTGTACGTGGTGACGATCTTCGGGTCGACGCCGAGATCGAGCAGGAACTTGGCCGCTTCGAGCGCCTTGTCCTCGGCGTCGATGATTTCGCCGATGCCGCGATTGAGACCCGCCGCAGCGAGCAACGCATTGGAGTTGGTCTTGGTGACTAGGTGCGGATCCGCGCCGGCAGCGAGCAGGACACGCATCATTTCCACATCGGCGGAATTGGCCGCGACAATGAATGCGGTCGCGCCGACGGCGTCGTTGTAGCCACCCGTCCCCGTGCCGCCGAATCCTGGCGGTCGCACGGTCATCTGAAGATTCGGATTCGCGCCGTGCGCCAGCAGCGCCTTGGCGAGTTGCAGCTTGGCCTCACGATCCGGAATACCCCCGATCGGATCGACGAACCCGTACACCGGATTCGCAAGTCCGTTTTCCCAGGTGCCTGCGGCCCAGAAGAGCGGTGTAAACCCGGCGTCCATCACGTTGGGATCGGCCCCGTGGTCCAGTAGATACAGCGCGAGGGGCACGTTGCCTCGCACCGTCGCGACCAGCAACGGGGTACTGCCGCCGAAGTTCGTGCCACTCCGCGCGCCGAATCCACCGCCGACGATGCCAGCGGCCCCGCCGCGCCCGGCTGCAGCCCCGCCGCCGCGCGTAGGCTCAGGGTCGGGCTGCGATCTGATGTTCACGTCGACACCCGCGTTCAGCAGCGTCTTCGTCGATTCCAAATCGCCGAGCCGGGCGGCAAAGTGCAGCGCGGTGAACCCCGTTTTGGTGTGCGCCTTGAGATCCGCATTCGCCTCGATCAAGACCTTCAGAACATTTGAATGCTGTTCGGCAGCCGCCCACATCAACGCCGTCTGGTTTTGAGTCGGTTCCTTGGCGTTCACATCCGCGCCCTGAACAAGCAGCATCCGAACTGCATCAGCATTGCCCGCCCTGGCGCAAGTCATCAGCGGCGTCTCGCCGGTCGCGACCGGCGTATTGGGATTGGCGCCGGCCTTCAGGAGCAGATCAACGAATGCGCTGCTTCCGTTGGTGCACGCTTGCACGAGCGGCGTCATCCGATAATCGTTCGCCGCGTCCGGATCGGCGCCTGCGCGGACGAGCAGCTCTCCAGACCTGAGATCGTTCCAATGCGCCGCCCATAACAGCGCCGTCGAGCCGTCCTCGGCCGGCACGTTGACGTCGGCATGCCTGCTCACCAGCATCCGCACCTGCGGCAGATCCCGATTCTTCACAGCGTCGACGAGCCGGAGATCTTCGTTGGCGGCGGCCGAGCCAACAACCATCAACAGGGTGAACGAAGACGCAGACAGAAAACCTTGCCGATTGTTCTGGTCTGACATTTCTATCCTGTCAGCCTGACGACAAATAGTCGTAGGACTGGGTCAGTGTACAAGAAGGTCGCCTCACCTTCAGCATTCCGCGAAATCGACTCGACATCGGGAATTTACCGACAACCGGAATGTCTAGAAGCGTTTACGGGGAACTAGCACTGTGTTAATTAATTCCTTCTTTGATCCACGCTCTGTTGCGTTGTAAGGTGCACAAATTGTGATGGGGTTCACGCCGCCCGTGCGCACTCGAGCAAGAGTCCGCCGAGACGGTCGCGACATTTCAGAGGGTTATCGGGGCTATCCCCAGGTGGCGGGATCGGGCGACGTGGCCGACGTCACGGTCGTTTGGAACCTTTACCAGCTGGTTTGACTGCCAGTTCCGCTCCACGTTGCTCGACCTGACCGACGAGCCTCTCATCGAGGAAGACGTCTGAGGCAACTCGGACGACGCTCTACGGAGTCTCGGCGGAGTTTCTGGACGTTTCCGTCAGAGTCCACGCCAGTGTGTTTCAGACGCGGTCACGCACATGAGCGCGGCGATCGCTCCAGTTCGAGAAAGGAGGCCCAAATGATGGTG
>DATKHR010000033.1:0-2303 GCA_035510155.1 Vicinamibacterales bacterium
AATGGTCCGCTCGACATAGAGGGCGAGCCGTCGCTCCAGCGCGTCACGGCTGAGCATCCGCCCCGTGCACGTCGTAAAAACGTAATCGCGCGCTTGGCCGAGGCGCTTGCAGAGCCACGCGCGCAGGCCCGCCACCACTGGCGGTGTGAGCGGAGTGATTCGTTGCTTCCGCTCTTTGCCCACGCAAAAGATGTGTGGACCGACGCCCAGATGCACGTCGGCGGTCCGCTGATCAACGACAATTAGATTTGCCGGCCGTGTTGCCTCACTTCAGAATGTTACCCGACTGCCTCATTTGGTTCGTACCGGTTGCAGGTTGAGAGTGCCGCACCGTTGATTGGGGTTCCATAATCTAGCCGACACCGTCCCGTTTAGAAAGAGACAGGAGCGTTGATGGCTTTCGCGCGGGCGGCCTCGACGGGGCCCCACGAGAGGGCGCGGAGCGCCCGATCGAGGGGTGGCGAGGGCGTCCGCGCGAAAATGACCGCGTAGGAAGCCCCAGGAGCCACGATCGTCGCCTCGTTCGACCTCTGGGTCTCCCGGATTTATCACGCCGAGGAGCCCGCGGCCGGTTGCTGAGCGCTCCCGACGCGACCTTCATGACCACGTTCGAGAAGCGGTTCTGCAAACACCAGGCGCCGAGCTGCTAGTCGGCGCCATTCCTTGACTCTTCTCTGCAACGTTCGTACTTGACCGACGGAGAAGTCACCGGGGCGCTCACCACGGAGTCGCTCGAAGAGTTCTTTCGCCGTCCGGTCGGGTTCGGATTCGAGCCAGGTGACCACGCGCGGCCACGTCGTCTCGAAGGGGTCGGCGCGAGTACGCCAGTGCCGCGGCGGCTTGGGTCCCGAGCGATGTGTGGGCCGGACCTCGCCGTCTCTCCACGCGTGCGCCAGACTTTTCAGAAAGCGATCGAGATCGGCATCGCGGTGAGGAAGCACGTGCACGCGGTCGCCGGCGGCGAGCCCGGCGAGGTGATGTTGGACCGTTCGAATTTCATCGAGGAGCCGCAAGGGGTCCAGTGTCCCGAGGACGGCGCGTAGTCGATCCTTCATCGATTCGGCGATCGTCGGCGAGGCCAGCAGCCGCGCACAGGGTGTCTCGGGCGCGTGGTATCGCTTGCGAACGTGAGCGCCAACCCGTTCCTTCTCGGCGAGTTTGAACGAGGGCTGGAAGAAGTTCACGAATAAGCGCGAGGCTGAGTAGAGGCGCGAGAGCGCCTCGCCCGCGGCGACGCCCTCCAGCCGTCCATAGCCGACGAGCCGGCGAACCACGGAGCCGTTCTTCTGCTCGACCCAGGCCTGATCGTTTTTCCGATACGGGCGCGACCGCGTGAACTCGATGCCGTGGCCGGTGCAGAACGTGATCAACAGCTCGTTGATGAACTCGCTGCCATTGTCCGTGTCGATGCCCTGTAGCGGGAACGGCAGCGTCACGCGGAGTCGCTCGAGCGCATCGACGATCAAGCTCCCCTCGCGGACGAGCAACACGAGACATTCGGTCCAGCCGCTCGCGATGTCGGTGAGGACCAGCGTCGAGGCGAAGCTGCCCGCCATGCTCTCGCCGCAGTGCATCACGAGGTCGGCCTCGACGAAGCCCGGCGCGGGCTCGTGCCAATCGGCAAACGTGCGAACCGGAACGCGGCGCCGAACCGCCAGTGTGGTCTTGGCCCGCGCTCGCCGACCGCCTGTCGAGGCACGCGCATTCGACAGCATCCGGTCGATCGTCGAGGCGCTCACCGCCAGCAGCTGTTCCCGGACGGCCGGGTCGAGGCTGAGATGTCCGTGCCGTTCCAGCGCGGGGAGGAGGATGGGAAGCAGAGGTTTGAGTCGCTTTCCGCAGATGCGATCGGACGCCTCCCAGAAAACGACGAGCGCCTGATGTACGGCCTCGTCGTAGAGTCTCAGCCGCCCGCGCCTCGTGGAGGTCCGCGTCCCGGTCAACCCATTGAGCACGCGAATCGCGTGCTTGCGGTGGTAGCCCGTAAGTGCGACGAACTCATCGAGGATCCGGCCCTTCCCATCCGCCGAACCGGTCCGATACCGCCCGCGGATCGCCTGAACCAGCTCCTGCCGCGCCGCCATACTGATCT
Source organism: Vicinamibacterales bacterium (assembly GCA_035510155.1). GTDB lineage: Bacteria > Acidobacteriota > Vicinamibacteria > Vicinamibacterales > CAVVIG01 > DATKHR01. The sequence continues at coordinate 2,093 of DATKHR010000033.1, forward strand.
CCGACATCGCCCCTCCTTCGGTTCGCCAACCGGTAGCAAACTCTGTGAGGCAACGATTCTCGCCGAGTAACAAACTGGGCGAGGCAATGCGACCGGCAAAACTAGTTGACGTCGATCAACTCCCCTTGGGCTCTCTCCTGCTTCAGCATTTAGCCTCGTTTGAAGAGTCCTTGCAGGTTGTACTCAGCCCCTGCTGCCCACGGGAGCTTCC
>DATKHR010000034.1:0-44604 GCA_035510155.1 Vicinamibacterales bacterium
CGGTCCCAGAGCATCACGATGCCGGCGCCGTAGCCTTCAGGAATCACGCCCTCGAATTCACCATACTCGAGCGGGTGGTCTTCGACGCGCATCGCGAGCCGCTTCGTTTTGGGATCGAGCGAGGGACCCTTGGGCACGGCCCACGACAACAGCACGCCGTTGTGCTCCAGACGAAAGTCGTAGTGCAGGTGGCTGGCCAGGTGCTTCTGTACGCAGAAGAACCGGTCCGGAGTTTCCTTCGCTTGGACGCGGCCTTCTGGCTCGGGCGTCTTCGTAAAATCGCGTTTGCGGCGGTATTCCTCCAACGCCATATGACTAGCTCACTCCGCCCATCAGCCGCCGAATGGGCTTCAGAAGCGCGAACATCACGAGCGCCGCGACGAGCAGAATGAGGGCAACCTCGCCGAAGAGCTCGTCGAGCGGCATCGTGCTGAAGAAGCTCGCCGCCCAGCCGGCCAGCTTGTTTCCGAACGCATTCGACAAGAACCATACCCCCATCATCAAGCCGACGATGCGGACGGGTGCCAGCTTGGTGACGACGCTCAAGCCGACGGGGCTGAGGCAGAGCTCCCCGATCTCCGACACGCCGTAAGAGACGATGAGCCACCACGGGCTGACGCGGATGCCGCTGCCGCCTTGTGCCATTGTGCCTGCCGGGACAAGCACAAGGAAGGCGATGCCCATGAACAGGACGCCTATAGCGAACTTGGCCGGCACGGACGGCTCGCGGGCGCCAAGCCGCACCCACAGCCACGCAAACACGGGCGCCAGCAGGATCACAAAGATAGGTTGCACGGACTGAAACCACGACGACGGAAACGAGAACCCGAGGAGCTCGAGCCGCGTGTAGCGATCGGCGAACAGGTTGAGCGTCGAGCCGGCTTGTTCGTAGGCACCCCAGAAGAGGATCGCAACCACAAAGAAGATCACGATCGCGCCCAGCCGCTTCCATTCCGTTGGCGTGAAGCCCCAGCTGCCCGCGCCCGGTTGACCTTTCTCTGCAACCCCGTTCGGCCCCGGCGCGCCTCCGGGCGTTCCAGGCGAGGCCACGGCCGCCATTGGTGACGTTCCCGTCGATACTGCATGCACGCTGGCGGCGGGTCGGTCGATTTGGACGAGTCTCTCGATGGCGGGCTGAAGCCGCTGCCTGCCGAGGACATATTGGATGAGTCCGAGGGTCATGCCGACGCCCGCTGAGGCAAACCCGAGGTGCCAGTCGACGCGCTGCGCGAGCCAGCCTGTGACGAGCGGCCCGATGAACGCGCCCAGATTGATGCCCATGTAGAAGATCGAGAAACCAGCGTCCCGCCGCGTGTCGCCTGGGTCGTAGAGCGACCCGACAAGGGTGCTCACGTTCGGCTTTAGCAATCCCGTGCCGACGACAATCAACGCCAGGCCGGAGTAGAAGAATGGCAGCGCCTTGAAGGCAAGCGTGAAGTGGCCGAGCGCGATGATGCTGCCGCCCAAAAGGACACTGCGATACTGGCCCAGAAAGCGGTCGGCCACGATGCCCCCGATGATGGCGGCGCCCCACACGCTGCCCGTGTACGTCCCGTAGATGGACGCGGCGTCCGCATCCTGAAATCCGAGGCCGCCCGCCGCAGCCGGAGCCGTCATGTAGAGGATGAGGAATGCGCGCATGCCGTAGTAGCTGAAGCGCTCCCACATCTCGGTGAAGAAGAGCGTGGAGAGCCCGCGCGGGTGTCCGAAGAAGCTCCGGTCGCTCGGCATAGTCTCACTCCGGGGTCCCTCCCCCGGTCGTGCCGTCAGCATACAATGCCAGCCAGGTGAAGAGAGCCCTCCTCGTCAGCACGTACGAGATAGGCCGGCAGCCATTCGGCCTGGCGTCGCCGGCCGCCTGGTTGAAGGCTGCTGGATGGGATGTCGTATGCGCCGACGTCGCCAAGGAAGCGTTGCAAGCTGCCGCGGTCGTGTCCGCCGATCTCGTCGGCTTTCACCTGCCGATGCATACGGCGACCCGTCTCGCCGGGCCGGTTATTCAGAGGATCCGACGCGACAATCCGGCCGCTCGACTTTGCGCCTACGGCCTGTATGCGCCGCTGAATGAGGAGTGGCTGCGGTCGCTCGGCGTCGACGCCGTGTTTGGGGGGGAGTTCGAGGCCGACCTGACGCGATGGGCGGAAGGCGAACCTGCGCCGTTGCGCGCGCTCGAGTCTTTGACAGGCCGGCGCGTACCGCGCCTTCATTTTCTGGTGCCGGATCGCCGCGGCCTCCCACCGTTGTCGCAGTACGCCGCGCTGCGACTTCCGAACGGACAGCGTCGCACGGTGGGGTACACGGAGGCCACACGGGGCTGCAAGCATCTGTGCCGTCACTGTCCGGTCGTGCCGATTTACGACGGTCAATTCAGAGTCGTCCAGCAGGATGTTGTCCTCGCCGATATCGCTGCACAGGTCGCATGCGGGGCCGAGCACGTCACATTTGGCGACCCTGATTTCCTGAACGGTCCAGCCCACGCGATGCGGATCGTCGAGGCGCTTCACCGCGCGCATCCGACGGTCAGCTATGACGTGACCATCAAGATCGAGCATCTCTTGAAGTACCGCGATCTGTTGCCTCGTCTGGCCGGGACCCTCTGCGCGTTCGTGACGAGCGCGGTCGAGTCGCTGGACGATCGAGTCCTGGCGATCCTCGACAAAGGGCACACACGCCAGGGGTTTCTCGAGGCGGTCAGGATCTGCCGCGGAGCGGGGCTGACGTTGATACCGACGTTCGTGGCGTTCCACCCGTGGCTCACGCTCGACGGCTACTGCGATCTCTTGGACACCATCGAGAGGCTGGGCCTCGTCGATCATGTGGCGCCGATCCAGCTCGCCCTGCGCTTGCTGGTGCCTGAAGGTTCACGGCTGCTGCTGGTCGAGGAGATGCGGCGCCACCTTGGTGCGTTCGATCGATCGACGTTGACGTACCGGTGGTCCCATAGTGATTCTCGCATCGAGGCTCTCTACCATGACGTCTCGGCTGTCGTCGGCGCATCGGCTGCGAGGGGTGCGCACGTGTTCGCCGAGATTTCGAGGCTCGCTCACGAGCGGACGGGTTTGGTTGCACGCGACTCGCGCCCAGCCAGACATCGGGCGACGGTGCCGTACCTCGACGAGCCCTGGTACTGTTGAGCTGAACCGAATGCAGAGCAGGCTGCTCTGGTGTAGGCCATGACCCATCGAGCGCTCCTGTTAGCGGCGACCACCGGGTACCAGACTCGCGCCTTTGGTAAGGCCGCGGGACGTCTGGGCGTGGAGCTCGTCTTCGCAACGGATCGATGCGACCAGATTGACGATCCGTGGCAGGACGGCGCCGTCGCGATCCGCTTCCACGAAGAGGATCGTTCGGTCGCCCTGATTGTGGACGCGGCTCGAGATCGGCCGATTGATGCGATTCTGGCTGTCGGCGATCGGCCGACGGTCATCGCGGCCGCAGCCGCGCGAGCGCTCGGCCTGCCGTGGCACCCCGCCGAGGCGGCCACAATCGCGCGGCACAAGCTGCTGACCCGCGAGCGCCTGCGGGACGCCGGATTGCGCGTGCCGTGGTTTCAGCCCGTGGCTATCAGGCCCTCGCGATTCGGCGAACCGTCAGCCGTCAGCCATCTAGCTATTCAAGGGCTCACTTATCCATGCGTCATCAAGCCGGTGACGCTGTCGGGAAGCCGCGGCGTCATGCGGGCGGACGATCCGGCGTCGTTTCTGGTGGCTTTCGAGCGGCTGCGCAGGCTGTTGGCTGCGCCGGATATCAGAGCCGAGCGCGCGGCGGCGCACGACCTGGCGCTCGTCGAAGGGTTCGTGCCGGGGCGAGAGTACGCCGTCGAGGCCATCATGCATCACGGCAAGTTTCACCTGCTGGCGATGTTCGACAAACCCGATCCGCTCGACGGTCCGTTCTTCGAAGAGACCATCTACGTGACGCCGTCGTCGGCGTCGGACGCCGACCAGCGCCTCATCGTCGACGCGATCGCGCGGGCAGCGTCAGCGATCGGGTTACGGCACGGTCCCATCCATGCCGAATGCCGCGTCAACGCTTCGCCCGACCAGCAGGTGTTCGTCCTCGAAGTGGCGGCGCGACCGATTGGTGGACACTGCGCGCGCGCGCTCCGCTTCGACCGAGTCCCGACGCCAGAATCGAAGCGTCCGAGCGTCGTCCCACAACTTCCGGATCCCGAATCCCGAATCGCGTTCGAAGAGCTCTTACTCCGACACGCGTTGGGCGAGGCCCCCCAGATGTGGCGTCGCGAGCGTGAGGCTTCAGGGGTGATGATGATTCCAATCCCGCGGCGCGGCACGTTCCGATCCGTCGAAGGTCTCGACCCGGCACGGGCGGTGGCGCATGTGATTGACGTTGCCATCACGGCAAAGCCGGATCAGCTGCTCGTCCCTCTGCCGGAGGGCGCCAGCTACCTCGGGTTCATCTTTGCGCGTGCCGAGTCGCCGACCGAGGTCGAACGAGCCCTGCGCACGGCGCACGCCTGCCTTCGTTTTCGAATCGATACGGAATTCCGGGTGCTCTCCGGCTCCCAGGTGCACTACAATCAGGCAAATGGAACGGATGGTCTTTTGTGAGAAATTCCAGAAGGAGTTGCCGGGTCTCGACGCGGTGCCATGGCCCGGCGAGCTCGGTCAACGGATCTACGACCACATCTCAGCGCAGGCATGGAAGCTCTGGGAGGATCGAATGAAGATGATCCTCAATGAGTACCGCCTGATGCCGTGGCAGAAGGAAGCGCAGGACCTCGTCGCCAAGCACATGGAAGATTTCTTCTTCGGCGAAGGAGCGGCGCTCCCGCCGGGATACGTTCCCCAACAGACCAAGTAACATCACGCCCATGTAACCTGTTAGTTTGCGCACGTGAGATGCGCTGGCCTGACCAATCGAACATCTGCGAGTGAGCCGGGTCCACCAAAGAGCGGATCCAAGGATCCGATTACTTCGGACGCAGTGGTTCACTACTTCACACCAGCCCTTCTGTAGCGAACCGCTGCACGTCGGGGGCACGTCAGTTCTACCAGGTGGTCTGCAACCTACTGTTCACAAACAACTTACAGGTTGGACCTCGACCGGCCTCAGGGGCATACTCTTTGTAATGTGCCGAGTAGATGCCTGAGCGCGCGGGCCCCACTGACCCGAATGTGGGTCAACGAGTCAAGGTCGGCCTGCGCAGCTTGACCAAGAAAAAGCGTCAGATTGTGGCGTGGGGCATGTACACGGAGGAATAGTCGTGCATACTGGAGAACGCAAAGAACGTCGAGGGTTCGCGTCGATGTCGCCGGAAAAGCAGCGGGAAATCGCCAGCAAGGGTGGCCGCGCTGCGCACGAGAAAGGAACAGCTCACGAGTGGACCGCGGACGAGGCGCGCAACGCAGGGCGAAAGGGGGGGCAGGTGAGCCGCGGTGGACGTGGCCGTCTCGTCGTGCCGCCGCAGCCCGGCGCAGATGCGCCACCCGCGCCGGAGGCACACGACGCGATGTCGACGGCAAGTCGCGCGGAGTAGTCCGTGCGCGCACACGCTTGGGAGGCGACCGACAATGGCAAGACGCGTAGCCGTGGGTTGGGCAGTGGGAGCGGTGTTGCTCGCTGTAGCCGTGAGCGCGAGCGCTCAGACCGGTTCTTCCGGGACGTCCACGGGACAGAGTTCGACCACCACCCAGACACAGTCCTCGTCACCAGCCGCTGCGGTGGAGACCCGTCCGGCGACGACGACCTTCTTCGGGGACACCGGGTTGTGGTTTGTGCCGACAGGCGAGGTTCTGCCTGACGGCAAGTGGTCTGTAAGCGCATATCGCCGCGGCACGGACTACATTCAGGGGTACACGAACGTCAGCGACTTCGCCGGGACGTTCGCGTACGGCCTGAGGAACAAGGCCGAGATCTTCGGATCGTTCATCGTCGACACGCGGATCGACCGCGATACGCGGCCGATCTTCATTCTCGACCCGACGTTCGGCGGCGTCGTCGCTGGTTACCCGCGGGTCAATCAACCGTGGACCGGCGACAATCTCGGCGACTTGTACATCGGCGCGAAATACAACTTCATGTCGGAGTACGAGCAGAAACCGGCGGCCGTCGCCGTCCGCGGGATCTTCAAGCTCCCGACCGGCAAGAAAGATGTCGGAGTGGGCACCGGCAAGGTCGATTTCGCGATCGATGCGATCGTCAGCAAGGAGATCCCCAAGACGGCCGAAGTCTCAGGCTACGCCGGATGGGAGTTTCTCGGCAGCCCGGACAATTTCACGGCGCCAGGCGGGGCGTTCCGCTGGGGCGCCGGCGTCGGTGTTCCGTCGCGCAGTCCCCTGCGGTTCACCGGTGAGTTGAACGGCGTCATACCGTCCAGCAGCACTATCACGTACACGGCTCCGACGGTCACACCGCTTCGGGGCGTTGACGGATCCGTGGTCCCGATAACCTCCGATGTGCAGAAGATCACGCGCGTCACGCTCGGGCTGACGTATCAGCACAAGAACGGCTTTTTCGCTGGCGCCGGCGTAAGCTGGAACGTGCCACGTCAAGCGCGGAACACGGCGTTTTCGGAGGGCGGCGAGGATCCCAAGGCTGACTATTGGGACTGGCAGTTCCGGATTGGGTACCACCCAGGGGTGCGGATCTATGTCCCGCCACCACCGCCCCCGGCACCGGCGCCGCCGCCAACGCCGCCGCCACCGGCCCACAATTTGTCCGTGACGGCCGCGTGCGATCCGTGCACGGTAGAAGTCGGCATGAGCTCGACCGTCACGGCGACCGTGCAGGACTCGATCAACTGCCAGGTGACCTATCGGTGGTCGGCGCCGAGCGGGACATTTGCTCAGCCGGCCCAGCGACAGACGCTCTGGACGGCGCCCAATCAGGAGGGCACGGTTCCGGTGACGGTGACCGTGACCTGTCCAAGTGATAACAAGACGGCGTCCGCCTCGGTCAACATCTCAGTGACGCGTCCGCCGGTCCGGACCTACACGTTCGAGGACGTGTACTTCGACTTCGACCGCTACTCGCTGCGGCCCGAGGCGACACGCATCCTGGACGAGGCCGTCAACGCGATGCGGCAGGACAACACATTGCGCCTGACGATTGAAGGGCACACCTGCAACATCGGCACGGCCGAGTACAACCTGGCGCTCGGTAACCGCCGCGCGAACGCGGTGCGCGACTACCTCGTCAGCCGTGGCGTTTCGACGGACCGTCTGAGCACGGTCAGTTACGGCGAGGAGCGTCCGAAGTACGACAACGCGCGCGAGGAAACCCGGCGACTCAACCGTCGCGCCGCGCTGGTTGTGCGCTTGCAGTAAGTTCACAAACAGTCCACACGAGGTTCACGGACAGAGGGCAGCCAACATGGCTGCCCTCTTCTTTTTTGCGGGACCAGGGCTGGCACGCGTTATGGTTCTTGAGTGCGCGTCATGCGTGCCCGCTGTGGCGTCCTTGCCGGCCTCCTCGCGTCCGTCATTGCGTCCATCGCGGCCGCGGGCTGCAAGGAGGAGGGCGGATTGATTACTGTCCACAAGCTCTCGTTCGTCGGGGTGAAGTCGGTTGACGAGGGGCGGCTGAAGAGCGCGTTGGCCACTCGCGAGAGCTCGCGGATTCCCTGGGGCCGCAAAGCCTATTTCGAACGCTCCCGCTTCGACGCGGATTTGAAGCGCATCCAGGCCTTCTATGCCGACCGCGGGTATCCCGACGCGCGCGTCACCAACTTCGATGTCAAGTTGAACGACAAGCAGGACGCCGTCGACCTGAGCGTCACGGTTGACGAGGGCGCGCCGGTCAGGGTCGCCGCGGTGAACTTCGTGGGGTTCGAGGGGATTCCACCCGAGCACTTGAAGAGCCTCGAATCGGACGCGCCGATCAAGGTCGGCGCGCCGCGTGATCGCCAGCTGGTCGTCACGGCTCACGATGCCGCGGTGAACGAGCTGAAGGACCACGGGTTCCCCTACGCGAAGGTCGCAACGAGCGAATCGAACGCGAACAACGATCCGAAGGAGTCGGTCGTGACGTTCACGGCCGATCCCGGCACTCTGGCTCATTTCGGACCCATCGATGTCACCGGCAACAAGTCGGTCGACGACCGCGTCATCGAGCGGCAGCTGCGCTACAAGCCGGGCGATCTGTTCCGGCGAAGCGCCCTGCAGGCGTCTCAACGCGGGTTGTACGGCATGGAGCTGTTCCAGTTCGTCAACATCGAGACGCTGCAGCAGGAACAGCAACCGGAGGACGTGCCGACGAAGGTAACCGTCGCCGAGGGCAGCCACAATCGGGTGAATTTTGGTGTCGGCTACGGCACCGAAGAAAAGGCCCGCGCCGAGGCGGAATATCACAACGTCAACTTCCTCGGCGGGGCACGGTCGGCCGGCATCCATGGCCGCTGGTCGTCACTCGATCGAGGCATCCGGGTCGACTTCACGCAGCCCTATGTGTTTGCCGCGCCGCTGTCATTTGGCCTCGAAGGACAGTACTGGAACACCATCGTGCCGGCCTACAGCTCCATTATTCAGGGCGGCAAGGCCACGCTGACGCATCGCACGACCGCGAGGCTCTCGTGGGCCGTGTCGCTGACGGCGGAGCACGATAGCAGCTCCGTGTCCGACGCCGCGCTAAACGACCCGTCGCTCATCAAGGACCTGATCGCGCTCGGCCTCAACCCGATCACCGGCGAGCAGAACGGGACGCTGAACTCGTTGGGCTTCGACCTGCAGCACTCGACCGCGGACAACGCCCTTGACGCCTCGCGCGGTTATCAATTCACCTTTCACGTCGAACAGGCAGGCCGCATCCTGCCGGGAACGTTTCAGTACACCGGCGTGTCCGCGGAGGGCCGGCATTACCTGCCCCTCAGCGGCCGCTCCCTTGTCCTCGCCAGCCGCCTGCAAGTGGGGAACATCCGCCCCTACGGCGACTCGCAGACGAACGTGCCGTTCTCGAAGCGCTTTTTTCTGGGCGGCTCCACGAGCATCCGTGGCTGGGGCCGGTACGAGGTGAGCCCGCTCAGCGAAAACGGCACGCCACTCGGCGGCGCGAGCATGTTGCAGTTCAGCGAAGAGCTCCGCGCCATCCTGCACGGCAGTCTTGGCGGAGTCCTGTTTCTCGATGGCGGGAACGTCTGGCTCAACTCGGGCGCCGTCAACGTCCACGACCTGCGGTATGCGGTCGGGTCGGGCCTTCGGTATCGGACGCCGATCGGCCCCGTTCGTTTTGATTACGGCTATCAGCTCAATCCGATCCCCGGGCTCAGTGTCAACGGGAGCCCGCAAACGCGGCGCTGGCGACTGCATTTCTCAATCGGGCAGGCATTTTAACGGCGGATTGTCGAATGCGGATTGCGGAGCCATTAGGACCTCTGATTTCTGGTTCTGACCGATGAAATCGTTGCGGCGCGCAGCCCGCGCGGTGATCGTCGTCCTGACGCTCATCGTGAGCGTGGCCGCGAGCGCCATCATCGTGTCGCAGACGGCGTGGTTCAGAAACCGGCTGCGCGACTACCTCGAGCGCCAGGCCAACCAGTATCTCAATGGCACGGTGTCGATCGAGCGGCTTCGGGGGAACTTGTTTCAAGGCGTCGGCATCGAGCACCTCGCGGTGTCGATGGATGGAGCGCCTGTTGCGTCGGTCGAGGACATCGCCATCGACTACAACGTGTTCGAGCTGGCGGCGCGCGGGTTGACGGTGAACCACATCCGACTGCGGAAGCCGATGCTCTATCTTCGGCACGCAGAGGATGGATGGTCGATTGCCCGGCTTGTGAAGACCCAGCGGTCCGATGTCGATCGCGAGGCGCACGGCGGATCCCGACGACGCGTGATTATCGACGGCATCGTCGTCAGCGATGGCACGATCATCATCGAAGGGCCGCCGAGGACGCCCGGGTCGACGGCGATCTTGCCGAGGCGGATCGATCGGCTTGACGCGACCCTGGCGTTCCGGCAGGAGCCAGGCCGTTACGCCATCGATGTCTCGCACATGTCGCTTCAGGCCATTTCGGGGCTTCGTGACCCGGTGCTCACGCTGAAGGCCTTCAGCGGCAGTGCGTCGGTGACGGACGATACGATCTTCTTGAACAAGGTCGCACTCGAAACGGCCGAGAGCTCTCTTGCGGTAGACGGCGAGATCAAAGGGTATTCGTCTAGCTCGACATCGCTCGCTGGGCCGCGGCCCCAGCCTCCCAGGCCTCCCGACATCAACCTGCGGGTCAAGTCAGCCCGGTTCTCGATGCCGGAGGTATCGGCATTCGTGCCGTCGCTAAACGACGTTCGACTTCGACCCGCATTCGAGCTCGAGGTCGACGGACCGCTCGATCGACTCGGCGTGAACATGAGTGTGCGCGATTCGGCCGGGCAAATTGCGGGACGGCTTGTGGCTGGGTTCGCGAGCCGCGAAGAGCATTCAGGTGATGGCGCCGCTCAAAAGTCGCAACAGTCGTTGTCAGGCGAGCTTTCGATACGCCGTCTCGACCTGGCGCCAATTCTGAACGACGCTCGCCTGACGAGTGATATCACCGCCGAGACTCACTTCAGCTTGACCGCCGACGATCTGGCCGACATCGCGTCCGCCCGAGGGACAGCATCCGTCAATGCGCGTGACGTCGCGGTTGGGGGGTACGCCGCCAGTTCGATCGAAGCGACGGCGCGGCTGGCCGACCGCCGGATCGATCTGACGGCAAAAGCCGCCGCCTATGGGGCGAACCTTACGACGCGCGGACAGGTGACGCTCCCCGCTGCTAAGGCTTCAGAGGGATTGGCGCTCGACGTCCGCGGAGAGGCGCGCAACCTCGATCTTCGTAGGATTCCGCGCGGTCTGCGCGCGCCCCAGGTGGCCAGCGACATCAACGTTGCCTACCACGTTGTCGGCGTCCGCCCCCCGCGGGGCGAGCCCGGGCCTTTCGCCCGTGACGCAGGGGCCCTCGGAGTGACCGTAACGGCGCAATTCCTGCCCTCACGCGCCGCGGGCGCTGACATCGCCAATGGGAGCACCGCCAGTGTTTCCTTGAAGGGCGGCGACGTCGCCTATCGCGCGGATGTGACCCTGGCCGGCCTCGATCTGCGTCGGGTTGGTGCGCTGCTCGAGCTGCCAGCGCTCGAAACCGATCGGTACGCGACTGCGATCAATGGACACGTTGAAGCGGTAGGACGCGCGCCAATATCACAGGGCCCGCAAGCGCTCCCCGCACTCGAGGGGCCCCGGGCGCTCGCCCTGACGGCCAACGGCACGCTCAGCGACAGCGTCATCATGGGCGGGCGCGTGCCGCGGCTCACGTTCAACGGCAGCGTGCTGAACAACACGGCGCACATCAACATCGAAGGCACGTTCGAGGACGTCGATCCGGCCATCCTCAGCGAGAAAAGTTCGCTCAAAGGCGCGGTTGGGGGGCATCTGGGCGCAGACGCGACCGTTCACAATCTTTCGGAGGGCGTGACACTGGACGCCGTTCAGGCAGTTGCCCGGGTCGATATCGATCCGTCGACGGTTGGCGGCTTGGAGATCACGCATGCGGCACTCGACGGCGACTACTCCTCCTCCACCGTGAACATCAGGTCACTCGAAGCGACCGGTCGCGACCTGAACGTCACGGCCAGCGGGAGGCTGGCGGTGGGAGACGCCCAGGTCGCAGTCGAGGCCCCTGCCCAGGCCGAGGGCGGTCAGTCGAACCTGAAAATTCACGCCGAAAGCCCGAACCTGGCGACGATCGCGCGTTTGTTCGATCAGCCGCTTTCGGGTGTTGCCCGGCTCGATGCGACGGTCACGGGGAACCGGCGCGAATACCGAGCGTCGGGCAACGCAAGCGGCGACGACTTGAAATTCGACCGGAACGGCGCACTGAACGCGACAACCGATTTCCAGGCGTCGCTGACCGCGCTCGACCCGGCGACCGCTACCATCTCCGGGACTTCACGTGCGACGCTCGTGACGATTGCCGGTCAGAATCTCAATGAGGTGACCGCGCGCACGCGGTACGCCCATCGCGAGATCGAGTTCGACGTGGCCGCCAACCAGCCCGAGCGATCGCTTACGGCTGAGGGGTCGCTGTTGCTCCCTGCGGAAGGCGTTGAGGTGCTCCTGACGAGTCTCGCGCTCCGGATACGGGACGCGGAGTGGCAGGCGGCGGCTGGGACCCGGCCGGCGATTCAATACAGCGCGGATACCATCAGCGTTGCCGATCTCCAACTCTCGAGCGGCCAGCAGAACATTTCCGTCGATGGGAAGTTCGGCGGCACGGGAGACACGCTCAACGTGACGGTCGCGGACCTAGACGTCGCGACGATCGATCAGCTGTTGCTCCGGCAGCCCCAGTCGTCCGGCCGGCTCAGCGCGTTTGCCAAGATCACGGGGACGAGGGCAGCTCCATCAGTGACAGGTGACTTTGCGATCGCGCAAGGGGGCTTGCGTCAGCTCAGGTACGACCGTCTCGGCGGAACCGTCAGCTATGAGAACAACGGGATCGACATCGACATCCGGCTTCAGCAGAACCCGACGACATGGATGGTGGTCAAGGGGTATGCGCCATTGGCGCCTGACGCGACGCGCACCGATTACGACCTGCATATCGACAGCAGCCCGATCGAGCTCGGGCTGCTCCAGCCTCTCATTCCGTCTGTGACCAACCTCACCGGCACGTTGCAGGCGAAGGTCGATGTGACGGGACCTTCCGGCGATCCACATCCGCTGGGGGCCGTGACCATCGCGAACGGGTCGTTCAAGGTGCTTCCCACCGGCGTGTCCTACTCGCAGCTCGAAGGGCGGATCGATCTGCTGCCCGAAAAGGTACACATCGGCGAGCTCGGCCTGGCGGACAGCCGCGGGAAGCGGCTGACCATCACCGGCGACTTGGCGATCCGTGAGCGGGAGGTGGCTGGTGTCGCGATCGAGGCGACCGCGAACGATTTCAGGATCGTCGACAACAACATGGGCAGCCTGCGGATCAACACCAACCTGCGCGTCGCCGGCGAGCTCGGTGCGCCCCGCATCGACGGCGATCTCGCCATATCCACCGGGCAGATCAATCTCGATCCGATTGTCGCTGCCATCGATGACGCGGCCTATGCGACTCAGGAATCGGCGCTCGCGGCGGGACCGGACGCGAGCCGGACGCCCTCGCCGACACCGATTGCGGGAGCAGTGTCCACGCCAATCAGTGGAGGGGCTTCAACCGGGGGAGAGGCCTCCGGAGGCGTATTCGACCCGCTGCAGATGTACGTGCGCCTGACAGCGCCCAACGCGCTCGTCATCAAGGCGAACGACCTCAGGGCGCCGGGGGCGAGGATTGGGCTTGGCGCGCTGAACGTGACGGTCGGCAGCGATGTGTACATCAGCAAGTCACCGTGGGATCAGGTCCGTCTCCTCGGCACCGTCAACACCGTTCGCGGGACGTACGACTTTCAAGGACGGCGCTTCACGATTTTGAGGGATGGTCGAATCCGCTTCGAGGGTCTCGACGATCTAGATGCGGCGTTGGATATTCGCGCGGAGCGTGTCATTCAGGGCGTGACGACGAACGTCAACATCCGCGGACGGCTCACGCAACCCGAGCTCGCTCTGAGCAGCACCCCGCCGCTCGAGGAAGCCGACATCCTCGCATTGATCGTGTTCAACCAGCCTATCAATCAGCTCGGCGAAGGGCAGCAGGCGTCGCTGTCGTCGATCGCGGGATCGATGGCGCTCGGCGCAGCAACAGGTCCGCTGGCCCAGTCAATCGGGAACGCGCTGAATCTCAACACCTTCGAGCTCAACGTGGCGCCCCAAAGCGGTGTAGCCGCCGATATCACCGTTGGCCAGCAAATCGGTCAGAACCTGTATGTCAAACTTGATCGGGCGATTGGCGACCTAAGCCAGACGAATCTCGTGCTGGAGTACGAGCTGACGAGGTGGCTGCGTTTCCGTACGAATTACCTCCAGGGAAGCTCCGCACAGACGCAGCTGTTTCAACGGACGCAGAGCAGCGGCGTCGACGTCCTCTTCTTTTTCAGTTATTAAACCGACCCATCAGAACAGCCGCCTGGCCTCGTCTTTTCGCACTAGGCGCTGGCGAGCGAGGCGACCTGCACGCGGGCGTCGTTGAAGCAAGCCCCGCCGCCGATGTCGGTGAGCGTATCGGGGACGAGCGCCGTGCCGGTCGTGTTGTTGCGTGTGCTTCGGCGCCAGATGCCTTTCGGCAGGCTGACTACGCCCCGGCGAACGAGCGGGCCGACCGCCAACAGGCAGTGGACCTCGCCCAGATCGTTGAACACACGGACGAGGTCGCCATCTGCCAGGCCCCGCTCCCGGGCGTCATCAGGGTGCATCGTCAGCTTGACGTCCGGACGGGGCAGCTCGCCGAGCGTGGAGCTGATCGTCCGTTCGCTCGCCGGCGAGATGAGCGCCAACGGGTAACGGGCCGTCGCGGGATCTGGTTGAAACCGATACAAGCCCAGGGGGGCACTCGACTCCAGCCCGGCGGGAAAGAGGTCGACCTTGCGGCCAGGCGTGTTTGGGAACACGTCGACAAACTGCACCGGCGCGAGGCCGTGCGGCGGAGTTGCCGCCGCGCCGGCGCGTAGATCGGTGCTGACGGTGCCGGGCAGATGCTCGAGCATGTTCAGCATCAATTCCAGCTCGCCAGCGGGTTCACCCTCCTTGAGGAGGCCGAGGCGCGCGCTCAACTCACCGAAAACGTCTGCGTTCGATCGCGCCTCGCCCGCGGCATCGATGACGGGGCGTCCGAGCTCGAGGTGAATCGGCCCGTACGCCTTGGCAACGTCGTAGCCCTCCAGGAACGTGGTGTTCGGAAGCAGGACGTCGGCGTACAGGGCCGTGTCGGTCATGACCTGCTCGAAGACGACCGTGAAGAGATCCTCTCGCTCGAGCCCCTCGAGGACCCGGTGCTGATTCGGCACGGTTGCCGCGGGATTGCAGTTGTAGACGAACAGCACTTTGACCGGCGGGTCGTCGTACTCCGTCAACGCTCGGCCCAGGTGATTCATGTTGACCAGACGCGTGTCCGGCTCATCGGCGGCAATCCACGGACGCGTGATGTCCCACGACGCCGAGTTGCTCATCGAGTAGCCACCGCCGCGGACGCCGAACTTCCCGCCGACCGCAGGAAGGGCGAGCACCGCCATCGCCGCATTGCCGCCGTTGCGGTTGCGCTCGAGCCCCCATCCGCAGCGGATCAGCGCGGGTGAACTGGCCGCGTACAGCTGCGCCACGTGCTCGAGCGCCCACGCGTCGATGCCCGCCACGTCCGCTGCGCGATCGATCGTCCAGGGCTCGGCGCGCTCACGAAGCTTGTCCGCATTCTTTGTGTGCTCGTTCAGGAACCGCTCGTCGGCATATCCGTTCTCGAACAGATACCGGTGAATGGCGAGCGCGACGACGACGTCGGTCCCGGTTCTGACGGGAAGGTGAATATCGGCCGCGCGAGCGTGCTGCGTGGAGCGCGGGTCGATGACGACCAGCTTGGCGCCCTTCGTCTTCGCTTCGCGCAGATACGGCACGAGGTGAATGCCCGACGCCGACGGATTGACGCCCCACAGCACGATGAGCGCAGCGGAGGGATAGTCCTGATAGGTGACCGACGTCATCTTGCCGTACAGAGCGCTGTTGGCGGCCCCGGTTGGCGCGGCGCAGAGTGTGCGAGCAAGCCGTGAGGTTCCGAAGCGGCGCCAGAGCTGGGCGTCGATATTGTCCTGGGTCAACAGACCGTTCGAGCCGCCGTAGGAATAGGGCAGGATCGACTGGGCGCCCCACGCGGCCTTCGCCTCGAGAAAACGGCCGGCGACGCGCTCGAGCGCCTCGTCCCACGAGACACGCTTGAACTTGCCCTCACCCTTGAGTCCGGTGCGAATCGCAGGCTGCAGTAAACGATCAGGGCCGTAGACGCGCTCGCCGAACTTCCGGACCTTCGCGCAGATGTAGCCCTTGGTCACGGGATTCTTGTGGCCGCCGTCAATTGTGAGAACCTTGCCGTGCTGGACTGTGACCGCTAGGCTGCATGCGTCGGGACAGTCGAGCGGGCAGGCCGTCTCGACGACGGAAGCAGGTCCACCGCGCGCGGCGCTCGATTTCGGGGGGCTCGCGGTCGTCGTGCCCGCGTGTTTGGATGGGCTGGCCATCCGTGTACGATAACTCATAACCGACGACTCACGACTCCCGAGCTTGATCCCATGCTTCCCCATGTCGTCATCATCGGCGGCGGGTTCGGCGGTCTCGATGCCGCGCGAGCGCTGGCGGGCGCGCCCGTCCAGGTCACGCTGATCGACCGGCACAACTACCATCTCTTTCAACCGCTGCTCTACCAGGTCGCCACGGCATCGCTCTCTCCCGGCGACATCGCGTCTCCCATCCGCTGGGTGCTGAGGAAACAGAAGAACGTGCAGGTGCTGCTCGCCGAAGCCCGCGCAATTGACGGGCCGGGGCGCCGCGTGCTTCTCGATGCTCATCCGGGGGCGCCTGCCCTCAATCACGCCGATCTCTCGTACGACTACCTGATCGTCGCGACCGGCGCGGCGCATTCGTACTTCGGCCATTCCGAATGGGAGCCCCGCGCCCCGGGACTCAAGACTCTGGACGATGCGCTTGAGATCAGACGACAGGTGCTGCTGGCGTTCGAGGCGGCCGAACGCGAAGCCGATTCCGAGGAGCGCACGCGCCTGCTGACGTTCGTGATCGTGGGGGGCGGCCCGACAGGTGTCGAGCTTGCGGGCGCGCTCGCCGAAATCGCGCGGCAGTCGCTCCCCCAGGACTTTCGAAGCATCAACCCTCGCTCCTCGCGCATTGTCTTGCTCGAGGGCGGGCCCGCCATTCTTCCGGCGTTCGCGGATACGTTGCGCCGGGCGGCACGCGAGGCGCTCGAGCGTCTGGGCGTCGAGGTGCGCACCAATGCCGTCGTCACCGGCATTGACGGTTCCGGCGTCATGGTGTCGAACGGGTTGGCGGGAGCGCCCGGGGCTGCGCCGAGCGGGTCGGCGGGAGGCACGGAAACGATCGCCGCTCAGACAGTACTCTGGGCGGCCGGTGTGGCGGCCTCTCCGCTGGCGAAATCCTTGAACGTGCCGCTCGACCGCGCCGGCCGCGTCACGCCTCAGCCAACCCTGGCGCTGGCGGAGCAGCCGCGGATCTTCGTTGCCGGCGACCTATGTAGTTTCACGCAGGACGGAAAGCCGTTGCCCGGCGTCGCTCAGGTCGCGATGCAGCAGGGCGCTCATGCGGCGCGCAATGTTCTCCGGGCCATCAAGGGCGAGCCGCTTCTACCGTTCCGGTATCGCGACTACGGAATGATGGCCACAATCGGGCGTGGCTCTGCAGTGGGCGACATCTTCGGCATCAAGATTTCCGGCTTCTTCGGCTGGATCTTCTGGGTCTTTCTGCACATCTTCTGGCTCATCGGCTTCCGCAACCGGTTTGTCGTGCTCACCGAATGGGCGTGGTCGTTCGTCACGCTGCAGCGGCGCGTCCGCCTGATTACAGGCGAGCGGCTGTGGCCCGGCTCGTGACCCAGTCTCCAATCCGCAATAGAATGTGGCCCCGGGAACAATCGATGCTCAGAGAAGTTGCGTTCGAGATGGCCGTCTCGAGCGTCCGGTTCGGCGCGGGCGTGACCCGCGAATGCGGGATGGATCTCGCCGAGTGGGGCGTTCGACGCGCGCTCGTGCTGACTGATCCGAACGTTGCCCGGCTCCCTCCGGTCCGCACCGTTCTCGAGTCGCTCGACGCGGCGGGTGTGAAGGCCACGCTGTACGACCGCGTGCGGGTTGAGCCGACCGACGAGTCGTTCTGCGAGGCGATCCGGTTCGCCGAGAGCGCCGAGCCCGGAAGCGACGCCGGCGCGCGGCACGATGGCGGTCGCGAGCGCCGGGGCGGTTATGACGGCTTCGTGGCGATCGGTGGGGGGTCGGTCATCGACACCGCGAAAGCGGTGAACCTCTACACGACGTTTCCATCCGGCGAATTCCTCGACTACGTCAACCCGCCGATTGGCAAGGGTCTGCCGGTCCCAGGTCCGCTGAAGCCCCTCATCGCGATTCCGACGACGGCCGGCACGGGCAGTGAGACGACCGGCGTCAGCATTTTCGATCTGACGCGCATGCACGCGAAGACCGGTATTGCCAGCCGGCGTCTCAAGCCGGCGCTCGGGCTGCTGGATCCCGATAACACGCGTACGATGCCGGCTCAAGTGGCGGCATCGAGCGGCCTCGACATCCTGAGCCACGCGGTCGAATCGTTCACGGCCATGCCCTACACCGATCGGCCACGGCCCGAGCGCCCGGCACTGCGTCCGGCGTATCAGGGGTCGAACCCGATCAGCGACATCTGGGCCCTTCAAGCGCTGCGGATGGTGGCGCACTACCTGGTTCGAGCTGTCGATGATCCCGCTGATGACGAAGCCCGTGCACAGATGCTGCTGGCGGCCTCTTACGCGGGCGTTGGTTTCGGCAATGCAGGCGTACACCTTCCGCACGGGATGTCATATCCCGTGTCCGGGCACGTCAAAGGGTACCGTGCGCCCGGCTACGAGGTGGATCATCCGCTGGTGCCTCACGGCTTCTCGGTCGTCCTGAACGCGCCCGCCGTATTCCGGTTTACCGCCGAGGCCAATCCGGATCGGCACCTGAAGGCGGCTGAAACGCTCGGCGCGGACGTCTCGCGCGCGCGCCGGGAAGATGCCGGTCGCATTCTCGCAGACAGGATCACGTGGTTCATGCAGCGGTTGAATACGCCCAACGGCTTGCGCGCGATTGGCTACTCGTCGTCGGACATCCCCGGGCTGGTCGTCGGCACGCTTCCGCAGCACAGGGTGACGAAGCTCTCGCCAAGGCCGGCGGGAGCCGATGATCTCACACGGATGTTCGAGGACGCGATGCAGGCGTGGTAGCGGCTCGGGGGCTCGTCGCTCGTGATTCGTGACTCGTTGCTCGTTGTGGCGTGCACCAGTGAATGAACAAATCATCGGCGAGATCGCGCGCGCTGTTGGCCCCGATGGCCTCGTGCACGAAGACGGGGAACTGTTGCCCTTCGAGTCGGACGGGCTTGCGCGATTGCGAGAGCGTCCCGGCCTGGTGGTTTTCCCAAAGACGGCCGAAGAGGTGCAGGCCGTCGTTCGCGCGTGCCATCGCCACCGGGTCCCATTCGTGGCCCGCGGCCACGGGACCGGGCTCTCGGGCGGCGCGCTGCCCGTCCCGGACGGTGTCCTCATCGTCCTGACCAGGCTCAATCGGATTCTCGAAGTGGACATCGCCAACCAGCGGATCACCGTCGAGCCGGGTGTCATCAACCTGGACGTGAGCCGTCGCGTCGCGCCGTTCGGCTACTACTACGCGCCGGACCCATCGAGTCAGCTGATTTGCTCCATCGGCGGCAACGTGGCGGAGAATTCAGGCGGCGCGCATTGCCTGAAGTATGGGTTCACGGTGCATCACGTGCTTGGGGTCGAAGCGGTGCTGCCCAATGGCGAGATGGTGCATGTCGGCGGCTCGGCGGTGGATGCGCCCGGGCTCGACATGTTGGGCGTGCTCGTCGGATCGGAAGGCACGCTCGCCGTCGTGACGAAGGCCACGCTTCGCCTTTTGCGAAAGCCCGAGTCCGTGCGAACGTTGCTTGCGGCATTTCCGTCGACGGATCAGGCCGGCGACGCCGTCTCTGCAATCATCGCCGCCGGCATCATTCCCGCCGCGGTCGAGATGATGGACCGCTTGACGCTCGAAGCGGCCGAGGCCGCCGTCCATCCCGGCTTTCCGGATGCCGAGGCCGTCCTGATCGTTGAATTGGATGGACCTTCCGTCGAGGTCCAGGAGCTCTTCGGGCTCGTCGAACAGATCTGCCGCCACCATGGCACGACGGCTCTGATAATCGCGAAGAACGACGACGACCGGGCGAGGATCTGGAAGGGGCGAAAGGCGGCGTTCGCGGCCATGGGGCGCGTGTCGCCAAACTACTACGTCCAGGACGGCGTCATTCCCCGCACGAAGCTGCCGGACGTGCTCCGGCGCATCCGCGAGCTGGAAACGCGGTCGGGCCTGCGGATTGGCAACGTCTTTCACGCGGGAGACGGCAATCTGCACCCGCTCGTCTGCTATGACGAGGCTGTCCCCGGTCAGGGCGAGCTCGCGGAGGAGGTCGCCAACGAGATTCTCGGGTATTGCCTCGATGCGGGCGGCTCGATCACGGGCGAGCACGGCGTCGGGGCCGACAAGGCGCATCAGATGCCGAAGATGTTCAAGGACGCCGATCTGGACACGATGCAACTCGTCCGCTGTGCCTTCGATCCGTCCGGCATCTGCAATCCAGGCAAGGTCTTTCCTACACCGCGCTTGTGCGGTGAGGTGCCGGGTCCTTACCGGCAGCACCCCGCGGAGCAGCGTCACCTGGCGGAGCGTTTCTGAGTGCGCACGGTCGAGCCCGCGACCGTTGAGGAAGTTGCGGAGCTGTTGGCCGCGGCGACGCGCTCGAACCAGCGCATTGTCATCCGCGGAGGCGGCACCACAGGCGACCGGAGCTCCGCACCCGACGGCGACATCCTCCTCACCACGACGCGCCTGAATCGAGTGCTCGCGCACCGGCATGGCGATTTGACGGCCACGGTCGAGGCCGGTGCGGTGCTGGATGATGTCAATCGGGTGCTCGCGAGACAGGGGCAATGGATTCCGCTCGATCCCCCGCGGTCCGATCGCGCGACGATCGGCGGCATCGTCGCAACCAATGACAGCGGGCCCAGGCGGCATCGATATGGGGCGCCGCGGGACCTCATCATCGGCGTTGAAATCGCACGCGCAGACGGCGTTCGCGCCAAGGCGGGCGGCATCGTCGTCAAGAACGTCGCCGGGTACGATGTCGCGCGGCTGATAGCAGGGTCATACGGGTGCCTGGGCGTCATCCTGAACGCGACGTTCAAGCTCTATCCGCGTCCGACGACGTCGGCCACGGTGGTTGCGGAGAACACATCCCCGTCGTCGGCCGGCGCGATTGTGGCGGCGATCGACCAGAACCAGTTGACGCCCACCGCGATTGAGATTCAGACGGCCGAAGTGAAATCGCCGCGGTTGCTGATCCGTTTCGAGTCGATTGAGGCGTCAATCGAGCAGCAGAGCGCGAGCGCGGTTCGCCTGGCTGCCGCTCACGGGACGCGAACGATGATTCTTCGCGGCGACGACGAGGAGCGGGAATGGTCCTCACATCGCGGGCGGCCGTGGGGCGGACCGGGCGCCGTGGCGAAGATCACGTGCCTCCCGACGGACGTCCCGGCAACCCTCGAGGCTCTCGGCGTTCTTGGGACGTCGACCGGGGCGGCGGCCGGCGAGCGCTGCGCTGAGGCGATTGGCCGCGCGAGTGTCGGTGTTCTGCTCGCTCGATTCGATGGCGAGCTCAAGTCTCAGTCACGCGCGATCGAGGCGCTCCGCCGGAGGAACGCTCCGGGGCGGGGAAGCGTCGTGCTGCTACGGGCGTCGGATGACCTCGAGGCGGCTGTCGGTCGGTGGGGGCCATTGGGCGACGCGTTCGACATCATGCGGTCGCTGAAACGGACGTTCGATCCGACCGGGACGCTGAATCCGGGCCGGGGACCGGGCGGACTCTGAGCCGAGCGCGACTCACTCGTGGTGGCCTCCGATCGACGCATCGAGCACCTCGACGAGGTGCATGACCCGGGTCGCGCGCCCTGCCGCTTCGAGCCCCGACGCGATCTGGAGCAGGCAACCCGGGTTGGACGACACGAGCGCGTCGCAGTCGGTCTGCAGCACGTGCGCCACCTTGCGATCGCGAAGCGCGCCGGCGGCTGCAGGTTCCAGCAGATTGTAGACACCCGCGGATCCACAGCAGACGTCGGACTCGGCGATCTCCCGAAGCTCGAGCTCCGGAATCGTCTGTAGGACCTGCCGCGGCGCCTGCTTGACTCGTTGGGCGTGATTCAGGTGGCACGCGTCGTGATACGCCACGCGGAGGCGTAGGGGGTGACGCGGCGCTTGCGGTTCGAGTTGCGCCAGCAGCTCAGAGATATCGACGCATCGTTCGGCAAACGCGCGTGCCCGGTCGGCATAATCAGAATCGTCGCGCAGGAGCTCTGCGTACTCTTTCATCGCCGACCCGCACCCGGCCGCGTTGATGACGATGTGGTCGAGAGGTCCGTTGCGGGCGCGGCCCGCCTGACCCGGCTCGAACGCGTCGATAAGACGGCGCGCGGCGACCCGCGCGTCCTCGATGCGGCCTGCATGGAGCATCAAGGCGCCACAGCACTGCTGCCCTTGAGGGACCACGACCTCGCACCCCTCCGCGGCCAGCACTCGGGCGGTGGCGTGATTGACTTGCGGAAAGAACACGCGCTGCACGCAGCCGAGAAGGAGCCCCACACGCCGGCGGGCCGTTCCAGCGGGGGCGATGGTCGCTGGCAGCTGGTCACGACCGTTTGGTGGCATCGCGGGCGGCGCGAGCCGCTCGAGCGCCGCAAGGCGAGCGGGAAGCATTCGGGCCAGGCCGGATGCGCGGAAGGCGCGCTGGATGCCCAGGCGTTGCGCCGTTCGCAACGCCCGAGCGATCCACCGCAAGCGCCGAGGATACGGTAACAGGCCAAACAGCAGCCCTCGATACACACGGTCGACGAGCGGCCTTGTGCCGAGCTGCTCAACGAGAGGCCGTGTGTGTTCGATCAACTGGTCGTATCGGACGCCGGACGGGCAGGCCGTGACGCACGCCATGCATCCCAGACAGGCGTCCATGTGACGCTCGAAGCTCTCCGAGATGGTCGTCCGCGCCTCGAGGTGCGCCTTCATCAGATAGATACGGCCGCGCGGAGAGTCAGCCTCGCGCCCCCACAGCAGGTAGGTCGGGCAGGCCGGAAGGCAGAAACCGCAGTGCACGCAGTCGTTCGCGAGCTCCAGGAGGTAGCCGCTATCGTTCAGGCGTCACGACCTTTCCCCCGAGCGCGTCCGTGAACAGGTTGCCGTCCTTCGCGATCACTCCGTTCACCAGGACGTATTCCATGCCTTCGGCGATTTGATGCGGTTCCTGATACGTCGCCGCGTCCC
Source organism: Vicinamibacterales bacterium (assembly GCA_035510155.1). Taxonomy (GTDB): domain Bacteria; phylum Acidobacteriota; class Vicinamibacteria; order Vicinamibacterales; family CAVVIG01; genus DATKHR01. The sequence goes on from DATKHR010000034.1 coordinate 22,977, forward strand.
GGACTCGAGCAGGATCGAAAATCAGCACGTCCGCCCACGCACCGGGCCTGAGCATGCCGCGATCCTTCATGCCATACACGGACGCCGGCAGGCTCGTCATCGAGCGAACGGCAAACGGCAGATCGATGACGCCGCGGTCGTGCACGTACACGTGGAGCTTGCGGGCAAACGCGCCGTTGCCGCGCGGGTGCGGTTTGCCCCGCCCGAACGGTACGAGGTCGCCGTCGGTGCACGTCATGGTGAACGGCTGCCGCATGATGAGCTCGATGTCACGCTCCGACATGTTGAACGACACGAGGCCCGCGCCCCCTTTGCGAAGGAGCGCCAGTGCCGTTTCCTCGGGCGCCAGGCTCATCGCCGTGGCGACGGCTGTCAATGACTTCCCCTCGAGCGACCGGTCCGGGCGATACACCGCGATCACCAGGCTGTCGGCTCCGCCCCGGCGCTCGAGATTGCGTCGCATATCGGCGGCAAGTCGATCGTGATCGGCGCCGTCGATGCGTTTGATGAGCTCAGGCTGCCCGCCGACTTCGGCCCACCGAGGGACGAGCGCGCCGACAATGCTCGTGCCGCTCGCGTCGTAGGGGTATTGGTCCGCGTAGACCTCGACGCCGCGGTTGCGCGCCTGAGCAATGCGCTCGACGAGCGCCATCGACAGCCCCCAACTGGCGGGTCCGAGCGCTTTCATGTGCGCGACGATAGCGGGAATGTGTCCCTCTTCGGCGATGCGGATGACCTCTTCTACGGCGCCGACGACGCCGATGCTGTAGTCGGCTTCGTCGCGGATGTGGCTCTCGTACCCCCCGCCCATCTCGCCCACGATCTTCGCGAGCGCAATGACCTCCTCGGTCCGGGCGTAGCTGCCGGGCGCGTAGTAGAGACCCGAAGACAGCCCGATGCCGCCCGCTTCCATGCCGCGCCGGGCGAGCGTCACCATGTGCTCGAGCTCGGCGGGCGTCGGGTCGCGATCGGCCATGCCGACGACCTCGCGGCGGATGGAACCGTGCGGCACGTAGAGTGCGACGTTGACACCGACGCCGCGCTGCTCGAAACCCGCGTGTTGCGCTCGAAGATCGATTGGTCCGCCGCCGTCGGGGTTGAGAGCGACGGTCGTGATCCCTTGGGCAAGCAGCTGGCGCCCTTCCTTCAGCGGGCCTGCGAGGCCGTCGGCGGCGTGTGAATGAACGTCGATGAACCCGGGTGAGACGGTCAACCCTTTCGCATCGATGACGCGCGCCGCGGTCGCCGCCGGGAGGCGGCCCATGTCCACAATGCGTCCCCCGCGGATCCCGATATCCACCGCCCGCCAGGGATTGCCGGTGCCGTCAAGCACTCGGCCGTTTCGAATCAGCACATCCAAGCGCGCGGGCTGAGACGCCAGCGGGACGGCCACGAGCAGCCAGAGCAGAGGAGTCAGCAGGTGTCGCACGCCGATGCACATGTTAGCTCGACCTGAGCGCGAGCCACGCGTCGCGTAGGTTATGCTAGATCGGCTCTCGTCGATTCCACGCCCTCCAAGATGCACGCCGCCGTCGTTGTCGCAGGGGATCTCGGGCGCAGTCCTCGCATGCAGTACCACGCCCGCGCGCTGGCCGCCAGCGGCGTTGACGTGGACTTCGTCGGCTACGCGGGCGCGCCACTTCCGAAGTCCCTTGCTGCAGATTCGCGCATCACCGTTCACACGATCCCGAACGCGACGCTCAGGGAGCGGGTGGGAGGTTGGCCGGTGATGTCCTCGCTCCTGTACGCGTTCGCCGCATTCATCGACGGCTTCCGTTTAAGCGTACGGCTCTTCGTCGCGCTGTTGCGCCTGCCGACATTCGACCTCCTGCTCGTGCAGAATCCGCCTGCCCTGCCGACGCTGCACGTCGCCTGGATCGTGGCTCGCCTGCGCGGGGCACGCCTGATCGTCGACTGGCACAACCTCGGCTACACGATCCTGGCGCTGCGCCTGGGGCGAGGGCACCCGGCTGTTCGGCTTGGGCGCTGGTTGGAGAAGATCGCGGGGCGAGCGGCTGACGCAAACCTCTGCGTCTCGCGGGGGTTCGCGAAATTCCTTACCGATCGCTTCAAGCTGTCGACTGTCCGCGTCCTGTACGATCGCCCGGCGTCGGCGTTCGTGTCGATTGAGCGAACGGAGCGCGAGCAGATCAGGCAAGCGCTGTTCACACGCCTGGGGATTCGCGGGGCGGGCCCCGTGGGGTTCATCGTGAGTCCGACCGGCTGGACGGCCGACGAGGATTTCGACGTCGTCATCGATGCGGTGCTTCAGATTGAGGACCGCATCCGCGGCTGGGAGGCTGGCGGTCCGTCCCGGCGGTTCCCGGATCTGGTCATTCTCGTCACGGGCGACGGCACCCGGCGCGCCGAATTCGAGCGGCGGTTCGCCGGTCTACCCGCGCGCCGCATCCAGCTCCGCACGCGATGGCTCGATCCCGAGGACTACCCTCGTGTGGTGGGCAGCGCCGACCTTGGACTCTGCCTCCACCGCTCATCGTCCGGCGTCGACATTCCGATGAAGGTCGTCGATCTGTTTGGCGCAGGCGTGCCGGTGTGCGCGCTGGATTACGGCGCGTGCCTGGCGGAGCGGGTCCGGCACGGCGACAACGGCCTCCTCTTTTCGACGGCCCGTCAGCTGGCGGATGTGCTGTTCGATCTGTTCGAGACGTTCCCCGTTGGCTCGTCGCAGCTCGATCGGCTGCGCGCAGGATCGCGGCGAGCCGCGCGGCCGACATGGGAGGAGGGGTGGGCGAGCGAAGCCAAGCCGCTGCTCCTGGGAACCGCGGCGTCGCTCTGAATGTCGTGGCGAGCTGGCCCTATAATGGGCTTTTTCTCAGGAGATCGGCATGGCTGACGTCGCAACTCGAATGGACGTCGTGACCCTCGACAATTTCATCGGCGGCCGCTGGGTGATATCCAGCGCGACCAGTTATTACGACGTCCACAATCCGGCCGTGGGCGACGTGATCGGTCGCACGCCCCTTTCGACAGCCGCCGATGTCGGCGCCGCCGTTGACGCCGCGGCCGCGGCGCTTCCTGGGTGGCGGGATACTCCGGTGAACGCGCGCGCGCAGGTGCTCCACAAGTTCAAGGGAGCGCTCGAGCAGCACTTCGAGGAGCTGGCCCGGATCGTCACAACCGAGCACGGCAAGACGCTTGACGAAGCTCGGGGAAGCGTGCGCCGTGGGATCGAGTGCGTCGAGGTTGCCTGTGGTGCGCCGTCGCTGATGCAGGGCTCCGCGCTCGAGGACATCGCAAGCGGGATCGACTGCCACGTCGTGCGGCAGCCCCTTGGTGTGTGCGCCGCGATTGCGCCCTTCAATTTTCCTGCGATGGTGCCGATGTGGTTCCTGCCCTTTGCCATCGTGACCGGCAACACATTCGTGTTGAAGCCGTCGGAGCAGGTGCCGCTGTCGCAGCGGATGATGGCCGAGTTGCTTCAGAAGTGTGGCCTCCCTCCGGGCGTCGTGAACCTCGTGAACGGCGGCAGCGAAGTCGTGAACGCGCTCTGCGATCACCCCGGGATCCGAGCCATCTCCTTCGTGGGCTCCACGCCGGTCGCCAGACACGTCTATCAGCGCGCCACTCACGCAGGAAAGCGGGTCCAGGCGCTCGGCGGCGCGAAAAACTTCGTCGTCGTCATGCCCGATGCCGATCTCGATCGATCCATGGCGGCGATCGCCGAGTCGTTCTACGGTTGCGCCGGCGAACGGTGCCTGGCGGGGAGCATGCTCGTGCCCGTTGGCCACGTCCACCAGGAAACGCGCGATCGCATGGTCGAGGCGGCGAAATCATTGAGGGTCGGCGACGGGACCCAGCCTGGCGTGACGATGGGGCCGGTGATCAGTGAGAGGCACCGCGAGCGCGTGCGGGGCTACATAGACAAGGGCGTGGTCGACGGGGCCAGACTGCTCGTCGACGGCCGGGACACGCGAGTGCCCGACCGGCCGCGGGGCTACTTCGTCGGGCCGACGCTGTTCGACGAGGTCTCGATACGGATGACGATCGGGCACGACGAGATCTTCGGACCAGTGGCCGCGATCTCGCCTGTGAAGTCGCTCGATGATGCGATCGCCCTGATGAAGTCGCATCCCAACGCCAACGCGGCGTCGATCTTCACATCGCGCGGGAAGGCCGCGCGCGAGTTTGCGAAGCACGCCACGGCGTCCATGGTCGGCGTCAACGTCGGCGTGGCCGCGCCGATGGCGTACTTTCCGTTCGGCGGGGCCAAGGACAGCTTCTTCGGCGATTTGAAGGCGCACGGCCGCGACGCGTTCGAGTTCTACACGGACAAGAAAGTCACGATATCGCGCTGGTTCTGACAGGGCACGGATGCGCACGCTCATCACCAACGGCACGATCGTGACGGCGGTCGATCAGTACGAGGGCGACGTGCTCGTCGAGGACGAGCGAATCGCCGCGATTGGCACCCGCCTCGACATCCGCGCCGACAAGAGCATCGATGCCACGGGCAAGTACGTCCTTCCCGGCGGCGTCGATGTGCACACGCATCTCGACATGCCGTTCGGAGGCACGACCTCTGCCGACGACTTCGAGTCCGGCACGATCGCTGCGGCATTCGGCGGCACGACCTCTATCGTCGACTTCGCCATCCAGTACAAGGGACAGACGCTGCACCACGCGTGGGAAACGTGGATGAGAAAGGCCGAGAGCAAGGCGGTCATCGACTACGGCTTTCACATGATCATGACCGACCTGAACGACCAGACCGAGCAGGAAATGGACGCGCTGGTCTGTCAGGGCGTGACGTCCTTCAAACTGTTCATGGCGTATCGCGGCGTGTTCATGCTGGACGACGGCAGCATTTTCAAGGCGCTGCTTCGAACGGGCAAGAACGGCGGGATGATTTGCATGCACGCCGAGAACGGCGACGTCATCGACGTGCTCGTCCAGCGCGCGCTCCGGGCGGGTCAGACGGCTCCGAAGTATCACGCGCTCACGCGGCCAGCGCGGGCGGAGGCGGAAGCGACGCACCGAGCCATCGCCCTCGCCGAGATCGCGGACGTACCGGTTTACATCGTGCACCTTTCGGCAGCCGAGGCGCTCGAGATGGTGGCCGAGGCGCGCGATCGTGGTCTTCCCGCGTACGCCGAAACGTGCCCCCAGTATTTGTTTTTGTCCGACGATAATTATGAGGAGCCGGACTTCGGCGGCGCCAAGTACGTGATGAGCCCTCCGCTGCGCGAGAAAGCCAAGCAGGCGCAGCTCTGGCAGGGGCTCGCATTCAACGATCTCCAATGCATCTCGACCGATCACTGTCCCTTCTGCATGAAGGAGCAGAAGGAGCTCGGTCGCGGCGACTTCTCGAAGATTCCCAACGGCGCGCCGGGCATCGAGACCCGCATGAGCCTCGTGTATGACGGCGGCGTGCGGGAAGGGCGCATCTCGTTGAACCGGTTCGTCGAGCTGACATCGACGTCTCCCGCGAAGATCTTCGGCCTGTTTCCGCGCAAAGGCACCATCGCCCCCGGATCGGACGCCGACATCGTCATCTTCGACCCCAATCGCACGGTTACGCTGGCAGCCAAGACGCTGCACATGAAAGTGGACTACAACCCTTATGAAGGGCGCCGGGTGACCGGCGCCGCCGATACGGTCCTGTCGCGCGGGCGGGTGGTGATCGAGAACGGCCAGTTCGCCGGACGAGCGGGGCAAGGTTCGTTCTTGAAGCGCCGAGCGCGCACGTAGCGGCATGGAGCTGTGATGTCGGCCGATCTTTCAACGACGTTTACGGGCCTGCGATTCCCGAACCCGTTCCTGCTGTCATCGGCGCCGCCGACCGAGTCGGAGTCGAATATCCTGCGCGCCTTCGAAGCCGGATGGGGGGGCGTGGTCACCAAGACCATCGGCTTGCACCCCGTCGTGAACGTCGTCGGACCAAAAACGAAGTTCCTGCGCGCCGATGCCGATTCACCGCACCTGTCGATGAAGAAGCGGCCCGGCACGGCGCTGCATTCGTCATGGAACTGGGAGCTCATTTCGGACAAGACGCTCGACTGGTGGGTGCCCCGGCTCGCACGGATCAAGAAGGCGTTTCCGGACCGCATCCTGGTCGCCTCGGTCATGGCGGGCTCGGGGAACGAGACTGAGCTGCGCCACTGGCAGGAGCTCGCCGTGGCATGTCAGGAGCAGGGGTGTGACGCGCTGGAGCTGAACCTGTCGTGTCCCCACATGGACCGGCCCGACATGGGGTCGAACGTCGGCAAGGACACCGAGCTGGTCTCGATCGTCGCCAAGGCGGTCAAAGAGGTGGCGACGGTTCCGGTATGGGCCAAGCTGACGCCGTCGACCACCGACATTGTCGTCGAGGCGAGGGGCGCGTTCCTCGGCCAGGCGGACGCCGTCTCATCGTCGAACACGTTCACGTCGCTGCCGCTCGTCGATCCGGAGACGCTCGAGTTCGAGGTGAACGTCGACGGTCTCGTGTCGACCGGCGGCCTGGGCGGGCCCGCGATCCTCCCGCTGTCGCTCGCCAAGATGTCACAGCTCACGCAGGCCTTTCCCGATCGGAGCTTCTCGGGCATCGGCGGCGTCTCGACCTTCGAGCATGCGCTCAATTACTTCCTGCTCGGGTGCGGCACCGTGCAGGTGTGCACGGCCGCGATGCTGGACCACGCGATCGGACCGAACGTCATCCGGCAGTTGCGCGACGGGCTGGGGCGCTTCCTCGACGAGCACGCCGACAAGGGCTGGACACACGTCTCGGACATCGTTGGTCTGCGCCGCGACCGGGTCGTCGCGCAGGCGAAGATTCGGCGGCCGGATGAACGAGATTATCGTGGCGGGTATGAACACGATGCGTATGACGCCGAGGGATACGCCGAACGCGCCATCAAGTGAGGCGGCGCCGCGGTCACGTGAAGCGACGCGCGTTACGCGTCGCAGTCGGCGCGGCGATCGGCGCGCTCGCATTCGCATCCGGCTGCGGCGACGCGCGGGATTTCGCGTTTCGCGTCGCGCTGGATCGGCAGTTCGACGCCTACGTCAGGATCGTACTCGCGCTCGGGCAGCGCGACGCTGATTCTCTGGACTTCTACGCGGGCCCCCCCGTCTGGCTCGATCGCGCGCGAGCGGAGCAGACGCCGTTGCCCGAGATTCGGCGAGCCGCTGCCGCGCTCGTTGACGAGCTCGCCAGAGACGGGGCCAGGACCGCGGTGGACCGGTCGCGTCGCGCCTTTCTCTCCCGCCAGCTCGCGGCCGTCGTCGCGCGCGTCGATCTGTTGACAGGCCGTCATCTCTCCTTTGATGAGGAGAGCCGAGAGCTGTTCGGCGTGGACGCCGGCACCCGTGATCCGTCCGCCTTCGAGGCCGCGCGCCGGGAGCTCGACGCGCTCCTGCCCGGGCACGGCACTTTGGCGCCGCGCTACCGCGCGTTCGATCGGCGATTCGTCGTCGCGCGCGACCGGGTGCCCGTGGTCGTGACGCGGGCCGTCGAGGCCTGCCGTCGCGTGACCTTTGATCATCTATCGCTCCCGCCGAACGAGGGCGTGAGCATCGAGTACACGCACGGGATGCCCTGGAGCGCGTTCACCCGCTACGAAGGCCACGGCCGAAGCCGAACGGTCATCAACCTGGACTTCTCGTACACGGTCGATCGTCTCCTCGAGCTCGCGTGTCATGAAACGTATCCCGGCCATCACGCCATCAACAGCCTGATCGACCTGCCGGTCCAACCGATGTTCTCGCCGCAGACCTTGCGAACCGAAGGCGCGGCGACGTTTGCCGTCGAGCTCGCATTTCCAGGAACGAGCCGGGTCGTGATCGAACGCGAACTGTTCGCGCTTGCGGGGCTCTCCCCGGGAGGGGTCGGACCGGCAGGGCTTCCTCTGGCGGAGGTCGCCGATGTCGGCCATGTCGAGACCTATCTGCGAGTTGCGCGCCTTGTCGATCGGCTCCGCTGGGTGCAGGTGGATATCGCGCGGCGCTATCTCGATGGCGACCTGGAATTCGTCCGCGCCGCGACGGCGCTCGAGGACGAGGCGCTCATGCCCGCGGAGTCGACAGAGGCGACGCTCAAGTTCTTCAACGAGTTTCGAACCTACGCCGTCACCTATACCGTCGGGCGCGACCTGGTCGACAATGATGTCCGGTCGCGAAGCGGGGCGGCCCGGTGGCAGGCATATCAGGACTGGATCAGGCCATAATCTCGCCCTTAAGGAGAAGCGTATGCGCTGGTTGGTGACGATCCTCTGCGTTCCCGCACTTGCAACGGCGTGCTCGACCTCGGGCAAGACGGCCTCCGCCGACGGAGCGCCGGCGGCCAGGCCGGCCGCGTCGCGGCTCGGCATCCGTCCGGACGGCGATACGGAGATCAAGCCCGCCCTCTCGAAGATCACGAACGACGATCTCAAGAGGGTTTTCACCTACATCGATGAGCACATCGACGAGCACGTCGAAAGCCTGCAGAAATGGATTCGGCAACCGAGCATCTCGAACAGCGGCGAGGGCATCCCTGAATCGGCGGAAATGGTCAAGGGCTTCTTCGAGCAGCTTGGATGCCAGGAGTCTCGCGTGTTCGACGTCGGCATCACCGAGTGGGGTGCGCCGGGAAACCCCGTCGTGTATGCGCGCTGCGACGAAGGCGCGCCGCGAACGATCGCGATCTACTGGCAATACGACACGATGCCGGTCACGCAGCCCGATGCCTGGTCGTCGCCGCCGTTCGAAGCGCGCCTCGTCGAGCAGCCGCCGTACAAGAAGGTCCTGATCGGTCGCGGCGCGACCAATTCAAAGGGTCCGGAGATGGCTCAGCTCAACGCCCTGCTGGCGATCAAGGCCGTGACGGGCAAGCTGCCGGTGAACATCGTCTTCGTGGCCGAGGGCGACGAGGAACGCATGGACGTCGGCGTGCGAAAGTTCGTCAAGGATCATCCCGATCTCCTCCGGAACGTGGAGGCCCTGATCGGCGAGTCCGGATCCCAGGCGCCGAGCGGCAGCGCCGGCGTGGGGGGCGGCTCTGAAGGGTGTGTGTATTTCGAGCTCACGACGAGCGGCCGCTCATGGGGCCGCGGTCCCGTCCAGTCGGACATTCACGGCAGCAACAAGCGCTCCGTCGACAGCCCTGCCTGGCGGCACATGAAGATGCTCGCATCTCTCGTGTCCGATGACGGCAATACGCCGCGCGTGAAGGGATTCTTCGATGGCGTCGAGCCGCTGTCGGTGCCGGAAGTCGAGCAGCTGAAAACGGCGGCGGCCAAGACGGACATGAAAATCGCGGCGGCCAATCTCGGCGTCGCCCGGTTCATTTCCGATGATCCGTTTACGATGCTCAAGATGGGCCGCTACGGGACCTCTTTCAATCTCGACGGGATCTGGGGCGGCAACATGTATGCGGGAGGAGCCGGAGCGATTCTCCCGAACAAGATCACGTCGAAACACAACATACGCTACGTGCCCAAGATGAACGGCATGCAGATCGTCAAGCGGATCCGCGAGCAGCTCGATCGCAACGGTTACAAAGACGTCGAGCTGAAGGTCATCGGCGACGTGCCGTGGTCGAAGATGTCGTACGACACCGATATCGCGCGCGCGATGACCGAGATGTACGATCAGTTCGATATTCCGCACGGCGCGCCGGCGCACTACTCGAGCATCCTCGGCGGCTACTGGCCGGCCTATCTGTTCTCGAACGAGGAGGTCGGCGAGCGCGTCGCGCCGGTGTCGATGCCGATTGGCATGGGGGGCGCCGGACACGGCGGCAATGCCCACGCTGCCAACGAGTACTACGTCATCGAGGGCGCGGGCAAAGTCTACGGGATGGCGGGGGCAGAAAAGGCGCAGGCCGCAATCTTCTATAACTTTGCGGCTCAGACGAAGGCGGTCCAGACCCATTGATAGCGCCCCTGATTTCGGTTCGCGATCTCGCGAAGGTCTACCAAGTCGGGGAGGTGTCGGTCCACGCGCTCCGTCAAGTCACGCTCGACATCGACTCGGGGGCGTTCCTGTCCGTCGTCGGGCCGTCCGGCTCGGGTAAGTCAACCTTCATGCACATCGTCGGCTGCCTCGACCGTCCGACGGACGGGCGTTACCTGCTGAACGGCCGAGATGTATCGCGTCTCTCGGACGATGAGCTGTCGCTCGTCCGCAACGAGCAGATCGGCTTCGTGTTTCAGGGGTTCAATCTCCTGCCGCGCACGTCTGCGCTCGAAAACGTGGAGCTGCCGCTGCTGTACGCCAACCACGGGCGTATCTCGCCGCGCGAGCGCCGCCGGCGCGCGCGTGCTGCGCTCGATTCGGTGGGACTCGCGGATCGCGCCGACCATCACCCCAACCAGCTGTCGGGCGGCCAGCAGCAGCGCGTGGCGATTGCCCGCGCTCTGCTGAACAACCCGTCGATTCTGCTGGCCGACGAGCCGACGGGCAATCTCGACAGCCGTACCAGCGTAGAAGTGATGGAGATCTTCCAACGGCTGAATGCCGAACGAGGCATTACGATCGTGCTGATTACCCACGAGCAGCAGGTAGCCGACTACGCCTCCCGGATCGTCCGTTTCAAGGACGGTCTCATTGTCGACGACCGCCCGAATGCGACGCGGACCTTCGCGTTGCACGAGCTCGCGACGCTCGGGGCGGGTGCGAGGAGCGAGGCCGACTGATGTCCATCGGCTCAAGTCTCGCGATTGCCGTCAAGGCGCTGGGCCGACACCGCCTGCAGACCGCCCTGACGATGCTTGGGATGACGATCGGGGTCGCCGCGGTGCTGACGATGATTGCGCTCGGACGGGGCGCCGAAGCGGCGATTGAGCAGCAGGTCCGGGCTGCCGGCATGAACCTGGTCGTCGTCACCGCGGGCAACTACAAGCTCAAGACCGAAGACGATTTCGGCGGCGTCGTGGATCATCAGGCGCGGCTCGGAGCGCGCGAGCCGCGAGCCACGAGCGACGAGCTACGAGTTGTGCCTGTCTTGTTTCATCCAGAAAACGACCCGATGGAGAAGCACGATCACCCGACCGCGAGCCAGCGCCTCGGGGACCTGGAAGCCGGTCTTGGCGCCGCCGCGACGCTCACGTCGGACGACGCCGACGCGATTCGGCGTCTGGGGGGCGTGCAGTACGTAGCGGAAGGGGTTCATCAGAACGCGCATGTGGTGAACGGCGCGAAACGCTGGTTCACGCGGTTGAACGGCACCGATGTGCAGCTCCCGCTGATTCGGCGCGCATGGACCTTTCAGGCCGGCCGCTTCTTTACGCCCCGTGAGCAGCGGAATGCCGCGCAGGTGATCGTGGTCGGCAGCGTCGCCGCCCAGCGGTTGTTCGGTCACGATGGCTCGATTGACGACCCGATCGGGAGGGAGCTCAAGATCTGGAACCAGCCGTTCCGGGTCGTCGGGGTGGTGACCAGCACGAGCTGGGTTGTGGCCCCCGCACCCGGCGATGGGCAGTTCGATGCCGTCTACGTTCCGTTCACGGCGTTGCACCGGTTGCTGAACGTCTCGAAGCTGAATGACATCACAATCACGGCCGCGTCGACGGGCGAGGTCACGCGGGTCTCGAAGGACGTGACGGAGCTGTTGCGCGTGCGCCACGGCATCGGCCCGTCGATGCCGGACGATTTCACCGTCGCGACGCAGGCCAGGCAGGCGCTGGCTGCGGGCGGGATGCGACCCGACGTCGCCCGGGCCGTCGTTGGCAACGTGTCCGGACTCGACAAGGTCACGCTCGAACAGTTGGCGAAGACGCTCGAGCGCGCGAGTCGGACCATGACAGCCCTCCTCGCCTGCATTGCCGGCGTGTCGCTGCTCGTTGGCGGCATCGGGATCATGAACATCATGCTGCTGTCGGTCACCGAGCGAACGCGCGAGATCGGCGTGCGAAGGGCCGTTGGCGCCCGGGCCAGCGACGTCCGCCGGCAGTTCGTTGCCGAGGCCATCACGCTCAGCCTGGTCGGCGGGTTCGCCGGCGTGGTGCTGGGCATCGCGGCGTCGATGGGCATCGCGCAGTTCCTGCGATGGTCGACGAGCGTGTCGCCGTCCGCCGTCGCGCTCTCGTTCGGAATCGCTGCGCTCGTCGGCGTCTTCTTCGGCTGGTATCCGGCACGGCAAGCCGCACGTCTGGACCCCATCCAGTCGCTCCGGTATGAATGAGGAATCTCATCGTTAACTTCCACTTGGCCGCCCGCGCGCTCAGCCGCAACACGCTGCGCACGGCGCTCACGATGCTCGGGATGATCATCGGCGTCGGCGCCGTCGTGATGATGGCGGCGCTTGGAAACGGCGCCGAGCGCACGGTGGAGCAGGAGGTCCGCTCGGCGGGGACGAACCTGGTGAACGTCCGCGCCGGCAATTACACGCGGGGGGGCGAGGACTCGAACATCCCGAGCGGCCTTGGGGCGGCGACGACCTTGAGCGTCGGGGACTTGGACGCCATTCGGCGCGATGTCAAGGGTGTGAAGCACGCGGCGGCGACAGTGCGACTGCGTGCGTGGGTCGCGGAGGTTCGGGAGACGGCGGGCTCGGGAGCAAACCAGATTCTCCGGCGGTTCTACGGCCAGGTCGTCGGAACGGACGTCGAGTGGCCGGCAATCTATACAAGCTCTACCGGGTCGTCTGGGCCCGGCCGGTTCTTCAACGACCACGAGGTCGCCTCGCGCGCCAGCGTTGCCGTCCTGGGTCGCGCTGTCGCCGAGCGCCTCTTCGGCGGATCAGCGAACGTAGTCGGGCGCACGGTGGCCATGCGCGATCGCCGGTTCACGATCGTCGGCCTCTTGCATACGTCCGACGAAGATCAGAGCGAGACCGTGTTCGTGCCGTACACGGCCCTTCAGGATCTCCTCAGCATCGCTCATCTGCATGGGATCACCGTCGAGGTGGTGCAGTCCGGCGACGCCTCGCGCGTCGCGTCGGACATTGCCGGGCTGCTTCGGGGCCGGCATCGCGCCTCCACCGAAGCCGCGAGCGCCGCGGTTGCGCGCTTGCGACAGGGCGGCATCCTGGGGAACCAGATGCCACGCTTCGGGATCCCGAGTGCGGCACCCGCGCTGGGGTCGGAGCCCGGGATTCCCGGCGCGGCCCGCCCGCCGGATGACTTCACGGTGAAGACGCAGGCGGCCGAAGCGCTCACCAAGGGGCTCTACACCTCCGTCGCTGCGTTCGTTCTGGCCAACATGCCGAAGCTGGACGAAATCAACATGCAGGAGATGGCGAGCACGCTCCAGCGCGCCGGCGCCACGATGACGGCGCTTCTCGCCGGCATCGCCGCGATCTCGCTCGTCGTCGGCGGCATCGGGATCATGAATATCATGCTCGTGTCGGTGACCGAGCGAACGCGAGAGATCGGCCTCCGCCGCGCGGTCGGCGCCCGCGCCCGGGACGTCCGCATGCAGTTTCTCGTGGAGGCCGTGACGCTCGCGCTGGCGGGCGGGGCCGTCGGGCTCGTTGCCGGGTGGGTTTCGTCCGGGTTGCTGACGTGGGCGCTCGAGTGGCCGACGGCAGTCTCGGCGTCGTCCATGGCGCTCGCGTTGGCCGTCGCGGCGGCGGTCGGCGTGTTCTTCGGGTTCTACCCGGCCGAGCGCGCGTCGAAGCTCACGCCCATCGACGCGCTTCGCCATGAATGATTCGGCCGGACGGTCCGGCTCGCCCGGTGCAGAACGAGCTGCCGGGCGTCGAGTCCCGGCGACCGGCATTTTGTTGGGGGTGCTGTTGTTTTTCACGGCATGCCGCGCCTCGACGCCTGATCCGATGACGACGGCGGCCGCCGAAGCCGCGGGGGCCTCTGCCAGCGCTTCCGGGGCCACCGCCATCGCGCCGCCGGCGCAACCGGCAACCGTGCCCCACGGAGATCACAACCCTCATCATGGAGGCGTGGTCTTGATGAAGGGGGACCTTCACTACGAGGTGGTTGTCGACAGATCGGGCCGCGAGCACCACTTGTATTTCAGCGATGCCGTTCGCGAAGACCTCCCGGCTTCGGTCGCGTCGAGCGCGTCGCTGACGATCCGCGGCGAAGGCGAGCCCGAGGAAACGATCCCGCTCCAGATCGACAGCACGGGCGAGAGCTGGATCGGATCGGGCCGAGCAGTCGCGGAGCTCGGATCGGGTCGGAAGATGATTACAGTACGCGTGGCGTTCACCGTGGCGAACGATCCGTATTGGATCGACGTGCCGCTCCCATGATCGGGAAACGGACCTCGACGGCGTCGGCGAGTCTCGCCCGAGCTAAATAGAATGCGCCCGGTTCGGGACATGATCGTCACCGAGCGCGCCCTGCCGGACGGCCGCGTGGAGCTGTTCGATTCGGCCAGGATTCGAGCCAGCCCGCTTTACAACGACGACCTCGCGCCGGTTCCGGCCGTGCGGCGCAACTGGACGACCTACAACTATGCGGCGCTGTGGGTCAGCATGGCCCACTGCATCCCAACCTACATGCTCGCTTCGGGGCTGATGGCGTCGGGAATGAGCTGGGCCCAGGCGCTGTTCACCATCCTCCTCGGGAACACGATCGTGCTCGTGCCGATCCTGCTCAACTCGCATCCGGGCACGAAGTACGGCATCCCGTTCCCGGTCTTTGCCCGAGCGGCCTATGGCACCCTCGGCTCGAACGTGCCTGCGCTGATGCGGGCGCTCGTCGCCTGCGGGTGGTTCGGGATCCAAGCGTGGATCGGTGGGGAAGCGCTCCACACGCTCCTGAGGGCGCTGATCCCAGCCTGGCCGACTCTTCTCGGAGCGGGCTTCGGCGGCCACACGACGACTGAGTGGCTGTCGTTCCTGCTGTTCTGGGGTCTGAACGTCGCCATCATCTACCGCGGGATGGATCTCGTTCGCGAAGTCGAGAACTGGGCGGCACCGTTCGTGCTCGTGATGACGGCCGTGCTGGTCTGGTGGGCGATCCGCACCGCCAACGGGCTAGGCCCCCTTCTGTCACGCCCGGCGAAGTTTCGCACGCTCTCGGAATTCTGGCCGGTCTTCGTACCGTCGCTCACCGCCATGATCGGGTTCTGGGCGACGCTGTCGCTGAACATGCCCGACTTCACGCGGTTCGGCCGCAGCCAGCGCGAACAGATGATCGGCCAGATCGTCGCGCTGCCGACGACGATGTCGGTGTTTGCAGCAATGGGGGTGGTGATCACCAGCGCGACGGCGATCATCTACGGCCAGGCGATTTGGGATCCGGTTCAGCTCGTCGGCAGATTCTCGTCGCCCATCGTCGTCTCGGTGTCGATGCTCACCGTGGTCGTCGCCACAATCGCGGTCAATATCGCGGCAAACGTCGTGTCGCCGGCAAACGATTTCGCGAACGCGTTTCCGCGACTCATCAGCTTTAAGACGGGCGGCCTGATCACCGGGCTCCTGGGGATCGTCATCCAGCCGTGGAGGCTTCTGGCGGATCCCTCGGGTTACATCTACGCCTGGCTGCTCGGGTATTCGGGCGGTCTCGGATCGATTGCCGGCGTGCTCATCGCAGACTACTGGATCGTCCGCCGGAAAGAGCTCGCGCTCGAAGACCTGTACTTGGCCGGCGGCGCCTACCGGGGCTGGAATGCGGGGGCGATTGCGGCGACCGCCATCGGATGCGCCCTCGCCTGGGGCGGGCTCGTCGTTCCAGCCCTCAGACCGCTGTATGACTACGCGTGGTTCGTCGGATTCTTTGCAGCCGGGGCTGCGCACGTGGCGCTGAAGCGTGTCACCCGCTCGGGAAGCTGAGTCCGCGTATACTGGCCACTTCGACGGTCATGACTCTGGCGGATACAGCTTTCCTTCCCATGACGCGCGAGGCGCGCGTCAACCAGCGCAACGCGGTCCTCGCCGGATTTCTCGGCTGGACGCTCGATGCCTTCGATTTCTTCATCCTCACGCTCATCATCGACGACGTGGCCAGGTCATTCGGCCGGACGCGTCCCGACATCGCTTTGGCGCTGACCGCGACGCTGGCGATGCGTCCAATCGGCGCGGTCGTCTTCGGCGTCATGGCGGACCGTCTCGGACGCCGGCTGCCGCTGATGCTGAATGTCACGCTTTATGCGTTGTTGTCGGTGCTGTCCGGTCTTGCGCCGAGCTATTCGGTCTTCCTGGTGCTGCGAATGTTGTTCGGCGTGTGCATGGGGGGCGAATGGGGCGTCGGCGCCTCGCTCGCGCTCGAATCGGGATCGCCTCGGCTGCGCGGCCTGCTTTCAGGTCTGCTGCAGGAGGGCTACGCCATCGGCAGTCTGCTCTCTGCGCTGGCGTTTCGTCTCCTCTATCCCACGTTCAACGCCCTCAATCCCGGCAATGGCTGGCGCATGATGTTCTTCCTCGGCGGCCTGCCGGCGCTGCTGTCGCTGTTCATCCGCGCAAGGGTCAAGGAGTCGGACGCCTGGCGCGAGCACAGGACCGATTGGGCGACCTATCGTCGTTCCCTGCCCCAGTACTGGCAGCGCTTCGCCTATCTGGTGTTGCTGATGACGATGATGAACTTCATGTCGCATGGGACGCAGGACATGTATCCGACCATGCTGGGGACGCTCGGTTACGATCGCGCGCGAATTGCCGATGTCACGATGCTGTCGGGCGTCGGTGCGGTCCTCGGCGGTCTGGTCTTCGGCTTCTACTCGGATGGCTCGGGACGCCGCCGCGCGATGATGACCGCGATGGTGGCCGCGCTCATTGTCGTTCCGTTCTGGATTGCCGGGCACAGCCCGATCCGGATTCTCTTCGGCGTGTTTCTCATGCAGTTCTTCGTGCAGGGCGCGTGGGGTGTGATTCCGGCGCACATCAACGAACTGTCGCCGAACCACTTGCGTGGATTCTTTCCCGGATTTGCGTATCAGCTTGGCGTGCTCTGCGCATCGAGCATCCCCACGATCGAGGCCGTGCTCGGCGAGCGGTTCACCTATACGCAGGCGATGGGCGGCCTGGTCACTGTCGTATTCATCGGCGCGTTCGTCGTCACTCTGTTCGGTCCTGAAGCGCGCGGCATCAGTTTCAGAAAACCTGTCCATGGCTAATGGCTCATCGTGGCCATCAGCCATGTCACGTTTTTAGTCGCAATGGACCTCCGCCAACTCGAGATTCTCCAGGCGATTGCCGAGACCGGGTCGTTCACCGCGTGCGGGCGGAAGCTGCACGTGTCCCAGTCGGCTATCAGCCGTCAAGTGTTGCTGCTCGAGGAAGAGCTGGGTGAGCCCTTGTTTCTGCGCGTGGGACGTCAAGTCCGCATGACGCCGACGGCGGAGAGCTTGGTTCAGCTCGGCCAGCGCGTCTTTCAGGACCTGCGAGATACGGTGGGCACCATCACCGACCGGACACGCCAGCTCAAGGGCGCGCTTCGCCTGTCGGGGGGGATGACTGTCTGTCTGTATGTGTTCCCGCCGCTACTGAAGCACCTCCGTCGAGCGCATCCGCAGCTCGATGTCCGCCTGACGGTCGCGACCGCGGGGCAGTCGGTTCAGCAGATTCGGGAGGGCCGCGTGGACGTCGGTCTCCTGACACTCCCGGTCCAGGGCGCCGACCTGGTCACTGTGCCGGTCCTGCATGAAGAGCTGTTGCTCGTCACGACGCCGGCCCATCCGCTTGCGCGCAAGCGGCGGGTCGCGCCGCGGGATCTGGCGCGTCAGCCGTTCGTTCTGTTCGAGCAGGGGTCGGCGACGCGCCGTGTGATCGACCGCTTTTTCGCCGCCGAGCGGCTCGAGCCGACGATCGTCATGGACACCGAGAACGTGGAGATCATCAAAGCCATGGTCAAGGCCGGCCTGGGTATTGGCATCGTGCCGTATCAGGCGGTCGCGCGGGAGGTGCGGGGGGGCCAGTTCTTCTGCGCCCGCATCGAAGGGCACGAGCTCGTCCGTGAGACGGGGTGGGTCTACGCGCGAGCCAACCGGACCCCGCGCATGATTCACGAGCTGTTGGCGTCATTTGACGCGATCAAGGGGCGCCTGCGCCTCCACCTGCCGCGAGCGATCACCAGAACGCCCGCCGAACGCCGTCACGCGGCTCAGGCCGGATGAGCCAGCAAGGCTCATCAGGCTGGCCCTGCCCGGCGAAACCGGACCCGACCCGGTCGGCCGAACCCATCAGCAAATTAGATTGGTGTAATCAGATCATTCTATTTTCCGCGTACCTGGACGCGCGCGTATCCTTGCTCCATGACCAACGAACGGGAGCGGGTCATCTCCGTTACGCTGTCGGAGTCCGAATGGCAGGCGTTCGTGGCGCGCCAGCCGCAGCCGGTCACCTGGCTGCGCGAGCGAATCCGCGACGAGGTCAGGACGGAGTCGGCGTCGTGGATTGGAGATCCGGGCTCTGGGGATGCGAAACTGAGAGTTCAGAATTGAGAATTCGAAAGTCCTTCCGGACAGTTTGAAGTTCCCGATTCACGATTCCTGATTTCACAACTCACGGCCGGGCCAACACGATTTCGAATACCGTCTGCCCGGGACGGCTGCGTACGGTCACGGTGCCACCGTGCCGCTCGGCAATCGCTTTGACAATCGAGAGTCCCAGGCCACTGCCCCCTCGGAGTTCCGTGTCGTCGTGCGTCCGGTCGAACGGCCGCGACGCGTCCGCCTTGTAGAAGCGATCGAAGATGTGGGGGATATGTTCGGCGGAGATGCCGGGACCCTCGTCTTCGACCGACAGGATCACGTGCGTCTCCGACGCGCGCGCCGCAAGCCGGATCGTGGTGCCTCGCGGCGCGTATCGAACGGCGTTCGCCGCGAGGTTCTGAAGGGCCTGCTCCAGACGATCCCGGTCGCCCGCCACGTGTTCCGCGCCGGGATCGACCTCCGTCGCAACCGTCACGCCGGCTTCCGCCGCGCTGCGTTCGTGGCGGGCCGCCACGCGCGCGAACAGTTGATCGACGGCGACGATTCGGGTCTTCAACGAACCGCCGCCGCCTTCGAGCCGCGCAAGCTCCATCAGGTCGCCAATCAAGCGTTCCACGCGTGCGGTTTCGTCGCTGACGATGCTCAGATAGCGGGCGCGCGTGGATTCGTCCAATGTCAACTCCGGCATCGACAGCGTTTCGAGATAGCCGCGCATGGCCGTCACGGGCGTGTTCAGCTCATGGGACACGTCGGCCAGGAGTTGACGTCGTAAGCGGTCGGACGCCGCCAGGGCGTCTGCGCGCGCCGAGAGGTCGTCCGCCATCGCATTGAACGCGGCGGCCACGGCGGCGATTTCGTCGCCGCCGCGGTCGGGGGCACGTGTCGAGAGGTCGCCCGCGCCCAGCTGCCTGGCCGCCGTCTCGAGCTCCCTGAGACGCCGGCGCGGCGGACCGAAGATCATGGCGGAGGTCAGCACGCCGCCGACGACCAGCACGCCGATCGCGACGAGCGTCAGCGTCGGCGCGTACCGGCCGAGCAGAAACACGAATGGTGCCTGTGGCGGCACGACGACGACGCCGGCCAGCTTGCCGGCGACGACAATCGGCGAAGTGCCACGGTCGAGCCGGTCGACAAAACGGAAGCCAGGCGCGCCGCCGCGAGGCGGAAGAGACGCATCCGGCCCTTCCAAGCGGGAATCTGGGCGGAGCGTGCCGTCGGGCCGGAACGGCATGTCGGGCCGGCCCTCGGGCCGGAACGGCCCCTCGGGTCGGAATGGCCCCTCCGGCCGGAACGGTCCTTGCGCTCGAGGAGGTCGGCCGATGTCGCCTCGTTCGAGCCGCGCGCGCGCGAGGCGCAGGAGCGGCTCGGGGAACGAACGGCTCCCGCTCGTGATCAGCCGCCCGTCTTTCATCATCACGAAGAACGGGTGCTCGTATTGCGCATACTGCTCTCGCACGTACGGCACCAGATCGGCACCAGCGTCACGCTCGAGAACGCCGGTGAGGTCGGCCGCGATGGCCGCTGCGAAACGGCCGGGCGACTGGCCTTGCAGCGATCGCCCGGATTGCGACACGGCCCAGACGTAGAGCATCGCCTGAACGACAAGCATGGCAGCGAGGAATGCCACGACGCCGAGCGCGATTCTCAAGTACAGGCTGCGATACCACCGCACCGCCACGAGTACCGAGTCTAATCCTGATTACGCACCCTCACTTGCCGCCCGCTCGTGTCACATACTTTTCACGAAAGGCGCCGACAGGCGGTCTCCATAATGGGCCCATGCGATACCTTGGGAAGTGCGACGTTCTGGCAGCCATTGTGATCGCCGGCGTGTTCGCGGGGACGTCCGTTGGCGCGCAGGCGCCGGCCTCCCCACCGCCGCCGGACAAGAGCGCCATCATCGGTGCCTGGACGTTGAACGAGGATGCCAGCGATCAACCACCGACTCGTGGCGATTCCGGCAAGCGCGAAGGCGGTGACGGGCGCGGAAGCGGTGGCGGATACGGGCATGGCGGCGGGATGGGGCGCGGGGGGTACCGCGGAGGCATGGGGCGAGGCACCGGTGGGAGTCAGCCGCGCGCCAACCCGGAGGACATGGCACGCATGCGCGACGCGATGCGCGACATCCTCACTCCGGCCGGCCGTCTCACAATCGTGCAGACCGATTCGATGGTCGTCATCACGGGCCCGGAGGGACGGACGACACGGCTCTCGCCAGATGGCAAAAAGATCAAGGATGACAACACCGGCATCGAGCGGAAGACGCGGTGGGACGCCGGAAAACTGGTGAGCGAAATCAACGGCGCCGGCCGCGGGAAGATCACACAGACGTATGCGGGCGACGCCGAGCTCCATCAGCTTCGCATCACCACGCAGCTCGAAGGCGGGCCGAACGGTCAGCCGCGCACGATCACGTATGTTTATGACGCAGACGCCGCGCGGTAAAAAAATCGCCGCGCTGACACGCGTCGCTATTCTTCGTCCTCCTCTTTCGCCGGTCGGCTCGTGGCGATGTCGTCGATGTCCGGAAGCTCCTCGCCTTCGAAATCGTCGACATCATCGAGCGTGAAGGAACGGCCGGTGGTCTTCATCGGGATCGGTCCGCGTGGACGTTCGGTCTCCTTCTTCTTGGCCTTGGCGTTCTGGCCTCGCTGAGGCTTGGCATCCGGTCCGAAGTTCCGATTGCGTGGGGGCGTGGGCGCGGCCGGATCGAACTTCGGGCCCCCGAAGCCACCAGTCCCCCCTGGACGAGGACCGCCGAATCCTCCTGGACGTGGGCCGCCGAACCCGCCGCCGCCCGGCCGCGGACCGCCCGGACGCGGGCCAGAAGGCCCGCGATCTTCCCGGGCGCGGGCCTCGCTGACGGCGAGGGGCCGCCCGTTGAACATCTGCCCATTGAACTTCTGAATCGCGGCTTCAGCGTGACCGCGCTCCAGGAATTCGACGAACGCAAACCCCCGGGGGCGGCCGGTTTCGCGGTCGACGGGCAGCACGACCTGGGATGGTGGCGCTATCGTGCCGAAGTACGCTCGCAAGTCGGCTTCGGTAGTGCTGTACGCGAGATTACCTACGAACAGGCGGACGGCCAATCAAACTTCTCCTACAAAGATGAGATCACAGGGGGCGCAGAACGCGCGATGGCAGGAGCACACGCTGGCGACAGACTTCTGTCGGCAAAAACCTTACCTGAAGTTCAGCCGTCTGGCAAGCGGGAACCTGGACCGTGTGCGCGCAGCAATTTCGTCACCCCGAGCGCGCCGATGATCGGTCCTGGCGCAAGACAAAGAAACACCCACTGCCAGCCCATCGCGCCGGCGACAACCGGCACGAGCCGTATCGAAGCCATGGTCAGCAGGAACCCCGAGCACGTCTG
>DATKHR010000035.1:0-1574 GCA_035510155.1 Vicinamibacterales bacterium
CGCAATATCGGCTTTGCGCTGCTCCGGTGGCTGCTGCATCCAACTGTCGAGCACCACGCCTTTGAGCGTGAGGGAACGGGGCGGAAATAGACGGATGTCGCTCGTCTCCCCGCCGAGTGAGCCGAAATTGATGACGGTCCCAGTCCGTTCAGCCAACAAATTCGCGACGTCGCCCAGCAGACGCCCGGCGACGCTGTCGATCGCGACGTGGATCTCGACGCCCTCGGCGGCGGCCCTAACGCGGTCCTGCCAGCCCGCAACTTCCGTCGCGAAAACCGGGGACCCTGGCAAGATCGCGGTGAGTTTCGCAGCGCTAGCTTCGCTTCGGACCAGTCTGATGATCTTCACGCCCCGCTCCGCCAGAACCTTTCCGATGAGGCGCCCGACAGCGGACCCTGCTCCAGTGAGCACCGTGACGACGCCGGTACGCGCGTCAGGGGGAAGGGAGTCGTGTGCCGCGCGGATCACTGTGAGAGCCGTGAGCGTGTTAATCAGCATTTGCGCGCCGACTTCGTCCGGAATCGAGTCCGGCAACGGCACCACGGAGCTGGCCGGAACGACGGCTTCATCGCTCCAGGCGCCTGATGCGGGGAAGAAGGCCACTCTGAGGCCCTGTTTCAACCCGAGAGCAGGATCGACCTTGGCGCCGACCTCGCTCACGACGCCGGCGCCTTCAAATCCGGGTACGCGCCCACCGGAGGCGATTGTCGGCGGGGTTCCGAACGCTGGCGAGCCCATGATACCGAGAAGATCGCCTGGATGGATCGGCGCGTAAGATACGCGGACGCGAACTTGATCTGGCCCGAGCGACGTGGAGTAGCCGTCTTCGACCAGAAGCACTCGCGCCGGCTCTCCGAGTTCGTGGTGGACGATTCTTCTCATGCGAATCTCCAGCGGCTAGGCGCCGGGCGTCGTGCGTCCCGTTATAAAGACGGAGGCGCCTTCGTTTACAAACTGCCTTGCGGTCGCAAGCCCGATACCTCTGTTCCCTCCGGTTATTAGGGCGATCTCTCCCTCAAGCTTGCCCATGCAAGCCTCCTCGGAGTTGGCATTTGCTCTCTTGCGACAGAGTCGGCGTGAGGATCACTGCTCGAAAATTGCGGTGGTGGGCTACTGGCAAGACTGCGCATCGCCACATGGTGACTACGTCTCGAGGAGCGTACCGAGCAGCGCGGGCCACCGATTTTCAAAGTCGCTGTCTCGTTGCAGTCCGCGCTCTAACAGAGCTTGGATTCGCTTCTGCGTTTCAGGCC
Source organism: Vicinamibacterales bacterium (assembly GCA_035510155.1). Taxonomy (GTDB): domain Bacteria; phylum Acidobacteriota; class Vicinamibacteria; order Vicinamibacterales; family CAVVIG01; genus DATKHR01. The sequence goes on from DATKHR010000035.1 coordinate 1,254, forward strand.
ACGTCAGCGCGGTCTGAAACGCGTTGAGGGCCTCGAGGAGCCGGTCGGCGGATGGCAGCGAGACATGGTTAATGAGATTCTTCGCCGTCGCGAGCGGATACCGATCGAAGGACGCGATCCGACGCGCGAGCGCGTCGACGAAGTCGTCCAGCTCCGCGTCCGGATGTGCCCGGTTGACGTATCCGTATCGTTCTGCGGTGTCCCCGTCGAAGTTCGTTCGCGCCGAGAACGATTTCGAGCGCGCGGCCGCGGCCGACCAGCAGTGGGAGGCGTTCCGTAGCGCCGCCGCCGGGATTCACTCCCACCCCGACTTCGGGTTGG
>DATKHR010000036.1:0-5344 GCA_035510155.1 Vicinamibacterales bacterium
GTCGGCGAATTCGCGTTTACGGAGTGGACCGCGGAAGGGATGCTCCGGCACGCGCGGTACGAGGATTTGCGGCCGGAGGTTGACGTGAAAGTGGTCCGGCGGGAGACTTGAGCCACTTCTGGGATGTCCCGATTCCTCGCGTCAGCGCCGCTCGCGTCTCTGGCGTTGACATTGATCGTCGGCGCGCAGAATGGTTCCCTACCTCCCGTGAATCCGCCAGGGCGATTGACGCGGAACGCTGATTGTTGCCGAGCATAGTGGCCATCACATTCGACTCGATGAGCCTAAGCTGGTCGTGACGACGATTCTGGAAGTCGTCGAGGCGACGAAGAAGTGAGGCAAGGAATGCGTTGGGCAATGATTCAGAACAGCCTGGTGGTTGACAGCGTCCATTGAGCCGTCGCCGTCTTGGCAGCCACTTGTGGGCCCGTTTTAGCGGCGCTGGGCCTCGGTCGTTTCCTTCAGGGCGTCGCGGATTGTTGCGGAAATGAGGGCGACATGATCGCGAGCCAACCATCGGCCGAACCGCACGAACCCGAACAGCGCCGCCCAGAACAGCAGAACCAACAGCACCAAGGTGAAGGCGGGGTACAGCGGGAACGTGCCAGGCGTCCGCGAGGCGCCGATCAGGAACCCGGTCACGGTCACGCTGATCAGAAAGAGCGCTGCGACGCTGCAACTTAGGATCGCTTCGGCGAACCAGTGCATCGTGAAACGACCCTCCAACACCGTTCGCCCGCGTTCCTCACGGAAGGCGCCCACGAAGACGGGCTTGAAGCTGTTACGCACGAAGGGATCGATTCTGAACAGCCGGACGTTCGAGGCGGAGACGGTCCCGATCGTCGCTGGCGACGTGGGCCAGTTCCAGACACTCCGGGTACGCCCCGTGAGGACCTGCAATCGGGACACAGCCTCCGGAGTGGAAAGGGCGCTCTCGAATCTCGCGGGGACGTCGTCGCCGAATAGCCGATCGAACATCAGTCGTGAGAAGTATAGAGTCTGTCCGTCCACGACCACTCAGTTCACAAAACCAGGAGAGCAGATGGATGCCGAGCGGATCCTCGCAACCAATCGAAACGGCTGGGATCACGCGCCCCGAGCTACCACCGGCGTACTGCACTGCCTGAATATGGACCACTCGCGCTAACCGAGGAAAACCTGCATCTGCTTGACGGCATCCAGGATGTCTGCGCATTGGAGCTGGGGTGCGGCAACGGTTACTCGCTTCGCTCTCTCGTTGGAACGCGGCCGGGTCGCCGTTGCAACGAAATCTCAAAACGTGGTGGGCCCCCCGGGGATCGAACCCGGGACACCGTGATTAAAAGTCACGTGCTCTACCACTGAGCTAGGGGCCCGAAGATGTTCTAGTGACAGGACTTAGCTTTGGCGTGGATCTCGCTCAACTCACCATTGTCCACCGAAATTGTCCATCGTCCTCTGACGCTTCCTCCCCGCGTCCTCCAAGTCACTGCTACTCACGATAGCGTACCTGCGATAGACGGCCTCGGTCTTGTGGCCGGGCCTGGTGGGCGCCCTTGTGCGCGCGGCGATGATGAAACCTCGTTCTCGACGGCCATGCTGGTGGTGGCGATTGCGTGCATTTTGATTTCAACGCAGCGACGGCTCAAGCCCTCGACTGCCTTTCACTGGTGCGAATAACCCTACACGATATTGACGGCTCGAGCCGCCAAGAGAGCAAGTACTGTGAGCGAGATGATCGACTGCACCATCATGAGCAGCTTAGCCCATGATGTCAGCGGAGGTGTCTCGGTGGGTGAAAACGCCGTGCTGGTGTTGAACGCGAGGAACAGGTAATCGAGGAAACGGGGGGACCACAGTGCTTGACCAATCGCTCGTCTCGCCTCGGGAGACATGGTCATCTGCGGAAACAAGAATGCCCCACCCTCGTGCGTCCGCCGTGAGTCTCGGTCGTGTGGCCCGCCGGCGTCCAAGCGCCAGTACCACAGCGCGAAGACAAGGACGTTCGTGAACCAGAGGGATGCCGCTGACCGCATCAATGCGACGGATGTTTGTCGGTGGGAAGGGAGGGCCTTGACGAGCAGGATAACTGAGGCGAGGAGTCCGATCGTGAGCAACGAACTGATAATGAACCCCAGGAGCCTGTCCAGATCATGGCGGCCAGTTCCGTGAGAAATCAAACTGGGGAGGACTAAGATGACGATCGTACCGGGCAACAGCCATCGAGACCCCACGATCAGGTCGGAGTGGAGGGCGGAGTAGAGACCGACGACGGCAAGCACCGCGATGAAGGATGGCCATTGCGGTTCTGCATTGCGCGCGCCGCCGGTCCAACCAGAGTTGTCGTTCACTGGGTCCCCACACTCGCTGACGGTGTCCCTACCGTTTTCGAAACGATGATCTTAGGGTCAGTGGTTCGCAAACGTCGGCGTCATCCAAGAACTGGTCCAGCCGATCCGAACCCGAGCAGCGAGAACGCGCGCTCCCGTTCAGTTATGAAAAGGGCGGCAAGATTGACCAGGCTGAGGAGATCTCGTGCGATTGTCGCCCCGCCGCAGATCGTCGTCGTCCGGCACTTCGACGAGGAGCTGAAGCGCCTCGTGCCGCTGAAGTGCGTTAAGCGCCGCCAACAGTCAGCCGGTCAGACATGTTCACGAGGGCTGATTCGCTTCTGCTGGCCGGCTGCGCCGCTGATGCCGGCTGAGCGCGCGATCGCCACGCCCGTAAGGGCGATCGCCGCGACGATCGCGAAGACTCGCAAGGATCGCCACACTGCCCCTCCTTTCGTCGGGTTTGGCCCGTGGAGTGCGAGTGTCGCGCCGCCCCGGGGTGAGCTTGACGTTATAATCCCTTGACCAAATCCACTATGTCCCAAGGTTCGCCGAGCTCGGCCAAAGCCTCGGATCGCGCAGTGCTCGTCGTTGAGGACGATGTGTCCGTGCGCCGCCCGCTGGTGAAGTTCCTCGAGATGCATGGCTTCACCGTCACGACCGCGGAAGCAGCCGACGAAGGGCTCGATGCGTTGAAGAAGCAGAAGTTTACGGCCGCGGTCGTCGACCTGAGGCTCAAGCGCGGATCAGGCCGCGACGTGGTCGTATCAGCGCCGGCGGACATTCCTGTCATCATCTTTTCCGGCGTGCCGTCAGAGTCGGGTGAGCTCGAGCGGTTGCGCCCGAAGACCCGACTCATCGAGAAGCCGTATTCGCTCGTCCTTCTTGTGGAAACGCTTGAGGAAATGCTGTCAGACGCTGCCGGCCTTCCGTCACAGAATCTCCATTCCGAGCGCGGATAGCGCCAGCTCGGTGCCGAGCTGCGCCGTGGCGTTCTGCACGTCGAGCGTCGGATTCACCTCCACCAGGTCCAATGCCGCCAGGAGCTCTGAGTCGGCGACGATCTCCATCACCATGTGAGCCTCACGATAGTCGAGGCCGCCCTTCACCGGCGTGCCCACGCCCGGCGCGATGAGGGGATCACAAACGTCCATATCGAACGAGACATGAATGCCTGCCGTCCCCTTGCCAGCAACAGCCACGGCCTGCTCCACGATTGACGCGATGCCCTGGCGGTCGATGTCTTTCATGGTAAAGACGTGAACCCGCGAATCCCGGACGGCGATCTTCTCGCGATCATCGAGGTTGCGAACGCCGATGATGGCGGTGTGCTCCGGCAGGACCTTCGGCGTAAAGCCGCCAATCCTGGACAGCTCAGCCGGCTCGTCGCCTAAGAGCGCCGCGAGCGGCATGCCGTGGACGTTGCCTGAGAGGGAGGTCGCGGGTGTATTCATGTCTCCGTGGGCGTCGACCCACAGCAGGCCGATGGGCAGGGTTTGGTTCCGTTTCGCCCACTCGGCCGACCCGGCCACCGACCCGGCTGCGAGGCTGTGGTCGCCGCCCAAGACGAGCGGCATAGCGCCCTCCTCGAGCGAGGCGAGCGACATCTGGTAGAGCTTCTGACAGACCTTCGCGATGTCGCCGATGTACTTCTTTCGCTCGTCGCGCTGCCTCTGTGTTTCAGGAATGGGCGCGACAAGGTCGCCCTTGTCGACGATCGTGTAGCCAAGCGCGGCGAGACGGTCGCCGAGACCTGCAATGCGAAAAGCAGACGGCCCCATGTCGACGCCGCGGCGGCCACCGCCGAGGTCCAAAGGGACACCGATAATGTGGACGGGACGCTTCACCGTGTGAGCCACGCCGCCACGGCCCCGCCCGTCGATCGTCCGTCGGCGACGCAGTCGGGAATGCCTACCACGCGAAATCCGCTGCCCGTGACGAACACGCCGGGATGCCGCGAGAGCGCGAGGTCGATCTCAGTCATTCGCGCGCCGTGACCTACTTCATGCTGCGCGTTGGCGCGCTCCCAGCGATAGACGCGCGCGAAAAGCGGGTCGTGCGCGATGCCGAGCAACGGGTGTAAGTCGGCGAGCGACCGGGTAACCAGCTCTTCATCTGTGCGCTCGAGTGCCGACGGGTCCCGGGCGCCCCCGACGAATGTTCGGACCAGCACACGCCCCTCGGGCGCCCGCCCCGGCCACTTCGACGAGAGCCAGGAACCGCCGAAAATGCCCATCCGCTCGGTGCGGGGCACGACGAAACCGGATCCATTCAGCGGATGCGAAACCGCCTCGCGGGTGAACGCGAACGCGACGGTGGCCACCGATGTGTACGGCGTCGCTCCGCACAAGCGCGACAGGTTGTTGTCCCGCTCGTGAAGAAGCGCGCCGGCCACGAACGCCGGAACCGCAAGAACGACGGCGCGCGAAGTCCATGTATCGCCGCCGGCGGTCCGTACCGAAAAGGGCCCAGGCCCGTCGATGCTCGTGACTCTGGTGTTCGTACGGACGGCCGAAGGGCCCAGACTTCTGACAAGTCCGCACACCAGGTCGCTCAGGCCGCCGCGCAGCGACTGAAAGGCGCCGCCAGCTTGCTTCGGTGATCGAGCTTCGAGGCTCCCGCGGTGACCATCGACGCGTCGGGTTTGCCGGAACGCGCGCAGCAAGCTGCCGTGCCGCCGCTCGGCCTCGCGGAACCGAGGGAAGAGGCTCTTGAGCGAGAGGCGATCGACATCGCCCGCGTGGATGCCGGCCAGGAGCGGGTCTGCGAGGTATTCGGTTGCTTCGCGCCCGAAACGCCGTGTGATGAACGATCCGATCGACTCATCTTCCTCGTCCTGCCGCGGCGGAACGAGCAGCTCCGCGGCCATCCGAACCTTTCCGCGCCACGAAAACAATTGAGATCGCAGAAAGGGGCCGGCGCGTGTGGGGAGGCCGAGCACCGATGCCTCGGGCAGCGGATGCAGCCGGCCGGCCCGCACGATGTACGCAACGCGGGGAGGTTTTGTGACGATGAGCTGGTCGCCGAGACCGATC
>DATKHR010000037.1:0-4467 GCA_035510155.1 Vicinamibacterales bacterium
AGGTTGCACGTCGATGACCTCATCGACGTCATTGAAGTACACCCATAGGACGCCACCCGTGGTTGTGTAGGTCCAGCGGAACCCGTCGACCTGGGTTGGCCTTCCGAGACGTTCTTCGACGGTCGACGCGGTCATGGCCAGAAGGGAAGTGGCGGTGTAATCAGCCGGTGGTTTGGGCGCGGAAGTCTGAGCGCGAGAGGCGGCCGGGGGCGACTCATTGTAATAAAACGTGACGGTGAAGTGCGCCTGGGCGGCTGGGTACTCCGCCGGAAGCGGGACCGTTGGCGACGATGCGAAGATGGCCGCCTGAGCATTGTCGTTGAAGACGGCAATTGTCGACGGCGACGTGACATTCACATCCGTGATCTTTCCGTTCTTTTGAACATTGAACGTGATGACCACGTGTCCCTTGTCGGACATCGGGGTCCAAGGAATCATCCAATTGCGTTTCATTTGCGCGACGAATAGTCGGATCCACGGCCTGAACTCGACGCCCCTTGTATCAAACTGAATCTCGGGTCCGAGACTCTGACTCGCGCTCGTGTTTTGAGGAGCGCTCTGAAGCGCAGACGCAGCCGGCGCTTGGTCCGGTTCTGACTTAATCGTGTCGGGGCGGGTGGCACCGCCGTCGGACGCGGCAGAGCACTTGCCATTCCACTGATGTTCCTTCGCACACGCAGCCCGAGCGGCCGGGACCAGCGTTACAAACAGCGCGAAACACGCGAAGGACGTTCGCATGCGGCCTCCGTCAGCGACTCATCAACAGTCGTGGATGATTATGGCATCCTGGATACGATAGGCAGATTAAAGTTTCCTCCGCGAAGCGACGCCAAAAGGTGAAGACCGACCTTATAGACGGCCACGCCAGGGGCTTTCCCAAAATGCTCAGTCGTGTGAGGATACGCCGCATGGCGAAGACAAAGCGCGTTGGAGGGCTTGACGTTCGCCGGTAAACACACCGTAGCTCCTGCGGATGTGAACCAGGTCCGGCGGGTTTCCTACTGTAGGCACCTCGTCCAACTCCAAGTCGTTGCCTCACGAGAAGGAATTCGAGACCCACACGGATCTACTGATGGTGACGAGCCTTCCGCAAGCGGTGTGACTCGAGGAACCAACCGAGCTGGCTGCCCAGAAAATGCGACCGATTCCACAACGGGTTGTGGGACGGGCGACTCATGACCACAAGGTCCATTTTCATGCCGGGCAGCGCCGCGATCATCGTCCGTCAGGCATGGCGATGCGATACGAGGAGTCGACGCCGAACTTCTTGTAGTTCGAGAACTCGACGCTGCCGCCGCGCCGGAGCACGGCGACGAGACCGACGCGGACGCTGACGGTATACGTTGCGAATGCCGGCAGCCACGACTCGCCGTTCACCTTCCGCCGCTGGAACGACGCGCGCGATCCCTTGTGCACGCGAGCGAGCATTCCGAGGCCGAACGATACCGTGTTAATCGCCTCCGCGTCGAGGTGGACCACCTCGTAGTCCGACTCGCTGATCCACGCGCGCACGTTGAAGTTGCGCATGATGCGGCCGGCGCTGGTGCGCGGCTTCGCGTCGCGGCGTGGCGTCAGCGTGAGGACGATCGCGTCGTGCCCTTCGATGGTCTCGCGGCCGTCCATTCGGATGTCGAAGACGCGGCCGATATCATCGATGCTTTCCGACAGCTCACGGCGCCTACGCTCGCGGTCCTCCTTCGCCTTGGTCTGTGGAGGATCCTTCGCAAGCTTGCGCGCGTACTCCTCGACGTGCTTCTGCCGCTCACGATCGCGCCGCTCGAGTTCCTGCGGCGGAATCGGCCGGCCATCTTCGGACAGCACGCGCTCCCAACGGTCTTCGCCCGGCAGGGCCGGATAGCTTTCGAGAACCGTTACCGACTCGCCTGTCGCATTGCCCGACTTGTCGAGCTTCTGCATGCGGCGCGTCTCCATGTACATGTAGCCGGTTTGCCGGTCTTCGTCAGTGTCGAGGCGTTTGCGAACCTCCTGTAAGAAAGCCTGCTGGTCAGGAAGAGGCTTCTGCGCCTGCAGCGGCGGCGCGAGCAGAGACAGCACGGCGATTGCCGTGAACCAGCGCATGAAATAAGCATAGACGGGTTCGCGTCTGTGGTTCGCCAAAAGTCGTCCCGACGTCGTTGGCGCCTGTGAGGTGCGTTTATTCGATCTGCGTGGAAAGCCGAAGCTTTTTGCCGAGCTGTCTGCTCAGAAAATGCGGCCGATTCCACAACAGGTCATAGGACGGGCGACTCCATCCGGGATTCTGCTGACCGACCCAATCACCATTCTTTTGCCAACAGCTGAGCCGAACTTGCGTCACTCCAAAAGCTCAGCCAAAAGTTGCTCGCACGCCTGCTGGCTTCGGCTAGACAAGCTGAGCATTTAGCTCACGCGGGTCCAGATCTGACTTGCCGAGCGTCGATCGGGTTCTCGGACGTTACGCGGTCACGATCGCCGTGCTCGAAGGGCGACGAGATGCGCCGTGAGCGCGCTGAGCAGCGTGATGGAGATCACGGATCCGCCGTGAGCGGTCAAGACATGCCAGGGGGTCGAAATCGGACAAATCAGGCGCCATCCTGCATTGGCGGTCAACGCCGCGCCTGCGCCGTAGAGCCCTCCGGCAAGCGCCGGCCGCGGGGACACGAACCGTGAATGAAACCACGCCGCCAGCGCGAAGAGTGGCGCGGCCGCCACGGTACTCCCGAAATAGCAGACCATCCCCACGAGCCACGGCGAAATACCGTGCGGCACATGTGTGGGACTCTTCGAGAACGTCACGAACGAAACCGCCACGACCATGAATCCGGCCCCCGCCAGGGCGGCGCGCACGCCGCCTCGCGGCAGGCGCCGCGCGGGCCTGCCCTCACGCGTGGCCATCCAAATCAGCACGATGCCCAACGCAACCTGAATGAGCGACACCCCCCACACGACGAACGGTCCGACGGCCACGGCATCTCGGCGCAGTCCGACGAGCACCGGCAGGCCAACGATGATCCCGAGAGCGAGCGGACTCAGTCGTAGCGCGTCTCGCCACGGCGTGGGCCACGGGCGGACCGCGCGCAAGTCGCGACTGACTTCAGCGAGCAACGCCTCAGGCGGTGTCGAGTCGTGGATCATCGTCTTGAGCTCGAGAGCCGCTCCAACTCCGCGCGCAGTCGAGCCATGCCGCGGCTGGCACGGGCTCGCGCCGCCACGGCGCTCACGCCCACCATGCCCGCGATTTCCTCGAAGCTGAATCCCCACACATGGTGCAACGTGAGCGCTTCGGCGTGATCGGTCGGTAGCGCCGCGAGGCATTGACGAATGGCATCGGCGTCGGCCAGGCGCTCGACGGCAGCCGGGACCGGCACATCGGGCAGCAGGTCGCTGCCTACCGCGTGGATGGTCGCCCAGCGACGCATCGCTCGTCGATGCATCAAACACACGTGTCGGGCCAGCCCGAACATCCACGGCCGCACGGCGTAGACCGGATTGTAGGCCGCCCGCGATCGATGCAGTTGCAGGAACGCTTCCTGAAGAAGATCGTCAGCCGCGTCGCTGCCTCGCATGAGAAAGCGCACGTACCGCCGAAGGTCGGGCGCCAACTGGGCGTAGAGTGCCCGAAACGCCTCGAGCGAGCCCTCCTGATACTGCACCATCAGCTCTCGCAGCGCCTCGTCTTCACGGTCCTGCGGCAGGATCCCCCCCTGGGTTTGCCGCGGCCCGAGATTTTGTGACATCGCGGTCGATCGGGTTGGAACCGCCTCACTCTGTCACAAATCCCGAGACCCGGCAAAGATCTGCACAGGGACGCAACGCTGTTCAGCGTGTCCGCACCAAGGAGGAGTCCCATGAAAGCACTGCAGCGTCTTTCCACGCTGCCCCTAGCGGGGCTGATCCTGCTGATGTCTGTTCACCCGCTCCACGCGCAGCCGTCCGCGCCTCCGAAGACGACCGACGTGCTCGTGCTGATGACGCTCAAGGTCGGAGTGCCGCGCGAAGAGCTCGCCAAAGTCCTACCCTCAGAGGTCCGCGCCACGGTTCGTCTCTATCTTGATGGCAAGCTTCGGCAGTGGTTCCAACGGAGCGACGGGAAAGGCGTCGTGTTCATCCTCCCCGCGACCACCGTAGCCGACGCACAGGCCATCATGGAGAGTCTGCCGCTGGCTCAAGCGAACCTCGTCGATCACGACTACGTGGCGCTGTCGCCGCTCGGGCCACTCGCCGCCTTGCTCGGACCGACACCCGACAAATGAGCACGACGCCGACTTGGGACGAAGTGAAAGCGGACCGGAAAACGATTGCGTGCGCCGACTCGCGCCGCGTTTGACTCGACCGAGGCTGCAACAACGAAAAGCCCGCGTATAGAGATGATTTCCCGCGCCCGGGAATACGAGTCCCGATACCGCTCAGAAGGAGAAAATCTATGGAACTCGCGCTCTTTGCAATCAGCGCGCTCTTGAGCGCCGTGAGCTCAGTGACGGTTGCGAC
>DATKHR010000038.1:0-21219 GCA_035510155.1 Vicinamibacterales bacterium
GAGTTGAACAAGGCGGCCACCATGAGGATCTTGTTGTTCACGGGAAAAGGCGGAGTCGGCAAGACGAGCCTCGCAGCGGCGACGGGGCTCCGGCTCGCACAGATGGGGAAGCACACGCTCGTCATGAGCGTCGATCCGGCCCACAGCGTCGCCGATGCGTTCGCGCTCGACGTCGACCTGTTCAGCAAGCGGACTGCGGATCCGTATCCGATCAATGAAGGGCTCGACGTGCAGGAGGTCAACATCCAGGCCGAGCTCAAGCGACACTGGCGCGAGATTGCCAGCTATGTGGCGTCAGTGCTCCGGACGACCGGCGTGGCCGACATCGAGGCAGAAGAGCTCGCGATTCTTCCCGGCATGGAAGAACTGAGCGCCATGATGTACGTCAACCAGTACGTCCGCGACCGGCGATACGACGTGATCGTGCTTGATTGCGCGCCGACGGCCGAGAGCCTGCGCTTCGTGAGCATGCCCACGACGCTCGATTGGTACATGAAGCACATCTTTCCGGTCCAGCGGACGCTCATGCGGGCGGTACGGCCCATCGCGAATCGCGTCTCGCCGGTCGAGCTGCCGCCCGACCGCTATTTCGCCAACATCCTCGATCTGTCTGAGCGGCTCGAGGGGCTCAACGAGCAGCTGACCGACCCGGCCACCACGAGCGTGCGCCTCGTCACGAACGCGGAACGCATGGTACTGCGCGAAACCCAACGCGCGTTCGTGTACTTCTCATTGCACGGGCTTGTCATCGATCGCATCGTCCTCAATCGTATGCTTCCCCAGCAGGGGGTCGACAGCTTCTTCGACGAGTGGCAACGCTCTCAGCAGCGGATTTTGGTCGAGAGCGAGGAGTATTTCGCTCCGATCCCGGTTCGCCGCGTGCCGCTCCTGTCACGCGAAGTGTTCGGGCAAGAGCGATTGAAGGAACTGGCCTCTGTGTTGTACCCCGACGGCGAGGATCCGGCCGCGGTCACGACCGTGCACTCCCCGTATACGTTTGCCAAGCAGAATGGGCAATACGTTGTACAGTTGCAGCTGCCGTTTGCCAGCAAGAGCGACGTCGAGCTGTTCAAGAAGGGCGACGAGCTCGTCATCCAGATTGGCACGCTCAAACGTCATGTCGGGCTGCCGATATCGATGGCGCACCTCGTCCCGAGCAAGGCCCGGCTCGAACACGGTATGCTGACTGTGGAAATGAAGGAGAGCCCATGAGTCCGACCGGCAACGATTCAGCCAGCGCCCGCGCCGCCGCTGAGGGTCCTTTTGCGAGGCTCGGGAGAGACCTTGACGACCTGCTTCGAAGTTGCGTGCCGTCCGAGGAAGTGTCTCAGCACTTCACGAACGCGCGCGTCGAGATCCTCAAAGGCCTGCGAGCCGTAATCGACGCTCGGATCGACCGCCTGTCGGCCGACAGGCGAAAAGGCGTATCAATCAAGGTCGAGTGACGCGCAAGGTCGACTGACGTCCCGCCGGGGATCAGGCTTCCGTTTCACACCCGCCATACCGCTGGTCCAGTCAGTGCGTCACCATCGCGAGGCGGCGCGCGGGCCGCGCCTGTCCCCCTGCGCGAGCCGCCTGGACGGCATCTCGCCAGGCGGGGCGAACCGTGGCGAGCAAATCCTCGCGGGTGCGCAAGGGGAGCGGCCGAGCGCGATAGAGCACGCCGGCGCGTTGCAGCCATCGCTCCGGAACGACGCCAGAGAATTGAACGAGCGGCCAGGTGAAATTCGGACCGTTCACACGCCTGAGCCTCGCCACCCAGACCGCCAGCGCGCCAATCCCGAACGAGACCTTGCCCCACGTGGTCTGCAGGCCAATCCGGGAGGCGACGGCCCAAGCCTTCAAGATGACCTGCCACTGCAGCTTTGAGAGATGCTGCGTCTCGCGGATGCCCTCGCCGTTCTCCATGCGTGTCCGGACGAGCGGCGTGAAGATGGACGGGACCCACATGCAGTTGAGGCCGCGCCGCTCAACCTCATAGAGCAAGTCGAGTGTCGCCATCGAATCCTCGTCCGTTTCGCCAGGTGAACCGACGATCAGCGTGCAGACGGGGAACCAGTTGTGCCGGTTCAAGACCTCGAGCCCGTTGAGGACGATATGGGGCCAGTCCTTGATGTCGAACGGCAACCCCTTGCCGGCCATGATCTGGCGCGCGATTCGTACGGAGCCGGTCTCGATCCCGATGAGGGGGGCCAGGGCACGGCCATCAGGATGAGTGCTGATCGATCGCAGCTGAATCGGGCTCCGATCGAGGAGCATCGCGCTCAGCTCCCCGATCAGGTCGGGGTCGACGAGGGCCGGGGCGATGGTCGCATGTGACAGCGTGATTTGCTCGACCCCGGGGTACTCGACGATGCTGCGGTACAGATCGAGCAGCTCCGTCCGGTTCGGCACGAAAAAGGGGAGCCCGGCTTCGTCGGTGCGCCAGATGAACATATCTTCGGTCGCCAAGGACACCTGGTTGTTGCCGGCCGAGACATTCGCCGCGACGGCTTTGAGAATCGCGGCCTTCGGCACCGAGATTCGCGGATTCAGATCGGGTTGACAGAACGCGCAGCGTCGCCCGCAGCCGGTGGTCATTTCGATGACGCCGAAGGACGTGCGCGCCTCCGGCACAATCAGCTGCCCGGCGTCGAACGGGTGGTTCGCATCGACGTGCTCGGGCAACGACTCCCCGGCAAGCGCGCGGCGGAACAACTCGACTACGTCCCGGCTCTCCGCCCGACCGCTGACGACGGTGTCGATCCCGAATTCGGTGCGGCTCCCGGTTTCCTGAATCTGCCAGGCACCGGATCCCCCGAGGATGACTGAAAACCGATAGTGCCGTCGGGCGTCCTGGATGGCGGCGAACATGCGCCGCGCGTACAAGGCGTTGATGGGCTCGCGCGATGATCCGAAAATCGAGGCGTACACGCCGGCGGCAAACGTCGTGCCGAGGGGATTGTGCGTCGAGACGGCGACGACACGCGTGGCGTCGCCGATGCAATCGGGCAACTGCTCCGGATAGCACACCGCAACCTGGTCGCGTCCAAACTCTCGCGCGAGCACCGCTTCGAGCACGCGCAGGCCCGCCGGCGCCGTGCCTGCGTGGCCGCCCGCAGTCGTCGGGACCTCCCGCCACGCCGGGTACTTTTTGTCGATCACCCACTCCATCCATTCAGGGATGGACGCCAACGACATCTGGATGAAGAAGCCGGCGTGATCGATGCTTTCGGTGAGGGGCGCCGTCAGGACAATGGGAACACCGCGCCGGTCTGCCATCGCTTACCTCGCGTATCGTGTCGTCGCCGCCTCGGCTCGGCGCTCGTGTCCGCAGCCTCCCGGGTCGGCGCGTCTACGTGTTCACTCGGCTGAGGTCCTCGACTGACCGCAGACGCAAGTGTAACGCCAGGTAACGAATTTGACGCCGTCCAGAGGGTAAACGTGCCCTCATGCACTTTCCCGTCGCTACCTCATCCGCGACAGCGACCGACCTGTAGCCGGTTGGAACGCCGCCGGCCAGCTCCCCTCCACGTAGCGCAAACTCTTGACAATTCGCTTCCAGAGGCAGACAGTCTGGACCCGTGGTTTTGTGTGGAGCTCGCATAGGTCGCGACTCCACAGATGGGGGAGGTCCGCCATGAGGACTGTTGTCCGCAACCACGCGTTTTTCAGGTCTGGCTTTCTCAGTCTGGCGGCGATCGCCACCGGGGTCCTTGCAGCGGCCACGGTGTCGGGCGCTCAGCAGTGGCCGGCGACCGAGGGCCAAATGACGTTCACGAGGGACGTCGCGCCCATTCTGTACCGATCGTGCGTCCGATGTCATCGCCCCGGCGAAATCGCGCCGATGTCGCTCCTCACCTACACCGACGCGCGGCCCTGGGCGCAATCCATCAAGCAGCGCGTCACCAGGCGCGAGATGCCGCCGTGGTTCCTCGACAAGACGATCGGCATCCAGAAGTACAAGAACGATCCGTCGTTAGGCGACGATGAGATCGCGACCATCATCAAGTGGGTCGACACGGGTGCCATGCAGGGGAACCCAGCCGACATGCCAACCGCGCCAGACTTCGATGACGTGACCACCTGGAGGATCGGCACGCCGGACGTGATCGTGAAATACCCGGCGTTCAAGATGCCGGCGGTCGGTCCGGATTTGTACGGCACGCTGACGGCAGCGATCGGTACGACAGAGGATCGCTACATCAAGGCCATTCAGAGTCGGGTCGTCGACGCCGACTCCCGTAAGGTGGTCCACCACGCCCTTTCGTACGCGGTCGAACCGGGCGACGAGAGTGAAATGGGTGACGATGCCGGAGGCGGGAGCGGGCTGTTCCTCGTCGAGTACGCGTCGGGCAAGAACGCAACATTTGCCGCGCCCGATTCCGGCATGCTGCTGAAGCCGGGACAGAACGCGAGGGTCAGCTATCACTTCCACTCCATCGGTGCAGAAGTCCAGGCGAAGATCGAGCTCGGGATTGTGTTCTACCCCAAGGGGTACGTGCCCAAGCACGTTCAATGGTCGAAGCAGCTCGGGCAGGAATCCGCCCCGGACCTCGACATCCCGGCCAACTCGATCGTCCGGCGTGATGGCTATACCCGCCTCAACTCCGCGGCGAAGCTGACGGCGTGGCAGCCGCACATGCACATTCGAGGCAAGTATCAGTGTCTCGAATTGATCTATCCGGGCGAGCCGGTGAAGACCGAAACGGTCACGTGCGCGAGTTGGAATTACAACTGGCACACGATTTACAACTACGAGGACGAAGTGGCGCCGATCGTGCCGGCAGGCACCTTGCTGCACGTCATCAGCTGGTTCGACAACACGGCGGCCAACAAGTACAACCCTGATCCGAAGAATTGGGTCGGCGCCGGAACCGGGCGCACGATCGACGAGATGGGTTTCTCCTGGATCGGCTGGTACGATCTCACCGACGCGGAGTACAAAGCGGAGCTCGCGGCGCGCAAAACCGCGCCACAGCCAAGGACCACGACCGATCGGCAGCAGCCATAGGCCGCCATGAACGTTCTGATCTCGTATTGGTGGCGATGCGGACTCGCGGCAGCGGCTCTCTCGCTCGTGCTGGCGACCCCGCATCGCGCCGGTGCGCAGGGAAATCCCGACCCGTTCGGTTTCAGGTTCAATTCCGGGCAGAGCCTGCAGCCGATTTTTGAAGGGTGGGCGTACGACCCTGATGGCAGCGTGTCCATGTACTTCGGATACCTCAACCGGAATTACGCGGAGAGCCTGGTCCTGCCGGTGGGTCCGGATAACAAATTCGAACCGGGCGCGAACGATCGCGGTCAACCGACTGTCTTCGGCACGCGAATTCATCGCAAGGAATTCAGCGTCAAGATCCCGAAGGATTGGGGCGACAAGGAGCTCGTCTGGAGCGTCACGGTCCGCGGGGTCACGGAGAAGGCGGTGGCCTGGCTCCAACCGGAATGGCAGATCGATCCGATCTACGCAGGAAAAACTCGGAACGCCGAGTCGCTCAAGAACAAGCCGCCCTCGCTCACCCTCAACGTCCCGTCGACGGTCACCCTGCCGGACACGCTCGCCCTGGGCGCCGACGTGCAGGATGACGGGCTCCCGACCCCAAGAAAAGGGCCGCCTCCGCGGGCCGTGGGGCAAGAGACTCCACCGACCCTCAAACCGCTCGCCGACCAGCCGGAGATACCGGTCAATGTCCCGTCGGTTGCCGGGCGAGGCCGTCAGGGCGGAGCTCAAGGCCCCCAGGGGCTGGTGGTCAACTGGCTCGTGTGGCGCGGGCCCGCGCCGGTCACCTTCGATCTCGCCACCATTCCCGTGAAAAACGGCCGAGCGACCTCCACGGCGACGTTCACCAAGCCGGGTACGTACGTGCTCAGAGCGCGGGCGAACGACGGTGAGTTGACTGACGAGAAAGAGTTCACCGTCACGGTGAATGGTCCTGCGCGGCCCTAAAGACGTTCCTCGTTCTTAGTTCCGAAACTCGCGAGGACGGCGATCGTTTGACAACGCCAAACCCGGGGCGTATCGTGCGCCATTCGTCCCTCCTGACGCGTCGGACCAGTCGGATAATGCGTGTACATGGGAAAGGAGCCATCCATGTGTCGACGCCTCTGCCTCGGTCTTCTCGTCCCGATGTTCCTTGTCCCGGTCACGGCGTCGGCATTCGCGCAAGGCACAAGCGCCGCGAGCATCAGCGGGGTCGTCACCGACACGTCCGGGGCCGTGCTCCCCGGCGTCACCGTTGAAGCCAGCAGCCCGGTCCTCATCGAGAAAGTCCGTGCGGCCGTCACAGACGAGCGGGGCGAGTACCGTATCGTGGAGCTCATTCCCGGCACATACACCGTGACATTCACTCTTGGCGGCTTCGCGACGCTCAGGCGCGAAGGCCTCGAGCTCCCGCCCAGCTTCAATGCCACCGTGAACGCCAACCTGCGCATCGGCACCATCGAAGAGAGCGTGACCGTGTCGGGCGCGTCCCCCCTGGTCGACACGCAGACGGTGACCCGCCAGACGGTGTTGCCCAAAGCCTTGCTCGACGCTGTCCCCAGCGCAAAGACGCTGCTCAGTTTCTACGCGCTGACGCCGGCGTTGCAGTCGCCGACCAACGCGCAGGACGTCGGCGGCAGCAAGGGGGAGACGAGCTCGCGCGCGTCGCTCCACGGGTCGAAGCAGGGCGACACGAAGATGCTGCTCGACGGGATGTCTTTCAACTGGTTCGAGGGCGAAGGGAGCGGCCGCACCTTCTTTGTGAACGCGCTGACCGCGCAGGAGATCGTGGTCGACACGCCGACCGGCAGCACATCGGCCGAGTACACGAGCAACGGGGTGGTGCTGAACGTGATTCCGCGCGAAGGCGGCAATCGCTTCAGCGGGACGTTGTTCGCCAGCGGCACGAACCACAACCTGCAGGCGGACAACATGAACGATGCGCTCAGGGCCGCGGGGGCGATCACGAACAGTGGCACTCGATTGGTCTACGATGTCAACGCCGTGCTGGCGGGGCCGATCGTGGCCGACAAGCTGTGGTTCATGACCGCGCACCGTCGGTGGGGGCGCCAGGAGCGCATCGCGAATCTGTTTCACGACGTGACGCTCAACGACCCGGTCTTCACGCCGGCCGATGGCACCAACGGTCGCGCCTTCGAACCCGGCGATGCGGCCGAAGATCTCCGCTCGGACGACGTTCGCCTGACGTGGCAGATCAATCAGAAGAACAAGGTGAACGCGTTCTACGAGTTTCAGTGGAACAACCAGCCGAACAACTTCGCCTACCTGAACGGGGGCGTCGCGTCGATGGAATCGGGCAATCCATACTGCAACCGCCCGCAGCTGTTCATGGGCACGTGGAATAACACCTCGAGCGGCCACCTGCTCTTCGAGGCCGGGGTGCTCCTCTTCAACTCGTGGCAGGACACCTCCGCGAACCCGTGTGCCGGCATACCGACCAACCGGCTCTACCGGGATCCCACGCTGTCGTTCCCGTTCAACGGCAACGGTCCGGTCGTGAGTCGCACCGGGCAGCGCCCGTTCAAGCAGCGCTTCTCGATGACCTATGCCACGAGCTCGCACCGCCTCAAGGCGGGCTTCGCCGTAGACGAGAGCCTGCCGTATCAGTCCTACGTCGATCGCGGTCCGACGCCGTTCACGGTCACGTTCAGCAACGGCACACCCATCTCGCTGACGGAATATGCGTCGCCAACCAACTCCAACAGCGAAGTCAAGATCCGGCCGGATCTCGGCATCTTCCTGCAGGATCAATGGACGTTTCACAGGGTGACGCTCAATCTGGGCCTGCGCTACGAGTACCACCGCACGAAGGCCGATCCGGTCACGACGTTCGCCGGGCCGCTCGTTGATGCGCACGTTCTGCCCGGGATGGATTGCATCCCTTGCTGGCACGACATCGATCCCCGCGTCGGCGTCGTCTGGGACGTGTTCGGCGACGGCAAAACGGCCGTGAAGGGACAGCTGGGTCGCTATGTCGGCCTGGTGTCGTGGGTGATGAGCAAGACCTTCAATCCGCAAAGCGCGATCGTCACGAGCACCAGCCGATCGTGGACAACGACGCGGGCGTGGTTCCCCGAAATGGTCCCGAATTGCGATCTCCGCAATCCCAACGCCAACGGGTTCGGCGGCGACACGTGCGGCACGATGGCGAACAAGAATTTCGGCCAAGAGATCATCACGACGGCACCGGATCCCAGCTGGATTCAGGGGTGGGGCAAGCGTCCGTACAACTGGTCCGGCTCGATCGCCGTGGAACGCCAGCTGGCGAACGGCGTGGCGCTGACGGCCGGGTTCTATCGCACCGAGTACGGCAACTTCACGGTCACGCGCAACACGGCGGTCAACCCGACCGACTTCAGCCCCTACTGCATCACCGCGCCGGTCGATTCGCGTCTGCCAGCGAGCGTCAGCGGGCAGCCGATCTGCGGGTTGTACGACATCAATCCGAACAAGTTCGGACTCGTCAACAACGTCGTGACGCTCGCGTCGAACTTCGGCAACGCCAGCGAGTACTACAACGGCGCGGACGTCAACGTCATCGCGCGGCTGCCGCGCGGCATCAACATCTCGGGCGGCTGGAACATCGGCAACTCGATCAGCCTGCTCACGACGTGGCCCGGCGTCACCACCTCGAAGTCCAACCAGTGCGTCCTCGTCAATTCGCCGGAAGACCTGAAGTATCAGATCCAGAGCGGTGTGGCCGTCGGCTGCGAAACGGGGAACCCCTATCAGAATCTGGTGAAGATCAACGGGTCCGTCCCGCTGCCGTGGGACCTGCAGGCCGCCGCCGTGTATCAGAGCATTCCCGGGCCCAACTACGGGGCCATCTACACGTACGGCAACGCGCAGATCACGGGACTCAATCGGCCGCTGTCGGGCAACGTCAAGGCGCTGCAGGTCGATCTCCTGCAGCCGCTATCGCAATACTTCGACTATCGGATTAACCAGCTCGACGTGCGGCTCAGCAAGATCTTCCGCTCGGGCAGCCGCAAATTCCAGCTCAATGTCGACGTCTATAACGTGATGAACGGCAGCTACGCACTCTGGACCAACAACAACTATGGATCGAATGGGGCAACGTGGCAGAGACCGACGTCGACCTTCGACGCGCGGCTGGTGAAGTTCGGCGCGCAATTCGACTTTTGACAATTGGACGGCTAGTCGAGCCGTGAGGATCCACGCTTCGGCCCGGGAGCGCAGACCTTCGCCATCGCAGCGAGCGGCCCGTCGAAACCGTGAACGTCGAATTCGACCACCGCAGGCGGCGCGTTGAACGGGGTGAACCCGAAGCGCAGGTGGCGCGCGGCCGCCATGCGAGCGACGAACGCTTTACCATCTGGCGAGAACAACGCATGCATGTCGCTCGAGTCGAGCCATCGCTCCTCGACAGGCGACCCGTTGTCGAGCCCGATGCGCACGGTGTGCGTATCGGTGCCGCGCTCGATGCTCGGCGCCGAACGGAGCACGACAAACACCTCGGTCTGCCGTGAGATGCACCGAACGGCGAGGACCGGCCGCACGCGATCCATGTAGACGGGAACATCCCGCTCCGCCTCCACCTCGAAGCCGATCGTCCGGGAGCCGTCGGTCGCCCACAGCGACTGACGCGTGCGGGTCCACTTGGGCGCGCTCGTCGAATCGGGTTGCGTGATGCGGCCCGGCGCGACGACACTGGCGGATGTCGCGTCCGTGGTCGAGGTCGATTGAGCGGACCCTCTCGCCTGAGCGCTGCTGCTGACCGAGCGCACGATGAACACCATGGCGAGGAGAACCACCGCAGCCGCCCCGATTGCGGCCGAAGCCAGAACGATGTTGCGGTTCCCTTTCTTCGGTTTCGCGGCCGCGACGCCGGGAACGACGACCGGCCCCCAACCGGGGACGGCAGCAACGGGCGGCGACGCAGGGGGCTGGGTGGGTGCGGGCGCCAGGTGACCGCAAGACGCGCAAATGATGTCGACGTCGTCCAGCTCGTTGGCGCAGTTTGGACAGATCTGCATCCGGATCGAATGCGGCAAGGGCTGTGCCGACTCAGGCGAACGAATGGCAACTCGCTGTACCGCGGCACGATGAGGACTGTGCGAGGGGCGCCAAGAGGTATCGTGCGGGCCGCGCGGCGAGTACAGAGCTGAAATTCCAATGACGTCTTCGGGGGGTAACCGCACGTCCAATGACGTCTTCGTCGCGGAACCGGCCCGTCAGGAACCAGTCTGCGACGATCGGTCGAGCGCGACCGTCAGGCCAGCCCGCACAAGCGCCCCCGATCGCAGCCGCTCACCAGGCACGAAGCCGGCGGATTTGTAGCCCACTTGCGTCGTGATTCCCAGGCGGCCGGACGACCCTTGACCGCCGAGGGCTGCGCGCGCCGTGATCGCCGCCAGGCCGCCGGCAGTGAGCGCGGGGGACGAAGGCGGTGCATCGAGCGGAGGCTGCCGCCAGAAATCGGCTGAGACGTCGGCGACGACGGGTCCGACGCGCGCCACGCGCGTGGCGACCACGCCTGCTCCCCACGGACGCGACACCCCCGCGTCGCCGAACCTCAGAGAAATCCGTGTCAGGCGTTCGCCCACGCGCAGGTTGTGTTCGGTCGTCCACTCCGTGCCGTACGGCGTCATCGCGAACGCGACTGCCGGCAGGTAGCGCACGTCGTGCGGCAGCGGAATCATCGGCACCGCGGCGACCGCCCGGCCCTGCACCAGGTACGACACGGCAAACCCATAAGCCGAGTAGGCAAGGACGGGATCGCCCAGCATCAGCAGCGCGCGGCGCTTCAAGGACGTCGCCGTCAGCGGCACGCAAACAGGCGGCTGGCAGCCCGCGTTGAAGTCGAGAAGAAAGTCCCTGACGTCATGCCCCGGCGGCGACTGCGGCGTGACGCTCTGAATGTACTGAAGACCCGCGACTCGCGACTGGAAATAGAGCCACGCGTCGCGATACGACAACGCGCCGCCGGCGACCGCTTGCCGGCCGATGGTGTCCGCAAGCACATTCTGTGCTTCGATGCCGGCGGCATCGATCCCAAGGACGTCCGCGCGCGTCGCCACGATCAATACGTTTTCGTCGAACATCGTGGATCCACCGCCACCGCCGTACGGCGGCGGCGCATCGAAGCTGTAGGTCACGTCGGATGCGCCGATCTCTCGGAGACGGGCGCCGTGACCGAACACTTCGTGGGCGACCACCATCAGGAACCAGTCCTGCGGCAGGTCGAGCGCGAGCCATTTCCCGAGCCGGTACCCGATGCCAAGGGCATGGGTCAACCGCGTCGCTTCCGAAAAGTGCGTTGGCAGGAGCTCGTCTTCGAGACTTGCGAGCGCGCGCTGAAGCGCGAGCACGTCGGTCGTTCCCGCCGCGACCGTCAAGTCCCGATCGACAACGACCGCGGCCGGCGGTGGCTGCGCGCCGGCGGTCGAAGGATCCGCGACCAGGAGGCCGACGATGAGGAAGAAGACTACGCCGCGCGCGGTGTCACCATGCCCACGCGTAGGCTTCCACGCGGGGGTCCGCACCTGCGCTCAGCACGCCACTCGCCTGATCGACGACGATGCCAGCATTCGAGCCTTGCGTCCAAGGCCCCGAGACGCGCAATTTGTGACCGCGGGAGATCAACGCTTGTCGGATCGCTTCGGGGACCCGTGCTTCAACCGACATCTCGCCCGGGTACATCGTGTGAGGGAACGGGGAAGCCGGGAAGCTGCGCGTCGACCAGCGCGGCGCCTCGATCGCCTGCTGGATGTTCATCCCGAAGTCGACCACGTTCATCAGCGTTTGAATCGTCCTCATCACCTGGTCGTCGCCTCCCGGGCTTCCCGTAATCATGAAGGGCCGACCATCCTTCAGCACGAGGGTGCTTTGCAAGGTGCTGCGCGGTCGCTTTCCGGGCTCGAGCGCATTAGCTTCGCCCGCAACCAGCGAGTAATAGTCGCCGCGGCAGTTGAAGAGGATGCCGGTCTCGCCCATGACGACGCCGGTGCCGAAACCGCTGTGCAAGCTCGGCTCGAAGCTCACCATGTTGCGAAACTTGTCGACGACCGCCAGATAGCTGGTGTCGCCTTCGTGATCGCTTTCGCCCTCCAGATTGACGCGGAGCGGCGGATCCGGTTGATCGCTCGGCCTCGCGAGCGGCGAACCCGCCCTGAGCTCCAGAGACGCCCTCTGCGGATCGATGAGCTTGCGGCGATCGCGCGCATAGTCCTTGGACAGGAGCGCATCGTACGGAATCTTGATGAAGTCCGTGTCCCCCAGGAACTTCTCGCGGTCGGCCATCGCGAGCTTGGTTGCTTCGATGCTCGTGTGAATGTAATCGGCGCTGTTCAGCCCCATGCTCTTCACGTCGTATCCTTCTAGCAGGTTCAGCGCGATGAGCTCGGTCGGCCCCTGGCTCGCGGATGGATTCTTGAAGACCTGGTACCCACGGTAGTCACTCGAAACCGGCGTCTCGATCTTCGCCGCGTATTCTGCGAAGTCTTCGTAGCGGAAGAGGCCACCGTGCTCCTCGGAGAACCTCGCCATCTCCCGCGCGATGTCCCCTTTGTAGAAACGGTCGCGCGCCGCTTTCAACGCTTCGTGTCGACCCTTCGCGCTGGCGGCCTTCTCGGCTTCGACGAGCTTTCTCAACGTCCGCGCCAGGTCAGGATTCCTGAAGATATCGCCGGCCTTGGCCTCGCCCGACGGCAGGTACACGCGCATCGTGGACGGATACTGCCGGATCTTTTTCGTCGTCGTGAGCGCTCGGGCCAGGCGCTCGCTCAGCGGGAACCCCTCTTCGGCGAGCTGGATGGCCGGCTGGAGCAGCTGCTCGAACGTCATCGTTCCCCAGTTGTCGAGCAGCAGGTACCAGGCGTCGACGACACCGGGGATGCCGCCCGAGAGAAGGCCATCGCTCGACGGCAGCCTGCCGCCGTTGTTCTTCTGGTACCACTCGATCGTCGCCAACCGCGGAGCTCGCGGCTCGGCATTGATGGAGATGACGCGCCTGGCGTTCGCGTCGTACAGGAGGATCACTGCGTCGCTGCCCACACCGTTCGAGGGAAAGTCGGTCACCGCAAGCGCCGCCTGTCCCGCCACCGCCGCGTCGAACGCGTTGCCGCCGGCCTGCAGGATCCGGCGCGCGACTTCAGTCGCTTCAGCTTTCATCGACGACACGGCCGCCTGACGGCCGCGAATCACCGGTCGCATCGTCGACGAACCAAGGGTGTCGTCGTCTTGAGCAACCGCGCTGCTGGTGCAGATGAGGACAAGGGCGAGGGCCGGGAGAGAACGGCGCATAGCGGCTCCTTCTAAGCGATGTTGACTGGGCAGATGATAGGTGAACACCGGCGTCCGTTCAACCTTCGTGCGGTTGCTCGCCCGGGATGCCGCGCTTGGATGCCAGAATGAGCATTCCCCTTCCACCGTTGTGCGGAGCGCGTTACGAATCTGTCTGATGTTGGGGAAAGTCAGGGCGCCCGTCAGCGCAAATCGGCATGGCGCGACGGTTGCAGGCAGAGCTCTACAGCCAGTGTCGCAGAAGGAGGCTGCACGATGCGGAGCTTTGCGAAGACGACCGCGTTACTGATCCTGATCCTGCTCGGAATTGGATCGAGCGTCAACGCGCAGGTGTCGATTGGGATCAGAATCGGCCCGCCGCCCGAGCCTCGCGTGGTTTACGCCCCACCCCCACCTCCCGGACCGGAGTTCGTGTGGGTCGAGGGGTATTGGTACCCTGTCGGCAACCACTACAAATGGCACAACGGGTACTGGACCCGACCGCCCTACCAGGACGCGCGCTGGGTCGGACCTCGACACGACGGCGAGCGATTTTATCCCGGCTATTGGGATGGAGACCGCGGGCGGTTCGAGCACGACCACCACTGGGATCGGGACAGAGATCGCGATTACGGTCGGCACGACCGTGATCGGTAGTGCGTTGGTCCATGCGAGGGTGAGTCATGAGAGCAGCGTTATCGAGCTCGATCGTGTACATGGCCGTCGCGGTCGCGGCGTGCGGAAGTCCCTCGAGTCGGAACGACGCGGCGACTGAGGCCGCAAACGCGACGGACGCGCGCTCCGCGAAGCCAGTCGGGCGGGAAGTCGAGGTGCCGTCGGGTGCCATCGTCGCGGTTCGTCTCGATCGTGCGCTGTCCACCGTTCGCAACCGGGCGGGCGACACGTTTGAGGCAACGCTCGACCAGCCGGTCCTGGTCGATGGCGAGGAGGTCCTCACGCGGGGCACCAGGTTCAGCGGCCACGTTACGACGTCCGAGGCGTCCGGGCGTTTGAAGGGCCGTGCAGTCCTCGGGATTACGCTCGATGGATTCGATACGAACGGGCGCCATTATCCAATCAGAACCTCGCTCACGAACAAGACGAGCGAGGCTCACAAAAAGCGAAATATCGAGCTTATCGGAGGGGGGGCCGGCGTCGGCGCGCTGATTGGAGGCCTGACCGGAGGCGGCAAGGGCGCGGGCATCGGCGCGGCTGTTGGCGCCGGGGCCGGAACCGGCGTCGCTGCCGCCACGGGCAAGAAGGAAGTCGAAATACCAGCTGAAACGCTGTTTCGATTCTCACTGAAGAGCCCGGTCAAGATCTGAGGCCGGGCTCGCGCGGGGCGACAAAGGAATCGACGCTTCGATTCGCGTTCCGTGATCGACTTCAGACCGGACTGACAGCTCTCCTCCCACGCTGCGCACCCGCTCCGCCATGCTCACCAGCCCCAACCCGGTACTTCTTTGCGCCGCCGTCGGGTCGAAGCCCCGGCCACCATCCGACACGCACAGCCAGATAGAACCGGGCCTGCCGGCCAGCAGCACGCGAATACGGGGACTGCCGCTATGCTTTTCAGCGTTGCGGATGGCCTCCTGCGCGACGCGATAAAGGCACGTCCGGATCTCGGACGACAGCTCGGGCACCTCGTGGTGGTCGAAATCAATCTGTGTTCGCGTCTGGCGGGAGAATTCCTGGCAGAAACCCGAGAGCGCCCTGGCCAAACCGAGGTAGGCCAGTTGGGAGGGATGCAGGCGATGGGAAAGGCGATTGGTATCCCTGCAGATCTCCCCGGTGAGCCGCGCCGCGCGGTCCAGCTGCTCGCCGAGCGACGGCGCCGCATCAGGAGCCGCCTCCTGCAATTCCGCCAACTGGAGCGCCAACAGGGCGAGCCGCTGCCCGATGTCATCGTGCAGCTCGCGCGCGATGTGCGCCCGCTCCTCATCTTGAAATCGTGTCAGACGATCCCGAAGCGCCTGCAGTTTCGCCTCGGACTCCACGCGCTCGGTGATGTCCTGGTATATCCCGAAGCACCCGGCAAATTCGTTCTCCGAGATCAGCGGGATCGCGTGGAGCTCGACATGGACCTTGCTCCCATCCTTCCGGCGTCTGATCGTATTCGCGTGAACGATCTGACCGCTCAATACGCGGCGGCTGAAGTCCGGTCCTTCCGCGTCATCGGAGAGGCCAACCAGTTCGTCTGGGTCCTTCCCCACGACCTCGTCCGCGCCATAGAGGAAGATCCGCTGAAAGGCCGGGTTGCAGAATCGAATGCGGTGATCCTTGCCGCCCACCATGATGCCGAACGGACTGTTCGCGACGAGCGTCTGCAGCAACGCCGTGTGCTCCTTCGCCTGCTGCTCGTTGCGCCGGTTGTCGGTGACGTCCATGGCGGTTCCGAGAATGGCCGGCTTGCGCTGAAATTCGATGACCACGGCGGTGAAGTCTATCCAGCGCACGTCACCGCCTTTGGTGACGATCTTGATTTCATATCGGGGTGGAACGTCGTCCCCGCGGTAACGCTCCTGTGCCCGCGCGCGGACGAAATCCCTGAACTCCGGGTGGACCAGCTCCCAGACCGTCATCGAGTGGAGCTCTTCGGCCGAATATCCGGTGAAGGCTTCCACCTGCGAATTGAAATAACAGAACGCGCCGTCTTCTCGATAAATGAAGATGCCGAACAGCGTCGTCTCCGCCAGCAAGCGGAACTTCGATTCGCTCTCTCGAAGCGTGTCCTCCGCCAGCTTTTGAGCCGTGATGTCCGCGATGGCGGCCAGGATCGACGGCCGTCCGTCGAACGTGATGAGGCCGGCCGAATACAGCGTCGTAATCAGGCTGCCCGACTTGGTGCGGAATTGCGCGTTTTGGCTTCGCAGGGTCTTCTGGCGCAGCAGCGTGGCGACCATGGCCCTGCGGTCGTCGGGCGAGGGCCAGACATTGAGCTCCAGCGACGTGCGCCCGCAGACTTCGGCGCGAGCGTAGCCCATTTGCCGCTCGAACGCCTCGTTCACGTCGACGTACCGCCCCTCGGCCAAGGTCGTGATCGCCATCGCAATGGGGCTGGAATAGAAGGCCGTGGCAAATCGATTCTCTGAGGCGCGCAGCGCCCGCCGGCTCTGCACGCGCTCCGTCAGGTCGCGCGCCGCTCCCATGACGATGGCACCGCCCGCTCCTTCATGAAGCGAATTCCAGTACTCCCACACTCTGTCTTCTCCGGCGCGCGTTTGCAGGTTCAACAGGCCGTTCGCCCGGCCATCTCTTCGAATATCCTCGAGATAGGCTTGAAACTGGCTGCGGTACTCCGCGGCCACCAGATCGCGGATCGGGATCTTCAGGAGGTCTTCCACGTTGTAGCCGAGGGCGCGTGCTGCGGCGGCACTTACCGAGAGCAACCGGCCCTCCAGGTCATGGGTGCACCGCAAATCGGTCTGCAGGGTCCAGTCCGCACTGCTCACCGGTAGGTGCGTTGTCACAGGCTCTCTCATGCGTCCTGCCAGCATACTATGGGGCGAGCGATTCAGGCTGGCGTGAAAAATGTGAAACATTGCGTCCCGTTTCAACAGGCGATCGTGGTCGAGCGCCGGTGGCTCGCATCCGACGTACTGGCCGGAGTCACGCTTGCGGCCGTGGCGATCCCCGAGTGCATGGGCTACACGAAGATCGTTGGCACTCCCGTCGTCACCGGTCTGTACACGATGCTGCTCCCGCTTGCCGGTTACGCGTTGATCGCCTCGTCACGACATCTGGTGGTCGGCGCCGATTCGGCGACGGCGGCCATCCTGTTCGCGGGACTGACAGGGCTTGCATCGCCCTTTACGGATCACTGGTCGGCGCTGACCAGCGGGGCGGCGCTCGTGACGGCGGTATGTCTCGCGTTGTCGACCATTCTCAGGCTCGGGTTCCTCGCCGATTTTCTTTCTCGCACCGTGCTGGTCGGCTTTCTGAGCGGTGTCGGCGTGTCACTCCTCATCGCGCAGCTGCCGGAGATGCTCGGGATCCCCGCTGCCGGAGCCGGGCTTCGGGCCGACGTCACGACGGTCGCGGCTGAGATCGGACGGACCCGGTGGCCAACGGTGATCATGTCGCTTTCTGTGGTTGGCCTGATCGTGGTTCTCGAGAAGTTTGCGAAGCACGTCCCCGGCTCGCTGGTCGCCGTTGTGACGGCGATCGCTTCAACGTGGGTCTTCCGGCTGGATCGCGACGGGATTGCCGTAGTCGGGCGAGTACAAGCGGGGTTACCCGCCGTGCGCCTGCCGGCCGTGACGCTTCACGAGGCGATCGCCATTCTGCCGACGTGCGCATCGATGTTCCTTGTGATCGTTGCGCAGAGCGCGGCGACGGCGCGCAGTTACGCCCAGAAATACGGCGAACGGCTCGATGAGAACCGGGATCTGCTCGCACTCGGCGCCGCGAACGTGCTGGCGGGCGTCTCGAGCACATTCGTTGTGAACGGCAGTCCGACCAAGACCGCCATCGTCGATGCCGCGGGCTCGCGCACGCAGATCGCGCAGCTGACAACGGCACTTGTCGTCCTCGCCGTGCTGCTGTTTGCGACGCCCCTCATCGAACGACTCCCGATCGCAGCGCTCGCTGCGCTTGTTTTTCTGGTCGGGGCCAAGCTCATCGATTTTCGATCCCTCCGGCAAATCTACCGGTTTCGAACGGCGACATTCCTTGTCGCGGTCGCGACGCTTTCAGCCGTCGTCTGGTTCGGCGTCGAACGTGGCATGTTCATCGCCATCGCCCTGTCGGTTCTCGATCACGTGAGGCAGGAATACCACCCCAAGGACATCGTATTGACCGCGCGGGGCGGCAGGTGGAAAGTCGAGAAAGCCTTCCCGGGAATCGAAACCGAACCGGGCCTCATCGTCTACCGCTTCGAGGCGCCGCTGTTCTTTGCGAATGCCGACTACTTTGCCGCGCGAGTTCGTGATGTGGTGACGAGCGCCCCTCACCCGGTGAGGTGGCTCGTGCTGGATCTGGCGAGCATGAGCGACATCGACTACACGGGCGGGCTGACCCTCGCCATGACGATCAAGCAACTGCAGGAGAAGGGCATCACGGTCGCGCTCTCTGCTGTGGAGGACGTTGCACCGGCACTGGACCGGCTCGACGTTTCTGCCCGCGTCGGTCGCGAACGCATGTTCGAGTCAGTGCAGGATGCGGTCGATGCCTTCGCGGGCGCCGGGCGGACGGGCTCGTGAAATCTTCACCTCCACTGACCGACCACCTCCTCGCCAGGCGGGCTCACTTCGTGCCGCTCTTCTCCCCTCGCACGACACTGAGCGGCAGCTCGTTCACTCCGTCGACGATCTTCGCGTACGCGCGCGTCATCGCTTCGAGGCCCGTCCAGGGCACCGTCTCGGGCGTCTCCTGATCGGTGTGGAAGTAGTGATAGAACTCGCTCGTGGCGACGCCGGGCGCGAACTGATACATGCGTCCGAGATCGCCCAGCGGCGGTTTGACGTTCGGCTCGCGATACATCGGCGCGCCGAACTCCCGGAACGCCTTCGTGGCGATTGCCTGGAGCTCGGGATGTGTCGGGCCACCCGCGTACCACTGTTGCGCCATGAACGTGTTCGCCCGTACGAGGCCGCGGCTCTCCTCGTACCGCGGACGCACATAGCTCGCAACGATCGACGGATGCTCGCAGTTGATGACGAGCGCGGTCTTTGCGAACAGTGTGTCCTTGTGGTCGGCGATCCAGCGGCCCCCGACAGCCGCACCCTGACCGCTGTTGTGGTGCCCGTCCAACCCGACGAACACCATGGTGCGCTTGCGCCGCGCTTGAGGGATTTTCGCGAAGTACTCGGCCAGCCCGATCATCGTGGCGACGCCGCCGGCATTGTCGCCCGAAGCGTCGAACCACCCGTCGCGATGCGCGGTGATGTAGACCGTCTCATCGGTCGCGCCGCGTAACGTCCCCCACACGAGCGCCGTCTTCAGGTTCGGTACCCTCATCACACCGAGCGACACTTTGACGCGCGCCGGCTGGCCTGCCGGTGCCGACGCGATCAGATCCCGCATGGCGTACCCGTCGTCGCTGCCCACCGTGAAGGCCGGCGCGTTGGTCCCTGACGGGTACTCCTGGAAACGCATGTTGCCCGGCAGCATATCGACCGACAGAATCGCTTTCGCACCCTTGCCGTCGGCGCGCTTCGGCGCCTGCTCGGGCTTCAGACCAACCATCGAGAACACGACGGCGGCTTTGCCGTTGACGTCCTTGCCAGCGAAGTCGGCCTCGCTGCCGAGACCGAGATACACCGCTTCGAGGTCGAGCCCGCCGGGCTGCGTCGCGTTTACGCCGTAGTACGGCTGCGCCGAATCGAGCTGCAGGGTCCGGCCGCCGCTCGCCACCGAGACGTTCCAGGTCTGGGGCATCCACTGCGGCTCGAGGTCGAGCCGTTGTATGCGAACGTCGGCCAGGCCGGCTGCCTTGAACTTCGCGGCGAGCCACTCGGCGCTCTCCTGGTCGGAGGAGGTGCCGATGATGCGGCCCCAGAACTTCGGATGCCCTTGATCGCGATAGCGGCGCGAGATCGCCGCCTGCTCGGCGACATACCGATGGAGGCGCTTGCCATCGATCGTCCCGTACGCTTGATCGCTCGCGGCGAGAGGCCATCGCAAATACTCGTCATCCGCGACCGAGATGCCGATGGGCTGTGAGCCGGGCGGAACCTGCGCCGGCTGCTGCGCACTCACCAACGATCGGGCAGCCATGAGGAGGGCCAGCGTCGCAAGCGACGCCGCCAAGCCGAGCGCGCTGTTCCTGTTCATATCGACCTCTACACCGTCGCTCCGACATTATCGCCCGTGAGTGCATCGACCAGGAGGCTGCCCACGTGCTCCCGGTACTGGTCGGCGGCCCACGATCGCTCGAGCACGAGGTCTTCCCACATGCGGAGCGACGTGATCGTCCACAGCAGGTCCGTCGCCACTCGGTGATCGAGCCCGGCGCGGAGCCTCCCTTCCTGCGCCAGCCGCGCCACGATGGCCCGGCAGCCCTGCCAGCGATACTCGAGGCGCTCCTGCCACGATCGTTCGGCGGCTTCGTCCCGGCGCCGGACGGCTTCGAACGCGCGCGCGACCGGCCAGATCTCCGGATTCAGCCTGGCCTGAACGGCCACTATTTCCTGGAGTGCCGACACACCGGTCGCCGCGCCGACAATCCGTTGGATCGCGTCCGTCAATCCGCGCTGCTCGTCGGCGTGCCGGACGACCGCCATGAACAACGCGGCGCGATCGGCGAAATGCAGGTAGAGCGCCTGCCTCGACACCCGGGCTGCGCGCGCCACATCGGCCATCTTCACGTCGGCACCGCCGCGCCGGCCGATTAACGCCAGCGTCGCATCCAGGATGCGGCGCCGGGTGGCCGGGTCGCCGCGCGCACTTGACGCAGTGTCAACTCGGCTCCTCCGACGCCGCTGTCGGCTTGACATGGTGTCAAGCATAACACGTTCATGGAGCTCTGTCGCGCCGACCGCTCAACGGTGTAGTATGCCGGTCCGACGCGGAGGTTCCGCCTTGATCGTTCGAACCCCGACGGTGCGGCATCTCGTGGCGGCCGGTCTGGCGCTGACGTTCGCGCCGGCCGTGGGTCGAGCAGCCCAGCAGGCTGACGCAGCCGCGCCGCCAAAGCAGACGGCTTGGACTCCTCCCAGAACGCCCTGGGGAGATCCGGATCTGCAGGGCATCTGGCCCAGCGGGGAGATGACCGGGGTTCCGCTCCAACGCCCCGAACGGTTTGGCGAGCGCGCGGTCGTGACCGACGAGGAATTCGCGGAAAGGCAGGCGCAGCTCGTCCGGTCGTACGAGTTCCCGCCCAGTACAACAACGGGATGGAGATCTATCAATCGCCGGGCTACGTCGTGATTCACATCGAGATGATCCACGAAGCGCGCATCATCCCGGTCAACGGCCGGCCGCATCTCCCGCCCACGATTAAGGCGTGGCTGGGAGACTCTCGCGGACACTGGGAAGGCGACCGGCTCGTCGTG
>DATKHR010000039.1:0-21702 GCA_035510155.1 Vicinamibacterales bacterium
GATTGCCCGTGTTTCGCGGTGATGATGATGGCCGTCGATTCGTAGAGCCCCGGGGTCTTCTTCAGCTCGGCGACCATCTGTCCAATCGCCGCATCCACGAACTCGATCTGCGCCAGCATGGCAGGGGTGGGCGTGCCGGCCGCGTCGGTATAGCCGCCCCTGGTGATGACCCCATTCTTATTCTCAAGCAGCTTCTGCCCAACGCTTACGGCCTGGAAGTTCATCCCGAAGATGTTGGGGACGGGCGCGGCTTGGTCGCCCAGGTGCGTCTTCCCATCGATCCAGTGCAACACCGCGTTGACCTTCAGCTGGTCGTAGCACCTGATGTTTTGAAAGCTGCCAGTCCAGTCGCCCCCAAACGGATCGGGCTTCGAGCAGTCGTCGTTTATAGCCGTTTTGATCGATAGCGGGTTGACGTCGGAATTGACATCGGGCGAGTAGTAGTCGTCGACATTGTCGGGCGTCGTCGTGCCGGTCGGCCCTGACACGGCGGCGTAGACTGCGTGCTTGTCAGCCCACGCGGTGCGGAGCTTGCGAGCGTGGAGCACGCCGTAGACCGTGTTAGTTCGGATGAAGTTCCACGGGTACACCGGCGCACAGCCGGCCATCGGATCGCGCGGCAGCCTCGAAGGCTTAATGGACCGGAAGTCGCCGTCGATCGGGTTGGCGTACGGGAACCCGCCCCCGAGTTTGGATTGATCGATGTCCACGCCTTCTTCGTATTCTGTCCGGGTACCAGTCACCACGCCGTTCTGGCACAGCCCTGGCGCACCTGTCAGGCCATTCCCGGTCGTCTCGGCGGGAGGCGACAGGAGGCGATCGTACGCCACGTCGTAATAAACGCCCGTCGACTTCGGCGTGCCGCCCGTCACCAACGCCGTCAGCCCCGGGAACGAATCAGACGGCTTGGAGGCGGACGTGTGCTTGTAGCTCACGCCGGTCTGGCCCAGGAGCGCCAGGTTGGGGCACGTCCCCGCCGCCACGCAGTTGTCGTAATCCAACACGTGCATCCCATCGATACTGATGAGCAGCACGTGGCGAATGGTGGAATCAGCGGATGGGCGCGCCGCGGTTCCCCCCCACAACAGGATCGCCATCGGCACGCAAATCCGAATCCTTCTCAGGTTGCCTGACATCGGGCGCCTCCTCTCAGACATCGCTAACCGGGTCACTGATGCGTGCCGGGCAGCGGGGCTGGCAGAGGAGGCAGTCTAGGGAGCGGGTACGACAATGCTGCGACGGCGCGGTAAACAACTGCGGACAACTCACCTGCCGGTGTTTCGCACCGGTCACGCCGGCGCACGTCACCCTCTCAAACGAGCGCCGCCGCCGGAACCGCCGCGATCGGTTATTGTTGAAGGATGAGACGCGGCAGAGCATTAGCCCGGCGATTCATAGCCTGCGGCGCAATCCTTGCCTCCGGCTCCCTGGCAACCGCCACGCCGGTTGCGGCCCAGACCGCGCCGCCCGTTCAAGGCACCATCGCTCCCGATGACACGACCAAGAAGGTCTACGCGGCGGGCCACGTGGTCATCGTCGGCGTCCTCGACGGCGTGGACCACGCCATGCAATTTGCAAAGAACCTCTTCGGCGGGAAGCCGCCGGCCGTCGACCCCCTTGGCGGGCTTCGGGAGGGCACAACGGTCGTCGTGCGCGAGGCGCGTGGCAAGAGTGCGTCCCACGGTGCCTCCCGAGAGGCTGACAACGGCTTAATGGTGACCGAGGGCATGGTCACCGACATCGACCGCGTCCGCAAGAACGTGACAGTCAGGTTCGACGATGGGAAGAAAGAGTCGCTCCGCCTTGCCGGACACCAGCCGGCCGACGGCGGGAAGGAGGTCGATTCGGCCGGATTGGCCGAGGGTCTCGTCGCGCTGTCATACCCCGACGACAAAGGCGAGAGGATCGATCGCCTGTTCACGAAGGCCAAATAGAATATCGGCGATCGACCGGGCCGGAGCGGGGCGAGTGGGTCAGGCGGGTCGTGCCCGCCGCGTATCGCGTCGTATCCTGTATCGAGACGGATCGTCTTCCGTGCGCGTCTCGCCAAACCCGGTGAGCACAATTATGCACGACCATCCTTTGACGGCTCGTGACATCTCGGAGCGGGTCGCTTCCGTTCGGTCAACGGCGCTCGACCGTTGGGCGCTCGGGCGCGTTCAACGAACGGTCAGATCAGCCCCCATTCAGTTCGCGTTGTGGGACGACTTCGTGCTCCCGCCGCCCGCCGGCCCTCCCGTGGCCACCATCCGCTTCAAGCACCGCCAGGCGCTCTTCAGCTGGGTCTGGAACCCCGACCTGAACTTCGGCGAGACCTACATGTCCGGCGCGGTCGAGATCAGCGGCGACCTCGTCGGACTCCTCGAGGCGGTGTATCGCGCGCTCGCTCCGACTCGTGCGCGCGCGTGGTGGGAGGCATCGGCGATCGGAAGGGTCCCGTCGTGGGCCCTGCGGTGGATTCCCCGAAGGGCGATGTCGCGCCCGAATGACCTGAAAGCTGCGAAGGACAACGTCCATCACCACTACGACCTCGGCAACAACTTTTACCGCCTGTGGCTGGATCGCGAGATGGTGTACACATGCGCGTACTTTCCGACACCCGACGACACGCTCGATGACGCGCAGGTCGCGAAGATGGCGCACGTGTGCCGCAAGCTTCGCCTGACGCCAGGCGAGCGTGTCATCGAGGTCGGCTGCGGCTGGGGTGCCTTGGCGCTGTTCATGGCCGAGCACTACGGCGTCTCGGTGCGGGCCTTCAATGTCTCCGCCGAACAGATTGCGTTCGCGCGCGCCCGAGCCGCCGAACGCGGGCTGGCCGACCGCGTGGAGTTCGTGGAGGACGACTACCGCAACGCGCGTGGCGAGTACGATGCGTTCGTGTCGGTCGGCATGCTCGAGCACGTGGGCCTGCCTGACTACCCGACACTCGGCCGCGTGATCGGCCGCACGCTGGGTCCGAACGGGCGCGGGCTATTGCACTTCATCGGCCGCGACCGTCCTGCGCCTCTCAATCCCTGGATCCGCAAGCGGATCTTTCCCGGTGCGTATCCGCCGACGCTTCGAGAGGTCTTCGCGCACATCATCGAGCCGCAGGCGCTGTCGGTCCTGGACGTCGAGAATCTTCGCCTGCACTACGCAAAGACGCTCGAGCACTGGCTCAGGCGCTTCAACGACGCGTCCGCCCGAGTTGCCGATCTATTCGATGACACGTTCGTGCGCGCATGGCGTTTGTATCTCGCGGGGTCACAGGCTGCCTTCACGACCGCCTGGATGCAGCTCTTTCAGGTCGTGTTCGCGCGCCGCGCAACAAACGAGATTCCTTGGACCCGCGCGTCCTAGCCCGGCCTCGCGCGGCGTTGAAGAGAGGAATGTGACAGACCTTCGGTCGGACGTCCTTATCGTCGGCGGCGGGCCGGCGGGTTCGGCCTGTGCCTGGAAGCTTCGTCGTGCCGGCCTCGACGTGCTCGTCGTGGACGGCGCGCCGTTTCCGCGCGACAAGGTCTGCGCCGGCTGGATTACGCCGCAGGTCGTCGAGGGCCTGGCCTTGGACCTGGAAGCGTACGCACAAGGCCGCACGCTGCAGCCGATCACCGGCTTCCGCGCTGGCGTGATCGGAAGCGACGTCGATGTCGTCATCGGATACGACCGTCCGGTGAGCTACGGCATTCGGCGGTGCGAGTTCGATCATTATTTGCTGCAACGCTCCCAGGCGCGTCTGGAACTCGGCGCTCCGATTCAGTCTCTCGAGCGTCAGGACGGTCTGTGGATCGCCACGCCGAGGGGACCCACCGCTCGACCTTCGAAAGCGCGCTTCACCGCTCCCATGTTGGTCGGCGCGGGCGGGCATTGGTGTCCCGTCGCCTGCCTGCTCAATCCGCATCCCCGGAAGCCAGGCAAGGGTCTCCGACGGGAAGATGAGAATCCAGAAGAGAGCGCGCCGATCGTCGTGGCACAGGAAGCCGAATTCCCCATCTCGGGACCGGGCGCCGGTGGGTTTGCCACGGCGCCGGACACGCCTGAACTGTACTTTAGCCCTGACCTGACCGGCTACGGCTGGTGCTTTCGGAAGCAGCGCTACCTGAACGTCGGCTTCGGGAGCCTCGATGTCCGCACCTGTCAGAAAGCGACCGACCGATTCAGCGCGTATTTGAAGGCACGTCAGACGATTCCCGCCGTCGCGTCGTGGCGGTGGCGCGGCCACGCGTATCTCGTTTCGACCCCGCGCCGCCGGCGCGTGTCGGGGGATGGCGTGTTGCTCATTGGCGACGCGGCCGGGCTCGCCTATCCGCAGAGCGGCGAGGGCATTCGTCCGGCGATTGAATCCGGACTCCTTGCGGCGACGACGGTGATCGATGCCGGGGGCTCCTACACGCGCGATCGGTTGAAGGGGTACGAACGCGCGCTGTTGGCGCGGCTCCACGCCGAATCGGACGATCCCTCGCGCTCGAGGAGAATCGTTCCCGGCAGTCTGGCCGAGAAACTCGCAACGCTGGCGCTCCGCGTGCCCTGGTTCGTGCGTCACGTCGTGCTCGATCGGTGGTTCCTTCGCGCCGCCGAATCCGCTCTTTCCGCGTGAGGGGGGCCAGGGACTGCGGCGCCCCGGGGGGGCAGCTTGCGTGAGATCGGGCGTTTTCACAATCGTGCGGACGCCGGACAGCAGCTCGCCGGTCACCTCCTCGAATACGCCAATCGCGGCGACGCTACCGTGCTGGCCTTGCCCCGTGGTGGAGTGCCGGTCGCCCGAGAGGTCTCTGCGCGACTGGCGGCGCCGCTTGACGTCCTGGTCGTGCGCAAGCTCGGCGTGCCCGGACATCCCGAGCTCGCCATGGGCGCGATCGCAACGGGCGGCCTGCTGGTGGTCAGCGACGACTTGATCCGGGATCTCGGCATACCGCGCGCGATTGTCGAACAGGTTGCCGTGCGCGAGCGCGTCGAGCTGGAGCGCCGTGAAGCGATGTACCGCGGCGGGCGCCAGCCCGTGGCCATTCAGGATCGCACCGTCATTCTCGTAGACGATGGGTTGGCGACCGGCGCGAGCATGCGTGCGGCGATTCTGGCCGCGCGCCAGCAGCGGCCCGCCGCTGTCGTGGTCGCGGCGCCGGTTGGCGCGCCGGAATCGTGTGAGGACC
Organism: Vicinamibacterales bacterium; assembly: GCA_035510155.1. Classification (GTDB taxonomy): domain Bacteria; phylum Acidobacteriota; class Vicinamibacteria; order Vicinamibacterales; family CAVVIG01; genus DATKHR01. Next base: position 5,130 of record DATKHR010000039.1, read on the forward strand.
TTCGCCAGGTTGCCGATCGCGTCGTGTGCCCGTCCAGGCCCGACCCGTTCAGCGCGGTCGGCCTCTGGTACGAGGACTTTTCGCAGGTCACGGACGAGGAGGTCCGCCGGCTGCTCGCGTCGATATACTAGAAGAACTACTGTGACGGAAGCGGTCGACACCGGCGTTGCGCCGGTCGCAGAATTCCTCGAGCGCGTCACCGAGCTGAACGCCCGCTACCGCGCCGGCAAGATTCGCGTTTCCGTGCCGGAGGAGCTGCTGGACGGCGAGCGAACGCTCGAGGCCCTGGTCGAGCGGCACCTGCCCGCCTCGCACGCGGCGCTGCAGGCGGCGTCCCGCAGCCTGTTTTTTTCGCTGCCGGTTGCCTTCAACCCGGCAGAGGCGGTCGGACCGTATCTGGCCGTCGTCGATCGCGACGCGGCCGGCCAGCCGTACCGTTTCCTCGACATGGGCGCGCTCATTGCCACCGCGGCGTTCGGGGAAAACGATCCCGCGGTCGTGCACGCGGTCGCGGAGTCGCTGCCGTTTGTCGCGTCACGCTATGCGCACTCCGAATATCAAACCGTTCTCTCCCTGCGTCTCAAGGCGGAGTTGAACCGCATCGCGCCCGCCGGCACCCCGCGCCATTTCATCGTCAACACTGGGTCCGAAGCGGTGGAGAACGCGATCAAGTCCGCGCTGCTGAACCGCGTCATCACGTCGCCGGACGGCGACGGCGGCTTCATCGTGTCGTTCGAGGGCGCGTTTCACGGCCGCACGCTCGGAAGCCTGGCGGTCACGCACCGCAAGAAGGCCCGCCTGGGGTTCCCGACGTTCGATTGGCCCCACATTTCGTTTCCGGTCGAGGAGGCGCGGTCCCCGAAGGAGACCGCGCGCCGGGAAGAGCGCAGCTTGAAGCAGTTGTGGGACCTCCTCGTATCGGGCCGCATGCCACGCGCCGAAAAGAGCAAGGACACGTTCCGGCATGAGATGGACGCGCTCGACGAGTTTCTCGAGCGATTCGCTCAACTTCCTCAACGGGCCCCGGACAGCGGCGAGGTGCAGGCGTTCGTTCAGTCTCAGCGAGCCAACCTCACACCCGACGTCGTGCGGCGCTCGCGCCGGGTCGCGGCGGTGCTCGTCGAGCCCATTCAGGGCGAGGGCGGTGTGCGCATCGCGAGCGCGCGCTTCATGCGGAAGCTGCGACTCCTGACACGCATCTATGACGTGCCGCTCGTTTTGGACGAGGTGCAGACCGGCTGGGGCATGACCGGGCGCCTGTGGGCGCACCAGACCTTCGACCTGCCGTGCCCACCCGACCTGGTCACGTGGGCAAAGAAGGCACAGAACGGCATCCTCTTCGTGAGCGAGGAGCTTGCCACGTTCTTTCAGGAAGAAAAGAAGTTCAATACGACATGGGAAGGGGACTCGGTCGGGATGATCCGGCTGCTCGCGCTCCTCGACAAGCTCGATCTTGGGCAGGTGCGGCGCACCGGCGAGCGCGCGCGAAGCGGGCTCGAGGAGCTGGCGCACGACTATCCAGAGCTTCTGAAGAACGTTCGCGGCCCGGGGGTCATGCTGGCGTTCGACGTCGTGCGCGCCGACTGGAGCGAGGCGTTGCGCGACCGCGCGTTCCGCCGCGGCCTCATCCTGCTCCCGGCCGGCGAGCGCTCCGTCCGCTTCTATCCACGCTACGATACAGAGCCGTCGGCTATCGCCGAGGCGCTGTCGATCCTTCGCATGGCGGTCGAAGATCTCGTCGGCGGGCGGGCCGCTTCCGACGTCCCGCCGTCACTAAAGGTTCGCGTCGGGACGCTGGCGATCCCGCTCGAGACGGTGGAGACGGTCGATCTCACGCCGGCGAACTTCGAGGCTCTCAAGCAGCAGGTTCTCGCCGTCGAGCAGGAGCGGTACGGTCCCGCCGCTCAATACCCGCCCGACGTGCTCAGGGCAGGACGGCGTCCCCTGCTGCAATTCCCGCTCGAGACGCTCGAGTCGACCGCGGCGAATCCCGGTGCCATCGGGATCGCGCTGCGCGACCGTGTCTCGGGGCGCGTCGTGGGCTATGCGCTGGGAAGCGCGCTCGAGAACCACGACGAGGAGGGAACGGCCTCGGATCCGCACGCGGGCGAGAACAACGTGTTCTACCTCCAGGCGATCGCGACGCTGCCGACGGTGCAGAACTCGGTCGAGCTCGAGAACCGTCTGCTGGACACGCTTCGTGAGCGGGTCGCGGCAGCCGGCTTCGAATACCTGTCCACGCTCATCGAGGATCGTATGCGCGAGACAGGGCCGGACTGGATTCGCGGCGCAACGGTCCTGGATCGCATCGACAACTATCTCCGTAGCGGCACGACATTCGCCTACCTGCAGGCAGGGCTTAAAACGCCGCCCGCGGCGCCATTGCCGGGCGGCGCGTCTTCGCAAGGCCCCGATGCCTCGCAAGCGGTTTCGAACGGCCCCCGCGGAGATCGGGACGGTTCTACAGGAGGTTGAGATGGCAGATTATGAAATGACGCGTGAAAGCGCGCTCAGCGCGCCGGCGCTGGCCGATGAGCGGGTCCGGGCGTTCCTGCGGGCGGTCTACGGTTGGATGGGTGCGGGCCTGGCGATTACGGCGGTCACGGCGGTCTTCATCGCGTCTTTTCCGTCCTTGGTTGCGACGATCGCGACCAATCGTTTGCTCTTCTGGGGCCTGGTCATCGCACAGCTGGGGATCGTCTTGGTGCTGTCGGCACGCGTACAGCAGCTTCAGACGGGAACCGCGTCCATGCTGTTCATCGCCTACTCGGCGCTGACGGGAGTGACGATCTCCTTCGTGCTGCTGGCCTACACGGGAGAATCCGTAGCGAGCACGTTTCTCGTCGCCGCCGGCATGTTCGGCGCGACTGCAGTCTACGGCACGACGACCCGGCGGAGTCTCGCCGGCGTGGGTCAGTTCTTCTTCATGGGGCTGATCGGCTTGCTGCTGGCATCGCTCGTCGGGGTCTTCTGGCATAACGACGGCCTGCAATTCATGATTTCCCTCGTGGGCGTCATCGTCTTCACCGGCCTAGCGGCATACGATGCGCAGCGGCTGAAGGCAATGGCCCTCGCACTGCCTGACGGGCAGATTGGCTCTTCGGCGATCGTCGGCGCCCTCGCGCTCTATCTCGACTTTATCAACCTGTTCCTGTTCCTGCTGCGCTTCCTGGGCAGTCGGCGCGACTGACGTTGAGGCGTTCGGCCAAGCAGGCCACACTTCTCGCCGCCTTGGCGCTCGTCGCGGCGTTCGCATTCCGGCTGATGTTCGGGCTGTCGTCCGAGTTCTTCTTCGAGGACGAGACCCAGATCTTCCTGATCGGCCTGAAGCACTACGCGACCGGCGACTGGCCGTTCTTCGGCGGGGATGTTGTCTGGACCAAGAGCGAGATTCCGGGCGCCCTGCAGGGTCTGCTTGTTGGCGGACCGCTGCGGCTCGTGCCTCTGCCCGAGTCACCGTTCGTCCTGCTGAACCTGTTGTCGTTCGCGACGCTTGCGTGGCTCGCGTGGTACGCGACGCGACGACTGCCGTGGCTGCCGCGCTGGCTCGTGTGGAGCTGGTTCCTGACGATCCCGTGGACGCTGCAGTTCTCGACGCACATCATCAACCCGTCGTACGTTCTGCCGGGCGCGATCGTGTTCTTCATCGGCTTCTTCGAAGCGGTGCCGACCTTCTCGATCGGAGTCATCAGCCCGGCCGCGGCATTTTTCATGATGGGCGCCGGCGTGACGTGGGTCATGCAGCTTCATATGTCCTGGCCGCTGCTCCTGCCCTACAGCGCCTGGGCCTTGTGGAGCCGTCGGGCCGAGCGGGTGAGTCGGGGTTGGGGGTCGCTCACGCGCGCCGCCGGTGCGTACGTCGCGGGCGCGTTGGTACCCGGGCTCCTCCTCCTTCCGACGATGATGAAGTACGGCCGATCGGGAGGCTCCGGCGGAGTCTTTCGCAACCTGCACATCGGGTGGGTGAATCCCTGGATGGCCGTCACGACGCTGGCTCGCCTGCTGTCGTTCGCGAGCCTCGAGATCAATCGGTTCATCGCCACGGACGGCGCCAAGCGCCTCGAATTCTTCTCACGGCACCCCTGGATCGTTCCGCTGGCCGCCATCGTCTGGATCGCCGGCGTGGTGCAGCCGCTCTGGATGCTCTTCGAAATGTGTCGCTCCGCCGATCGATGGCCGCAGGCCGAAGGCAGAGAGCAGTGGCGGGCGATGCGGTGGCTCGTAGCGTTGTCGGTCGTCATGGTGTACGGGAGCTACTGGTTTGTCATGGAGCCGCCGCAGGCGCACGCGTTCTACGTGCTCGCGCCGCCGGTGCTCTGTCTCGCGGCCTACTGCTGGACGTTCGTGGATTCGCCGCGGTGGAGGGCAGCGGCCGCTGCGATTGTGGCCGCCAACATCGCATTTCACGTCGGCCTCGCCGTCGCGCAGGCGCCCGAGAAGTCCCTCTACAAACACCGGGACGTGATCCTCTCAGCCATCCAGATGAAGCGGCCCGACATGTTTGGACATCGCCGCGTGTTCGCCATTGACGCCGGACCCTACACGCTCAGCGCCGACATCCCGCACGATCCCGGGCGGGACATCCTCGTGTTGAGCCAGGCGTACTCACGTCGATGGGGCTCCGCCGTCCATTGGACGGTCACGATCGCCAACACGAACCCGCGCGTGGCCTACCGCGATCTGCTGTACTTGGCGACGTATCGAACGGCGAGCGGCCGGACGATCGAGCGGCACGAGTACATCAAGGACATCTTCAAAGCGTGCGAATCGCGCGTCGTCGACCTCAACGACGGCTACGTCGGCGTGCCGTTCGAGGACGCCTCGTTCGGGATTGTCACCGCCGAGGCACTGGTTCCATCCGATACGCGCTTCTGCGACGCGGGCGCCGCGCGTACGGGCTCTCCGGAGTAAACGCCGGGCCCTCAGCCAGCCAGGAGGACGATCTTCCCGGCCACACCGCCGGCCTCCAGACGGCGCTCAGCCTCTCGACCCGCCAGGAGCGGAAGCCGCGCCGCAATGCGTGGCTGCAGCTGTCGCGTGCGCAGAAGCGCGAAGAGCTTTGGGAGGTCTTCTTTGAAGGGTCGCTTGTCCTTGCGGTACAACGCGGTAATGCCGTAGAACGCGCCCCGACGGCCGGCCAGACGCGCACCGAGAAACAGCGCGGCGAACCCCCGCAGCACGTCGAGCGTTCCATCGGTCGCCACGAATCCGTAGCCCACGACCAGACCGTCGCGTTTCGTGGCCCGGACGCATGCCCAGGTTCCGGCGCCGCCAAGGCCGTCGAACGCCACGTCCACGCCCTCAGGGAGAACCCCGCGGACGGCCCGATCGACGGCTTGCGTTCGGGCCTCGATCGGTTCGCCGCCGAGGCTCCGGACGAGATCGAAGGCATTTCTCGACGCCGAGCCGAGCGCTCGGACGCCGCGGACGCGCAGCAGCTCAAGGAGCGCGCTCCCGACACCACCGTTGGCGCCGGTCACGAGAGCGGTCTGCCCCGGCTGCATTCTCGCCACCCGATGAATCATCTGATGGGCCGTGACGTAGTTGAGGACCAGGGCGACGGCTTCGCCATCGTCAAGCCCGTGCGGCACCGGAACGAAATCCTCGGCCGCGCGGGTGAGGTATTGGGCCCACGCGCCGTACACCGTCAACGCACAGACCCGATCTCCTGGTGCAAACCCCCGGACGCCTTCCCCGACGGCGTCGACGTCGCCAAGCGCTTCGTAGCCCTCGACAAAAGGGAAGGGCGGGCGGTACGGGTAGCGGCCGGTTCGCTTGAGGATATCGGTGGCGCCAACGCCGCTGGCGCGGACGCGAATGCGGACTTCGCCGTTCTTCGGTGGCTCGAGCGGCAGCTCGACCTCCTCCAGCTGGTCGAGACCGCCCTTGCCCTTCAACTGGATCGCGCGGTACGTTGCCATCACGATTACTCTGTCACGTTCCGTTCGCCTCTGACTAAGAGAGCGACAGACGTCGTCAGCGGACGTACATCAGCAGTCTGGGAAAGGCGAATCGGCCCGATACGGCGTCGATGATGTTCACCTGGCAGGTGTAGAGGCCGGGCTTCAGGCTCCCAGCCGGCAGCTCGAACTGAAATACTGCAGCATGTCGATCTGCGGCATCCACGGTCGTCCGCTCCACAACCGGCGTCTCGAACACCTTCACCCTGCCCCGATAGAACGACAAGCTCGTTCGAAGCTCGGGCACGCCGTTCTCGACCGCGGGATCGTACACCTCGTAATAGAAGTACAGCTGTTGATCGCGGCCGACGATGTGCGTCAGGTTCGGGACGAGCTCGACGCCATCGCGAACGAGCGGGCTCGCAGACTTCCGGGGCGTGACGCTCTGGAGTTGAGTCCCCAGGACGAGCGAGCTGACCTTGACCGGCGCCCGCTTCAATTCGGGAACGGTCACCGCGGCTTCAAACGTGCCCATCTGGCCGCCCGCGTTCTCGCGAACGACGATCTTCACCGAGAAACGGCCTGGCGGCAGCGTGACGCCGGTCTGATACAGCACCTGCTTGGCCGCCAGGGCATCAGCGCTCGCGGGGGGCACGGTGAGCGTGTCGCGAATCCGACCGACGGGAAAGCCGCGCTCGTCGCGGATGAATCCAGCCACATCGAGCGTGATTTTGTCTTTTGACGGCGGGACGGCGGAGCCGGGCACCGCCAGCGAGATCGGGACGTAGTACTTGTCGACGGCGAGCCGGAACCAGCCGGCACTCACGAAGAGCGGAACATCGGTCGCCGGAATCGGCGTGGCGAGCTGCTCCTGCAGCAACACCTCACGGTCGCCCCTTGCCGTGTGAGCGAAGTCGCGGTCGGCATAGTACCCTTCCTTGGCTTCGACCTTGACGTTCGCGCGGTTCTTGACGCGCACTGTGATGCGCCGAAACCGGCCGTCCTTGTTCGGATTCGTGCTGGAGAAGCCCAGAATGTAATACGACGAGATGTCGCGCTCCACTTTCGAGAACGCTTCTCCGAAATCGTTCGTATCCGTGAACGCGGTGCCGCCCGTGTCCGAGGCGAGCGAGGTCAGCGTTTCCTGCTGCGCCGCGAGCTGGGTGAATTGCCCCGCGACGGCGCTTCCGGTGAACGCGCTCAAACCGCCGGCGCTGCGCTGGCGCGCGCTCCCGCCCGGCACGACGGCCTGGAGGCCGCGTGCGTCGACGGGATAGATGGCGACGTTCGCGCGGAGCGCGGCGTTGACGGCCGCGCGCAGCTCGACCTGATTGTCCGTACCGCTTCGCTGCATCCCCGAGCTGAAATAGATGATCGCCTTCTTCTGCTGGATGGGTCTCAGGGCTTCGGCAAGCGTCCTCAGCGCGCGCAACCGGACGTCGTTGTTGAACGTGTCGAGCTCCTGGGCGCTCTGATCGACAGCCGTCGAATCATCCGTCGCGGACTGCGCCGCATCGTCGGTGGCCGCCGTACTCGCGTCGACGGCGGAGAAGGCCGTGCCGTCGCTTGCCGAAAGCCGGCCGAGCACGGTGCGCACCCGCTCCTTGCTGCCGGTGAAGTCGGTCAGTACCTGCAGGCTCGAGTTGATCGCGGTCACGGCCACCAGGTCGGCGGGCGACATCTGCTCGTCCACCCATTTCAGCGCGCCATCGATCGCCTTCTGCACATCGTCGGGCTGCATGGAGCTGGTATCGAACACGAGGGTCAGCAGGCGGTGGCCCGCGACTTCTTCGGAGGTCAGCGGATGCGATGGAACGTCGTCGGCTGGCCCCGGCGTGGCTGGCGTCGCGGGCGCCACAGTGGACGTTACCGGCGGCGCGGCTGCAGGCGACGTGGCTGGCGGCGCGCTCGCCGGCGTCGCGGGCGCGGCCGCACCTGCCGCGCTCCCCGTCTGCGGCCGGGAGCGCCCGGCGACGGCCGCCGTCAGCGTCGTGGCGCGGTCGATCGGCGCGGCGTCCGCCCTGATGTCCTCGAACGCAAACGTCAGGATTTGCTGGTGCGTGCCGTCCTCCAGGAGCTCGAAATCATCGGCAGCCAGCCCTTTGACGACGGCGCCGGTGCGGTCGCGGACGACCACATCGACGAGGACGAGGTTGACGCCGATCCGAAATGTCGGCGTCGGTTGGCGAGGCGCGGCGGCCTGGCCGCCAAAGGTCGCGCGGGCCCCCACGAGAGTCGCGTGGGCGCGTGCCAGAATCGCAGCGGCCGCAAACGTGAAGACGACGGCGGACATGGATCGCGATCGCATGTCAGAACCTTAGACGCGCGGTGAGAGTGATCGTCCGCATGGGTCGAGCGGAGATGACCTGGCCGAAGGTGTGCGAGTTGACGTTCGTGTCGACCGCGGCCCACTGGACCGTATTGAGGAGGTTGAGGGCGTTCACCTGGAGCGTGAGCGCGCGGCTGAGGCCAAGCCGGATGTCGCGTTGGAACAGACCGTTCAGTTGATGCGTGCCTGGGCCTGTGATGATGTTTCTGGCGGAGTTGCCGTACTCGCCCGGCAGAGGGACGGAAAAGGCGGTCGTATTGAAGTACTCGTCCACGTTTGGATCGGTCAGTGCAATCGGCGCGCCGTTGTAGTCCGCGCGCAACGAGCCGTTGACGCCGCGCAGCAGGTCGCTTGCCGCCCCCAGGACGCGCGCCGTCAGCGGTACGCCTGATTGGAGCGTGAGCGTGAACTGCGCGGACCATTCGCCGAAGAGGGCTGCGGCGAGACCGCCGTTTTTCAACCATCGGCGATTGGGGCCCCAAGGCAGCTCGACATACACGTTCCCGGAGATCTGGTGGCGGCGATCGAAGTTCGACCGCGCGTATTCCGCGTCGAGATTCTTGTCGTTCTGGGCGACCACAGGTCCCCCGGCTCCGAGCGACGAGGCGTTGTCCATCGCTCGCGCGAGTGCGTACGAGATCGCGCCGCTGAAGCCGTTCGCCAGCCGACGCTGGAGCTGGAGGCTGCCGGCGTTCATGAGTGAATGGCCGCCCGACGACTCCCAGATGAACGGTTGTGCACTCGAAATCGGGACGCCGCCGGGGCCGAGATCCGGCGCGCGAAGGATGTCCAGATCGGTGCCCTTGATCCCCGTGTAACCGGCCTGGACCACCCAATTCTGGGTGAAGTTATGGGTGAGCGTGGCGTTCCACGTCTGGATCATGCCGAGCGCGTAATCCTTGTCCACGCCCCAATTGTTCGTCGTGGCCGGCGTGGGTGCGAGCAGACCTTCGGCGAGGGTGAGCGGCGCGCTTTCGATGCCCGTGACCGTCGTGGTGTCGGCCCACGGTGGCTGACCGGCAAGCTGCCTCGCGATCGAGGCGTACGAGCCGCTGTTGTAGGTGATGCTGTATCCGCCGCGAAGAATGGTCGTGGGCTGCAGGCGATACGCGACGCCGAGCCGCGGGCCGAGGTTGTTCGCGTCCGTATTCAAGAGCCCCGCGGGGAATGCGCCGGTGTAGGGGCCGATCCCGCCGGGAAGCACGGGCGTCACCGCTGTGAGATCGGAGTTGACGTCGAGGTTGGCCAAATGTCCGTCGACCTCGACGTACGGTTTGGCCAGCTCGTACCTGAGCCCGAGATTGAACGTCAGCTTCGCGCTTTTCTGCCAGTTGTCCTCGATGTACGCGTCAAAGGCGCGTTGGCGCAGATGGGTCACGCCTCCCACTTGCAGCGACGCCTGCTGTGGCAATCCCAGCAGGAAGTCGGCGAAGTCGGCCCCCGTCGCGCCGAGCCGCGTGTTGCCGCCCGACGAGTAGTACCCGGTGAACGTGAACGTGCCGCGGGCGTTGGAGTTGATTTGGCTGTCAACGGAGTCGACTCGGAAATCACCGCCGAGTCTGAGTCGATGGTGCGCGGTTGGATGCAGCCATGTATAGCTCGTTGTGAGACGGTTGTCGCTTCGCTCCGTGGCCGACGCGCCTCGCACCCCGGTGAATCCGGAGAAGGAGAGGTTGGGAACGCCCCAATTGAACGGATCGGTCGACGTTGCGCTCGGGTACTGGATGCCGGCCAGGCCCGCGACATTCTGCGTGTTCGTGAACGCGTTGGTGGTGCCGACGCTGGAGTGCGCGGCGTTGACATTGAACAGGTGAATCGAGCGGCCCCGGATGATGTTGAGAGAGATGGGCGCCCCGATGCTCGTGTTCACCGTGTTGCCGCCCAGGTCCGGGAACACATTGAGCGACTGGCTCTCGGTTCGCCGGTACTGGAGCTGACCTGACAACACGATGTTCGTCCCCCGTCCGCCGCCAGGACCGCCGAAGCGTCCGCCACCGGGACCTTGACCTCCGAAACCGCCGCCAAAGCCTCCGCCGGGACCGCGGCCTCCCGCCCCGCCGCCGGAACCTCGTCCGCCTTCGCCGGGGGGTGAGACCGTCGGAGACAGATTCTGGATCACCCGCAGGCTGATGGCCTCGGACGACGTGTGCGCGGTCGTCGACGTGTGGTAGTTCTGCTGCGTCCCAGGGAGGTTGGGGGAGGGAATGTACGGCAAGAGCGCCGCCGCACTTGGATCAATCCGGCTCGCAGGGATCTGGTTGCCGGTGAACGGTTGCTTGGTGGACGGATCGATCAGTTGGATAGGGCTGGCCGAAAAATCGCCGGACCGCATGGCGTCGGTCGGCACGGTTGCGTACTGATCGAAAAGGGTGTTCGATTCGGTGCCGGTGTAATTGACCTGGAACGTCGTGCGGCGGTTCGCGTTCTCATAGAGTCCCGGAATCTTCACGGGCCCGCCGAAGGTCGCGCCGAAGTTGTTCTGCGCATACTGGGGTTGGCCTGTCGGCGCATTCGCGTTCAGTTGGTACGGCGGGCTGTTCAGCGCGGAGCCGCCGAAGGTATACGTGGCTGAACCCTGATACGGCCGCTGCCCGCGTCCCCCGCGTCCGCCGAGGATGAAAACACCGCGCCCGTCGGGACCTCCTGGTCCGAAGGGCCCGCCCGGACCCTGCGAACCCACTCCACCGCGGCCGCCGAAACCGCCGCCCCCGCCCCCGTCCCCGCCAAACCCGGGGCCGAATCCCGGCGCGAACTGACCGGTCGCAGGATCGAATTGACCGGCGCTGATGGCCTGGAGGCGGCCGTTCATCATGCCGCGATCGACACTGGTTGCATCGCCGCTCGCCGTGATCGCGATCGCCTCGGACTGGGCGTTCTGGACCGAAAAGCCCGCCGGCAGGAGTCGTGCGACATCGTTATTCTCGGGCGTGGGCGAGGCGTCGAGCGCAGCACCTGCGCCAGCGTCCGCTTGGACGGCGAGGCGCTGGAATCGTTGACCGGGCTGGCCCGTCTGCCCGCCCGGTCCGCTCTGGCTCCGGCCGCGGCCGGCCCCTGACGCGCGCGTCGAACCGGCGGTCTCAGGTGCCGAGGGCGCAGACGCGGCGGGCGTTTCGGAGCCGGGCGCGGGCTTCTCTGCGCGGGGCGCGCGCGCAGCTTCGCCGCCGGGTATCGCCGCCGCCACTGCTTGTCGCGATGCCAGCGTCAACTGGAAGTCGGCAGTCTGGTCGCATGGCGGCGTGCCCAGGGCGAGATCGCGGCCGGCGCCAACAAATCCTGTGAGGTCGGCGGACAGATGATAGGTTCCGCTCTGGGCAAAGAGGATCACGAACGTGCCGTCGACGTCGGTCGAGGTCGACGCCCTGATCGCCTCGCCTGTTCGGACGACGATAGAAACGCCGGGCAGCGGCACATTGCCGCTCGTGACGCGCCCCGTTATCCGACATCGATCTGCCGGTTGAGTGGAAGATGGCAGCGACACTTGCGCGGCCGCGACGGCCGCAAAAACCGATGTCGCCACGCATCCCCCGACGAACGCGGCGCGTGTCATGTCGATCTAAAGGATTCCATCGATGGCATGGGAGATCTACAGTTCCCGACGGCTTTCACGATTGTTTCACCCCGGCATCACAGTTCCGCCGCGATTTCTCAATCCGTCGTGCGGACGCGGGTCCACGCGAGTCATGCCTATGAGACGGCGGAGCAGGCCACGCGGGTTGGGAACGCCGTTTCTAGCGTACAATCTTCCCTGGACGCGCAGCTCGTGCGTCGCGGACGTATCGGGGGGACGGAGGTATTGGATGCGACTGGAACACTCACTCAGCTGGAAGATTACGGTTGGCCTGGCGCTCGCTCTGCCAGTTGCCGTCGGGATCGTGTCTCCTACGTCGACCATCGCCGACCCGGCCGCGCCGTCTTCCATGGACGTGACGTTTTCCAAGGACATCGCACCGATCCTGCAGCGGAGCTGCCAGAACTGTCACCGGCCCGACGGCGTGGCGCCGATGGCCCTGGTTACCTACGAGGATGTCCGCCCCTGGGCGCGCGCGATCAAGCAGCGCACCGGCCTCGGTCCGCGCGCCGGCGTGATGCCCCCGTGGTATGTCGAGAAGAACATCGGGATCCAGCAGTTTCAAAACGATCCCTCGTTGAGCGACGAGGAAATTGCCAAGATCGCGCAATGGGTCGAGCAGGGCGCGCCGCGCGGCAACCCAGCCGACCTGCCGCCCCCCCGGCAGTGGGCCGATCGGTCGGTCTGGGCTATCGGCACGCCGGACTTGATCGTCAAGACCAAAGAGGTTCTCGTCAAGGGAGACGCGCCCGACTGGTGGGGCGAGATTCCGAGCATTCCGACGGGCTTGACCGAAGACCGCTATGTCGCGGCGCTCGAGATCAAGGAAGTCAACGACGTCGACGCGCAAGCCGGCAGCGGCCGCGCCACGGTGGGCGGCCGGTTCGTGTTCCACCACATGATCTGGCGAACCCAGGTGCTCGATCCGACGAAGAGCGACCAGACGCCGGATCCGCTCGCGATTTTTACGGACGAAGAGGCGGTGAACTGGCCCGTCCACGAGGTGGGCCGGAACCCCGATTTCTTCGATCCCAAGTCGGCGCGTCTCCTGAAAGCCGGCTCGAGCATCGTGTCCGATTCGGTGCACCTGCACTCGAACGGGCGCGATACGCGGGCCCACCTCGAGATTGGCTTCAAGCTCCAACCGAAAGGGTATCAACCGACCTACAAGCGCGCGGTGTTCGGGCTGGGCAATGGCGTCGACATCGACATCCGCGCGATGGAGGCCAATCAGCAGCTCCATGCGTACACGGTGCTGCAGCAGCACACGAAGATCATCTCGTTCGAGCCGCACCTGCATGCGCCCGGCGCCCGCATGTGCCTGGAAGCGATCTGGGGATACACCATCCAGACGCTCAACTGCGTGGGCTACGACCACAACTGGGTGCGGGGGTACGACTACGCCGACGACTCGGCGCCGCTCCTGCCGAAGGGGACCATCCTCCATATCGTCGGCTTCATGGACAACTCGCCGTCGAACAAGAACGTGCCCGACCCGCGCAATTGGCAGGGGTCGGGGAATCGCTCGGTCGCGAACATGTTCATCGACCTGGGCATGCGGGTCGCGTTGACCGATGAGCAGTTTCAAGAGGAGATGGCCCGGCGGCGCGAGCGGCTCCATTTGACCAAAAACGACGTCGTCATCGGGTGCCCGCTCTGCTTGGTGATCCCGGCGGCACCGGCCGCGAAGCCCTCAGGGCCCCCGCAGTGACCTCGGTGCCCGCCGCCGCGTTCATGGCGGCGTTCCTGGCCTTGTTCGTCGCCCCGGCGTTCACCGCCGCTCAGTCGCTGACGTACACGAAGGGGCAGAATGTCGCGCCCGCCTACGAAGGCTGGGAACAGGCGGCGGACGGCACGAGATACTTCCTGTTCGGCTACATGAATCGCAACTGGGAAGAGGAGCTCGACGTCCCGATCGGCCCGGACAACGCGTTCACCGTGGGCGGCGCCGGGTCGATCGATCAGGATCAGGGACAGCCGACCCATTTCCTGCCGCGTCGCAACCGCTTCGTGTTCCGCGTCAAGGTCCCGGCCGGATTCACCCAGAAAGACGAGCTCGTCTGGACGCTCACGACGCACGGCAAAACCGAGAAGGCTTACGCTTCGCTCCGGCCAGACTACATCGTCGACGACGTCGTCAAGGCATCGGAGACGGGCGCGCTTGGCGCCGGCACGAGCAGTCCCGAGGTGCGCGCGAACAAGCCGCCGACGCTTCGCATCGACGAGCTCAAGAGCAAGACCGTCAAGATCGGGCACCCGGTCACGCTCGGTGTCGAAGTCAAGGACGACGGCATTCCGAAGCCGCGAGATCCGGCTCGTGTCGCGGCCGCGCTGGCGCGGGCGGCGGCGCAAAGTACCGGGCCGGCCGCGCCTCCGCGGAACCCCGCGATGTCGCCGCCGACGCGGGTCACTGTAGGGAAAAATCTCGGCCTGCACGTGTCGTGGTTCGTCTACCGTGGGGCAGGCAAGGTGGCTTTTGACCCTCCCCAGGTAAAGGCGTGGGAGGACACTCGAACCGGCGCGAATTCTCCTTGGGCCCCGCTCTGGACGGCTCCGCCGCTGCCCGCTGACGGCATGACCTGGGTCAACGTCACCTTCGAGGAACCGGGAACTTACGTCTTGCGCTGCCGCGCCGACGATGGCGCGCTCGTCGCCGACGAAGACGTCACGATCGTCGTCACGCGCTGACGAGAACCTCGCCTGCTCCGCTCTGCCCCCCCGCCGGTTGAACGCTGGCGCTCGCTACGCGGCTCGCTCGCCCGACGTGCGATGAGGAGCTCCGGGAGTGTCGGGCTGTGAGGGAGGGGCGCCCGGATTGTCGATCACCAGGCGAGCCGTTTCGTACGCGCGCTGATCGACCGTGAAGCCGCCCTCGTAGATCGAGTGCACGCGCTCGATCAACTGATCCCGGCGCTGCAGCAGGACATGAGGATCAATCAGGCCGTCGTTGGATTCGGCGAGAAGCGATCGGTATTTTTCCGAGACCAGCCACAGCTCGTGGGCGAACGCGCGATGGGCGATGACACGACCTTCGAGGCCGACGACTGAGTAGAGGGCGAATCCGAGTGCCGCGGCGGACGTCGCGATGGCCGCCGTGATCTGGTAGACGCGCCCGGTGAGCAGCAGATCCAGGATACAGGCTGCCGTTGCGACGGCGAGCAGGAGCGCCATCACCATCCGGACACCAAACGCCAGGCGGGCAAACCGGTCGGCTGCTCGCGCGTGAATCGTGTAATTCTGCGCCACATGTTCGGAATCGAGACGGACGTGGTCGATGACCGTCAACGAGAACATGCCGATCCTCCTGGTGAATAGCGGGTACGCCTCCACGCAGTGCAAACCAGGCGCCATGCATCCCAATGGCCGAAGCCGTCCTCACCCGCGTCGCGGTCGCCTGCAAGCACCCGACGCGCCGGCAGGCTGAGTGCGCGCTGCCTCGCGAGATAGGTCGCCACGTGGACGCGAAAAGCTGCGGAGCGCCTTGACAGCTGAGTTCACGGTACGATATAGCATTTCACCCAATGAAACGGCCCTCCACGGTCGTCTCGACCGCGCGGTACACGGTCGATGCCGCGGCGCGCGCTCTGGAGCTACTGAGCGCGTTCTCCTTCCGCGAGCCCCGCATGTCGCTGGCGGAGCTCGCCGCCCGGACAGGCATCCCGCGTGCGACGGCGTTCCGGCTTCTGTCGACGCTTGAGCAGTCCGGGTTCGTGGCAAAGGTTCACGGCGAATACCAACCCGGCATCAAGTGCTTCGTGCTCGGCAACATCGTGGCCGGCGGTCTCGATCTGCGGGAAACTGCGCATCCGCACCTGATAGCGCTCCGCGACAGCACGCGCGAGACGACGCAAATCGCGATTCTCGATCACTGGCAGGTCGTTTACCTCGAGCGCATCCTGTCGCCGGAGGCGGTTGGCTTCATGCGCTCGCGCGCCGGCGCGATCCTCCCGGCGTACTGCACCGGCCTCGGCAAGACGCTCCTGGCATATCGGCCGGAAGCGGAGGTCGAGGCGTGGGCGGCCAAGCAGAAATTTCCGGCCTTGACGCCGCACACCATTACATCCGCGAAGCGCTTGCTGAAAGAGCTCCGCATCATCCGCCAGCGCGGCTACGGTCTCGACGAGGAGGAGCGCGAGAAAGGCGTGTGCTGTATCGCCGCGCCCATCAGCAATCACAGAGGCGAGATCGTCGCGGCGATCAGCGTCGCCGGACCTTGCCAACGCATGCCGCGAGATCTTGCCGGGAGCGAGATGGCGAACGCGGTGGTCGCGGCGGCGCGCGCCATCTCGATCGATCTCGGAGCCGTTGAGGGCGCGATCCAGGGGGCGGGGGCCGCCGGCGGTAACCTCCGCGGGTAGAGGGCCCCCAATAGAGCAGAGGGCGCCGAACAGAGGCGAATCGACAAGCACTGCAGCGCCGGCATCCCGGCGCAGGGAGGGCAGAGGTGAAGAGAGTCGCACTGGGTTTCCTGATCGCGGCGAGCTTCTTTCCGCGCTTGCTCGCGGCTCAGGCCGTGACGGGCACCATCCTCGGGACGATTACCGACTCAAGCGGAGCTGTGATGCCGGGCACCACCGTGACGCTGCGCAACACCGGGACGGGCTTGACGCGCACGGTCACGACCGATGCGGCGGGCGAGTACACGGTCCCCTCCTTGCCGACCGGCAAATACACTGTCACCGCGGAGCTGTCCGGGTTCAAAACGGTCTCGGTCCCGAACGTCGACCTGGGCGTCGATCAGCACGTGCGCATCAACGTGCGCCTCGAGGTCGGCGC
>DATKHR010000040.1:0-19851 GCA_035510155.1 Vicinamibacterales bacterium
TTCCCGAGTGCATCGTCGCCCCGGACGAGCAGCGCCTGATAGTCGCGCTGGCGCCCGGCCACCTGGCCGGCGAGTACGGCGCCAGCCAACCCCATGGCGAGCAGGCCGACGACGGCGATCGTTTTCGTCATAAGTGCAACAGGTTCAACGACGTCCCGGGATTGGCAGCCTGCGCCAGGTCCGGAACTTTGGGCCGGAAACGGGGTCTAAGTTACCATAGTGGAAGTCTCAGTGAAGCAGGCGCGAGTCGTCAGTTGGCCCGAGGTCGGCGGCCGTGAGGCGGCGCTTGTGCAGCGCTGCGCCGAAGGCGACGAGATGGCCTGCGCGGATTTGGTCGCGGAACACCAGCGGATGGTGGTTCAGCTGGCCATGAACCTGCTTGGCGATCGCGACGAAGCACTGGACCTCTCGCAAGAAGTCTTTCTCCGCGTCTTCCGGACCATCCACAGGTTCCGCGGGCAGTCCAGCCTTCGCACGTGGATCTATCGCATCGCCGTCAACCAGGCGCGCAATCGCCACCGGTTCTGGCGCCGGCGTCATCGCGCCGATCAGGTCTCGCTCGATCAGCACATCAGCACGCACGGCGACTTCCTTGCGGGAGGCCAAGACACGCCCGACCGAGTGCTGGCTCAAAAGGAGCTCGCCGCGCGGATAGAGCGCGCGCTCGGTGAGCTGCCCTTCGATCAGCGAACCGCGATTGTGCTGCGCGAGGTTGATGGGCTCAGTTACGAAGAGATCGCATATTCACTTGGCGTCGCCGTAGGTACGGTGAAATCGCGGCTGACGCGCGCCAGGCAGACGCTGCGCGCAGAGCTTCGCGAGGCGAGGGTGGGATGAGGCCACTGGACTGCGCGGCGGCCGGGCGTCTTCTTCAGGCATTTTACGATCGCGAGCTGCCGGTCGCCGACGAGATCGCGATGACGGGGCATCTGGAATGGTGCGATCACTGCGCCCGGTCGCTGGCTGAGCTGCGCACCATCGGGTCGACGATCGCCGCCGTCGTGCCGGGCCACGGTGTGTTGTCACGCGAGGAAGCCGCGGCATTCAACGCGACGGTCGTCAACCGGTTGAAAGCGGAGAACGACGCGTCGATGCTCGCGCGGTTGCGGGACATGTTCGACGACATTCGACTGGTGTATGCCGGCGTCGGAGCGGCTGTCGCGACGGTGGTGTGCGTGGTTATCATGCTCGGCATGATGCGATTTGCCACGAGCGAACGGCCAGATTCCCTGGCAGCGATTGTGACGCTTGTGGCCACGCCGCTTGAGTGCGAGACGGGCCTCGACGTCCTGGATTCATCGGGCTGCCGGGCCAGGTGGGAAGCGCGCTTCCAGCGCGCCAATGAGTCGGCGGAGCAAGACTCAGTCTTCGCGCTCGACGCCGTCGTGACCCATCAGAGCGGCCAACTCGCGAACTTGGAGGTCCTGCGCGCCGGGCGCCACGCTGCGGCAACGGGGCAGGCGAGGGTGATTGAAGCCCTGCTCGACTCCGTTACACGGCTGCGCCTCGAGAGCGCCCCGCCTGGCATGGCGCTTCCGGGAAGTGTCCTGTGGCTCGTGCAGCACGCCACGGTTCGGGCGACCGTCATCAAGCCGCCTCTCGAACCGATTGTGCCCCCAGTGCTGAAGAAGCGTGCCGGCACTCAGCCGCTGACGACCGAGCGCACCGTTCTTTGGTCGGAGAACGCCTCGGCACCGGTCCGCGCCTAAGCCAAGCCGCCAAGCTCACCGCCGTGGCCGCTCGACGTGAGCTGACACAACGTTGTTCATCGCGTCGGTCGCGCGCAACGTCACCCCACGCTCTCCAATCTCCCCGTCGATCGTCAGCTCGTAGTGCTCGCTGAGCGAGTCCGAGATGCCGTCGACCGGGAATACGGACTGCCACCTGAGGCCGTCCTGCGAGAACTCCACGCGCTGAATCGGTGAGTGGTCGTCCCTCACGTCGAACGTGATGACCGTGCGGCCGCCGTCCGCATGCACGCTGCCTATCGTCACCGTGGGCGGCGTGTTGTCGATCTCGAACGCCACGCTGTCCATCTCGCCGGCGAGAGTATCGGCCGCGGAGTTGGACGGCGCGTCGGACGCGACAATCCTGATGAAGTAAGTGCCATTGGGAACCGTCGTCGTATCCCAGACGAGGATCGTTTCGGACATCGCCTTGCGAAGGGTTTTCCACGTCCCCTCCCCTTCCCGGCGGTAGAGAACGTTGTACACCAGCTCATCGTCGTTCTCATCGTCGGCGCGCCAGGCGACTGTCTGGAGCCCCTTCTGATACGTGCGACGCCCGAGAGACGACGCGCCGCTGCTCTGTGCCGCGGCCTGTGCGGCCAGTTTTCGCTCCGGTGTCGTTTGATCCTCAAACCCCGCCAGATCGGGCTCGCCGGCGGAGAACGGCTTCTGAAACACGATACCGGGCGGGTAAATCGTGATGGAACGGACCTGCGGGCGAAGATTGCGCTGAAGATAGGCCGCGCTGACCGACGTGAGCACGGGGCTCGCGTTCTGTCCCGTCAGCACCGCGCGCCACTGCAAATAGCGCGCTTTGGGGCTGGTGATGGGTGAACCGTCGGCCTTCGTGTAAGCCGACGACCACGGGCTCCACGTGTCGTCCGGTGTGTCGGTGTTGCCCGATCGTGTGAACAGCTCCACGCGAGTGCCCGGTGGGGTCGTCCCGCGCCAGCTCAGCGCACCCCAAGTCGCGACGATCTGCGCGTCGTGACTTTCAGATTCGTAGGTGCCGCGGGAGGCTCTGGCGGTCGAGAGGCGAAAGAGCTTGCCCGGATTGGCCGTGGCGTACAGCAAGCGCCCCCGCGTGTCCGTGAAGAACGTCGTAATCTGCTGCGCGGGTGCGCGCGCGACAAGAGTCGGTCGCAACGGCTCACCCTCGAGGCGATATAACTTGCCCTTGTTCCCGGTGCCGACGAGCACAGCGCCGTTCTGGTCGAACGTGAGATCGTAGGGCGAATCGTCGCGTGAATCCCAGAGCTCGTCCCACACGCCGTCGGGCGAGATGCGGTAAACGGCTCCCTTGGCAGCGCGCCGATCTTCACGAGGGGAGGACGTGGTGCCGCCGGCGGTGTCGGCGATCGACATCGACGTGACCTCGGCGGATACGGACGCGACCGGCGCTCGAGCCTCCGACGGGCTGCGCTCTCCCGTGTCGGTCGGGGTCGACGGCGAAGATGTGGAGGCGCTGCCGTTCAGCGCCGCGAAGTACACGACGCCCTTGTCATCGAAGCGAAAGGATCGAATTTCTTGAAACGGCGAGTCCAGAAGCACGAACGCCTTGCCGTCCGCGTCGACACGAAGCACCCGGCCAGGGGTGCTCGTCCCCACGAGAAGGTTTCCGCGACGGTCGAAGGCCAGGGCTGTCGCGTGCGTTGCGCTGGTCTTGTAAAAAGGCTCGCCCTTTCCGTCCGGCGTGATTTTGTACACGATCCCCTTGTCGCCGGTGCCGGCGAACACATTGCCGTGGCGGTCGACGGCCAGCGCCCAGATGTACTTGTCCTCGTTGCTGAAGAGCACCCGGCTGTTGCCGTTTCGATCGATCTGATAGATCTTGCCGTCCGGCGACGTGCCGACGTACAGACCGCCGTTTGGGGCGGCGGCCAGCGCGTGGACCTCGAGCTCGGTGCTGTCGAAGAACACGGAGCCCTTGCCCTGCGGGTCGATCTTGTACACCTTGCCTTCGTTGCCCGTGCCCGCGAAGAGCGTTCCGTCGGGCTGCCCGACGATCGACCAGAGGAAGGGCGCAGACGTTTCGTAGACGAGCTCGGTCGCCGGACCGAGCGTGAGCTCGCCTCGGTTGTCGATCGACAAATTCTCCACGTCGCCCTTCAGAAAATCCGTCTGCGTGGCTGTCTGGAAGAACTTCGCTGAGGAAGCACCGAGGGGCAGTGCGAACGCGACAACGGCGCAGACCATGCCTGCGCGGCGCCGAAAGGAGGGCCTCAAGCTTGTCTTCCGGCAACACTCAAAGAGAGTGACAAAGTAGCCTTAGCCCCCGGCGGAGATGGTAATCGTCAAGGTCTTCAATCCGGTGACGGCGTCCTCGGTCACGAGCGTCCATTCGCCGAGCGTCGCGCTGTGCAGCGGGTTGAAGTTGCCGCCGTTCCGCTCGCCCTCGAGCACACCCAGAACCGAAGGCGGCAGCGAAGAGAGCATCTCGCCGCTCACCACGGCTCCCGACTCGGAGCTCATGAGCTTCACGTAGAGCGTGTCGTTGCGGCGGCCTTTGTTGACGGCCTTGATCATCTGGTCGATGCCGCGCGAGGTGCCGACGCCCGAACGCGTCTCGCGCTGTTCCGCCAGGCCGAGCCGGGCGCCGTCGGACACGACGAGCGTCAAGGCACCGCTCGCATTCGGCGGGATGTCGATAGGAACGGTGCGCAGCTGCGCCTCGCCGCGATACGTGCGCAGCAGTATCTTGAGAGGCACGGTCCGCCCGGCGCGCGGCCGCGGATCGTCGAGCCACACCCGCTCGAGGACGGCCGTCTTCGGCCGCTCGGTCGTCGTGACGTCAATCTGGAGACCGTCCAAATCGACTTTCTCGTAGTCATTGCTCATCAGGTTCAGGATGGGTCCCACGACGTAGGTGGCCGCCGCGATCGAGGCCTGATCGCCGGTAAAAATGTTGTTGAAGACGATCGCCTCGTGCTTCCGGACGTTGGCGGTCCCGTGCACGCTGAACGTCGCGGCCTCCATGCTCCGTTCGTACGACATCAACGTGTTGAGCAGGCTGGCGTAGGTCATCAGCGGGCCAAACAGCGGGTCGTTCACGACAGTGTATTTGAACGTTCTCGTCGGGGCGCGGCTGGAAGCGAGCGAGACCGTGACCGGAATCATTCGCGGACCCGAACCCAGTCGTCCCGCAATCGCCGTCGCGCGATCCTGCAGGAAGGTCCCGATGACTTCTGCAGTGCTCGACAGCTTGATTGAAGAGAACAGGCTGGGGAGCACGGCGTAGACGTACGCACGCGTCATCGGGAACTCGGTCGGTCCGAGGTTGTACATCGGATGACCGAACGCATAAACACGATCGCCGTCGATGTGGGTGACCGTGCCCGTGCCGCCGAGCGTCAGATCGCCCCCAACGAACATGACGCCAACCGCGTCGCCCGGCTTCAGCGGCCCTTCGAACGGTTTCTCGCCGGCGTGCAGTCCGGACGCGCCGCCCCCGGTCGGGACGAACCCCTGATCACGGAACGCGCTCTCCAGCAGATCGGCGAGCTCCGGCTCGAACCCGGAAATGACGAGCGGGGTGGCGATAGGACGGAGCAGCGTGCCAAGCTGGCCTGCATTCAAGTCGGCAACGGTCGTTGCACCGTTCAACCGGGCGTCAGTCGGGCGGTCGGCAAAGGGACGGTTCCAGCTGAGGGCCTTCCGGAAGGCGGCAATCAGGTTGTCGCGCGCCAGGGGGGAGTCCGGGTACAGCGGGACCGAAACCCGAAGCCGCGCGGCGCCGGGTCGCCCGTTGTTCCCGGGCCCGGTTCCACCGGGCGCGTCGCCAAACTGCGCGGAGTCAGTCATCTCCGCAATCGGCGTAATACCGGCAATCGGCTCCTTCGAGAAGCTGCCGAGCGCGTAAGACACGGCGCCAACCAGCTTGCCGTCGATATACACCGGACTGCCGCTCATGCCGGCGATCACCCCGGTCTGCGCCAGCGGACCACCTTCGAGCTTCGCGAGGATCAGGTTTCGATTCGGCCCGATGACGTTTTCGAGGACGCCGAGGATATTGACCTTGAAGTCTTCGACATGCGTCCCATCGAAGACCGTTCGCCCGATGCCGACCATCCCGGGCCGGACGTCGCCCACGGCCATCTGCGCGGTGGCACCCGAGACGGCTTCTCCCCAAATCCCTGGAAACGACAGGGCGAGGCACACCAATCCTGCTGCGGCTCCCGCCGTCGCAACGACCTGACGATGAAGCATTTCGCTCCATTTTGACACGGATTGCCCAGGTTTGTTATCGTGACACCTTCATGGCTGGCCAGCCGGTCACTTTTCAGTTCGGCGCCGCGTGGCGGTGGTATTGGGCCCCGACTGAAGAGGCGTCCGCCTTGGCCTGACCGAGCCACTGCGCGAACGAGTTTTCGAGAGCCTCTTCAGCCTGACGGGTGAAGAGGCTTTTTTTATGGGCAAACCGCTTCTGTGTGTGACGGTGACGGCGGCGACGACCGCCGAACTGCGCCGGCGGCGCGACGAAGCCACCGCCGCCGATCTTGTGGAGTTGCGGCTCGACGCCCTTCGCGATCCGGACGTCATGGGCGCATTGTCGGGCCGCAAATCGCCGGTTGTCGTCACCTGCCGGCCCAGATGGGAGGGTGGCGAGTTCCAAGGATCGGAGGAGGAGCGACGGCGCCTGTTAGCTGCCGCGCTGGCGAGCGGCGCAGAGTACGTCGATGTCGAGTGGCGCGCGCGTTTCGACGATTTGACTGCCGGACCCCATGCCGCGCGTGTCGTGCTCTCCATGCACGACTTCGAGGGAGTCCCCGACGACCTCACCTCCAAGCTTCGAGCGATGCGGTCCACGCTCGCCGGTTTCGTCAAGGTCGCCATCACCGCGAAACGCCTGACCGATTGCGTCGCGCTCCTCGATCTCGCGCCCGAGGCGCGACGCTCAGGCCGGCTGGTCCTTCTGGCGATGGGAGATTACGGCCTGACGACGCGCATTCTCGCGGGCCGCTATGGCTCGGCCTGGACGTATGCGGGCGCCCTGCGGAGCGTCGGACAGATCACCGCCGAAACGATGCAGAACCAATACCGGTTCCCGTCGATCAGCGACGCAACCCGGGTCTACGGCATCGTCGGCGGCTCCGTTCGGCATTCCGTGTCGCCGGCGATGCACAACGCGGCGTTCCGCGCGCTGAACCTCGACGCCGTCTACGTTCCGTTCCCATCGGTCAGCGCCGACGACTTCGTCGCGTTTGGCAGAGCTCTCGGCATCGCCGGCGCAAGCGTGACGATTCCCCACAAAGTCGCCCTGTGCGATCGACTCGACGAGATGTCCCCGGGAGCCCGCCGGATCGGCGCGATCAACACTATCCGCGCGGAACGTGGTCGCTGGATTGGCGACAACACCGATGCCGGCGGGTTTCTCGAGCCGCTGCAGGGGCGCGTGCCGTTGTCCGGCTTGCATGCCGCGGTGCTCGGTGCGGGCGGTGCCGCGCGTGCGGTCGCCGACGCCCTTTCCTCGGCGAGATGCTCCGTGCGCATCCATGCCCGGCGGCCGGAGCAGGCCGAGAGCGTTGCGATGCTCACGTCTGCCGGCGTGGGGCCATGGCCGCCGGAGCCGGGGACCTGGGAGCTCCTGATCAACTGCACGCCGATCGGATACGGGAACGACGAGACCCCGGTGCCGGCCGACCAGCTCACGGGCCGGTATGTGTATGACCTGGTTTACAACCCGCCGGTCACGCGGCTTCTGCGGGACGCGGCGGCGGCCGGCTGCCAAACGATCAGCGGCGTAGACATGCTGGTGGCGCAAGCCTGCGGGCAGTTCCGGTGGTGGACCGGCCTGCGGGCGCCGGCCGGCATCATGCGGGCTGCCGCGCTCGAGCGCCTCGCCGAGTCGACGCGCGAGGAACAGCAGGTCGTGTGAGGGGCCGATGAACATCACATCGTTCGAGGAATTCAAGGAGCTCGCACGTCGCGGGACCTTCGTGCCGGTCTGCAAGGAGATCGTCGCGGACCTGCTGACGCCCGTGTCGGCCTTTCTCAAGATCGCGGAGAACGCGGACTACGCGTTCCTGCTCGAGAGCGTCGAAGGCGGCGAGCACGTCGGGCGCTACTCGTTCCTCGGCAAGGATCCGTTTCTCATCCTGCGGGCCACGCACGCGGGGCACGCCAGGAGCGGGCGGACCACGATCGAGCGCGGGGGCGTGACGACGGAGAGCGATCGACCATTCGTCGAGACATTGCGGCATCTGATGGCCGATTTCCGATCGCCGTTCGTGCCCGAATTGCCTCGCTTCACCGGAGGCGCGGTGGGGTACCTCGGTTACGGTGCCTCGTCATGGTTCGAGCCGGTCCTCGGCGATCTCGGCGCGGGCGTCGACGGCGCCGATCAGGCGGGGTTCATGCTCTTCGATACGGTCCTGGCGTTCGACCACGTCCAGCATCGCATCCTGATCATCGCCAACGCGCGAATGACGCCGGACGAAGACCTTGAATCGCTCTATCAGTTCGCGTGTGCGAAAATCCAGTTTCTCGAGCGCGAGCTTGAGCGTAACCTCTCCCGCACGCGCGGGACGAGCGGCAACGGTCTTCGGATCACATCGAACCGCACGCGCCAGCAGTTCGAGGACAGCGTCCGCGCCGCCAAAGAGCACATCGCCGCCGGCGACATCTATCAGGTGGTGCTGTCGCAGCGTTTCGAGGCGGACGTCACCGCGGATCCATTTACCGTTTATCGCGCGCTCAGACACGTCAACCCGTCGCCGTACATGTACTTCATCCGCATGGGCGGAGTTGCCGTCGTCGGCTCCTCTCCCGAAATGCTGGTCCGCGTCGAGGGCGCTCGCGTGGAGACGCATCCCATCGCGGGCACGCGTCCAAGGGGAAAGAGCAGCGAGGAAGACACCAGGTTGGCGGAGGAGCTGAAACGTAACGAGAAGGAGCGGGCCGAGCATGTCATGCTCGTCGACCTTGGCCGCAACGACGTCGGGCGGGTCTCGGAGTACGGATCGGTCCGCGTTCCCCAGTTCATGGGGCTCGAGCGCTTCTCGCATGTGATGCACCTGACCTCGATCGTCGAAGGGAAGCTGGCGGATGACCGCGACCGGCTCGACGCCCTCATGTCGTGCTTCCCGGCGGGAACCGTATCAGGTGCTCCCAAGGTCCGCGCAATGCAGCTCATCAAAGAGCTCGAACCGAGCGCCCGCGGGTTGTACGCCGGCGCCGTCGGCTACCTCGACTTCGCCGGCAATCTCGATTTCTGCATCGCGATTCGAACAGTCATCATGTCGAAGGGGAAGGCGTACGTGCAGGCGGGCGCGGGCATCGTCATCGACTCGAACCCGACCGCCGAGTACGAGGAGACGCGCGACAAGGCCAAGGCGCTCTTCCGTGCGCTCGAGCTCGCGCAAGGCGGTCTCTGACCATGGTGCTCGTCATCGACAATTACGACTCGTTTACGTTCAACCTGGTCCAATACCTCGGAGAGCTGGGTGCCCACATCCGGGTCCTCCGAAACGACCAGGCGTCGGTCGACGCGATTGCCGCGACACGTCCCGATCACATCGTCATCTCCCCTGGACCGGGACGACCCGAGGAGGCGGGGGTGACGATGGGCGTCATCGAGAGGCTGGGCGAGCGGACACCGATTCTTGGAGTCTGTCTCGGGCACCAGGCCATTGGTGCGGTTTTTGGGGGCCGCGTCGTCCGCGCCGCCACGCCGATGCACGGCAAGACATCCATCGTCGAACATGACGGTCGCGGTGTGTTCGCCGGAATTGGCGGGCCGTTTGCGGCCTCTCGGTACCATTCGCTCGTCGTAGCCGGCGAGAACCTGCCGCCCGATCTCGAAGTGGCCGCCCGAACGCGGGAAGACGGCATCGTCATGGCGCTGCGGCATCGGCGATGGCCGCTCCACGGGGTCCAATTTCATCCCGAATCGATCTTGACCGGCGAAGGTCGAACCATTCTTCGAAATTTCCTGAAGAATGGAGCCAGAACCGTTCTCCCCGAAGCGGCGCCCGTGACCAGTTTTCCGGAGACACGGTCATGACCAATTTCCCGGAGGCGCAGCCGTGACCGCATTCCGCGGGTTTCAGCCGCTCATCAACAAGCTGACGCGTCAAGAGGATTTGACGACTGAAGAGGCGGCGGCGGCGATGGCCGAAATCATGGAAGGCCGTGCGGCTGCTGCTCACATCGCCGGCCTGCTCATCGGTCTGGCGATGAAAGGGGAGCGGCCGGCGGAGATCGTCGGCTTCGCCCGGGCGATGCGGGCCCGTGCCGTCCAGCTCTCACGGCGGTACGAGGATGTATTCGATACGTGTGGCACAGGCGGCGATCGATCGGGCACCTTCAACATCTCATCGTGTGCGGCCGTCGTGGTTGCGGCGTGTGGGGTCCGCGTCGCGAAGCACGGCAACCGCTCCGCATCGAGCCAGACCGGAGGCGCGGATGTTTACGAAGCACTCGGCATGCGCATCGACGCATCCCCGGCTGTCGTTGAACGCTGCCTGGCGGAAATCGGGATCGGGTTCTTCTTCGCGCCCACATTTCACCCATCGATGAAACATGCGGGTCCAGTCCGCCGGGAGCTTGGCGTCCGCTCTGCCTTCAATCTGTTAGGCCCGTTGACCAATCCGGCCGGAGCCGCGCGGCAAGTGGTCGGTGTTTCGAGCCCGGAATTGACGGAGCTCCTCGCACGAGCGCTGCTCCTGCTGGGAACCACGCGCGCCTGGGTCGTGCACGGCGCCGACGGCATCGACGAGCTCACGACGGCCGGGTACACCAAGGTCTCGGAGTGTCGCGACGGTACGGTCAACACGTTTTACCTGCATCCAACCGATGTGGGCCTCCCGAAGTCGCCGACCGGCGCCCTCGCGGGCGGTGACGCCCGCACGAACGCCGCGATCATCGAAGCCATCCTGGCAGGTGAGCGGGGCGCGGCTCGCGACGTCGTGCTGCTCAACGCCGGTGCCGGCCTCTTCGTGGCCGGGTGCGCCGATTCGGTCCAAGACGGCATCGCAAGGGCTGCCCGCGCGATCGATAGCGGTGACGCCAAACGAACGCTTCAGCGGCTTGTGGCGACGACGGCCGAGGAGGTCGTGGCAGGAGGCGGCGCGTGACCGCGGATCTCCTCGCCAGCATCGTCGCGGCGACAAAACGGATCGTCGAGGTCCGGGAAGCGCGGGAACCCCGGTCGGACCTTGAAAAGCGCGCCTCGGCGTCTCCATCCCGGCCCGGCCATTTCCACGCCGCGCTCACGCGCGCCGGCGCCGTCAACGTGATCGCCGAGTGCAAGCGCCGGTCGCCCTCGCGCGGAGTGCTCTGTGCATCGTACGATCCGGCGGCCATCGCCATCGGTTACGCCGAGGCCGGCGCCGCCGCCATTTCGGTGCTGACAGAGCCCACTTTTTTCGACGGCGCGCTCGAGCACCTGCAGGCGGTGCGCAAGTCGGTCGACCTTCCGCTTCTCCGAAAGGACTTCATCGTCTCGGAGTATCAGCTCCTCGAGGCCCGCGCGACGGGTGCAGACGCCGTGCTGTTGATTGTCGCGGCTCTGAGGCCTGTCGAATTGAAAGTGCTGTACGACCACGCCGCCGCCCTCGAACTGGACGCGCTGGTCGAAGTCCATGACGCGACGGAGCTCGCCATCGCTCTCGACGCCGGCGCGAAGGCGATCGGCGTGAACAATCGCAATCTTCGAACGCTGGTTGTCGATCCGGCGACGTCTGATGAGCTCATCGCGGTGATGCCTCCGCACGTGGTCGCGGTCAGTGAGAGCGGACTGAAAACCAGGGGCGACGTGATGAGCCTGCGAGAGCGCGGTTACGGGGCGTTTCTGATCGGCGAGCGCTTCATGACCAGTGTTGAGCCTGGGCGCGCGCTTCACATGCTGCTCGCCGAGTGCGGCAGCGACGTCGAGACGAGCGCGTCGCGAGTCGGCAGCGTTCGAGGAGAACGGCCGTGACAGCGGGGAATCGCTCGTGCTCGTGAAGATTTGCGGCATCACGCGTCGTGCCGATGCATACGCCGCCGTCGACGCGGGCGCGGCAGCGATCGGCTTCGTCTTCTGGCCCGAGAGCCCGCGCTTTATCGACCCCTATCGCGCCCGGACCATTGCGGCGGCGCTACCGCCCTTCGTGACCACAGTCGGCGTGTTTGTCGACCAGCCGTCCGATCACGTGTCGCGGGTTGCAAGCCTGGTGCGGCTCTCCGCGGTGCAGCTCCATGGGTCTGAGACGCCGGACTATGCCGCCGCGCTCCGACGACCCGTCATCAAGGCCGTCACCCTGGGCGAGCGTCCAGGGGAAGGGCCCGAGGAGAACGAGGAAGCCATTGCGCAGTGGCCGAACCATGTCGCCGTCCTGCTGGACGTCCGGGATCCGGTCAAGCACGGAGGAACCGGCCACGTGATCGATTGGAATCGAGCGGCAGGGGTGGCCGCCCGGCGCCCCGTCCTTCTGGCGGGCGGCTTGACGCCGGAGAACGTCGCCGCGGCAATCAGGTGCGTGCGGCCGTTTGGCATCGACGTATCGTCGGGCGTTGAAGAATCGCCCGGCGTCAAAGATCACGGCCGTGTGCGCGCGCTCTTCAAAGCCATCGAGGTGATTCATGCCGACACATGTCTCGAGTCGTGACCGAACTGATCCCCCCGGTCCCGTCCGGCGCGACCCGGACGCGCGCGGCTACTTCGGCGAGTTCGGGGGACGTTATGTGCCCGAGACGCTCGTTCAGCCCGTCGAAGAGCTCGAGCGCGCATACTTCCAGGCGCGGGACGATGATGAGTTCCAGCGTGAGCTCGGGCGCCTGCTCGCGCACTATGTCGGGCGGCCAACGCCGATCTACGAGGCGGCGCGCCTGACCCAGGCGGCCGGCGGCGCGACCATCTACTTGAAGCGCGAGGATCTGACGCACACTGGAGCGCACAAGATCAACAACGCCCTGGGCCAGGCTCTCCTCGCGCAGCGAATGGGGAAGCCGCGCATTGTGGCGGAAACGGGTGCAGGCCAGCACGGTGTGGCGACGGCGACCGCGTGCGCGCTCCTCGGTCTCGAGTGTTGCGTGTACATGGGCGCCGAGGACATGGATCGTCAGGCACTGAACGTGTTCCGCATGCGCCTGCTCGGCGCAGAGGTGTGCCGGGTGGACGCCGGCAGCCGGACGCTCAAGGACGCCATCAACGAAGCCATGCGGGACTGGGTCACGAACCTGGCGGACACGTACTATCTACTGGGATCGGTGCTGGGTCCGCACCCGTACCCCCTTATGGTCCGTGAGCTGCAGGCGGTCATTGGACGCGAGGCGCGCCCGCAGATCGTCGAGCTGTCCGGCCAGCTGCCGACGGCGATCGTCGCCTGCGTGGGTGGTGGCAGCAATGCGATGGGAATCTTCGACGCCTTCATTGACGATCAAGGCGTCCGACTCGTTGGCGTTGAGGCGGGCGGGGAAGCGATTGTGCGCGGCCGCCACGCGGCGAGATTCGCCGGGGGAAGCGTAGGTGTGCTGCAGGGCACCCGCACCTTCGTCCTTCAAGATGAAGACGGCAACATCGAGCTGACGCATTCGATCTCCGCCGGGCTGGACTATGCGGCCGTGGGTCCCGAGCACTCGTGGCTGCGTGAATCGGGGCGCGTGGAGTACGCCTTCGTCACGGACGCGGAGGCGGTGGCAGCGTTTCAGACGCTGGGCAAGCTCGAGGGCATTCTGCCGGCGCTCGAGCCTGCGCATGCCGTCGCGCACGCTATGAAGCTCGCGAGAGAGCTGGGACCGTCGGCGACGATCCTGATCAACCTGTCCGGACGAGGCGACAAAGACGTGCAGGCAGTGCAGAAATGGCTCGACTGACGCGACTCGCCGCGGCCTTCGAACGCCTGCGCGCCGAGCGACGCGTCGGCCTGGTCACCTTCGCAACGGCGGGCGACCCTGATCTGGCTCGCTCGGGCGAGATCCTCCTCGCGCTCGATCGTGCCGGTGCCGATGTTCTCGAGGTCGGGGTGCCGTTCTCCGATCCCATGGCCGACGGAGCGGTCATCCAGCGCGCGACCGAACGGGCGTTGGCCGCGGGGGCGAACCTTCGAGGCGTGCTGGATCTCATCGCGGGCCTTCGGGCGCGGATTCGCGCTCCAATCGTCGTGTTCAGCTACGCGAACCCGCTGCTGCGGATGGGCGTCGAGGCGTTCGCACGGCGCGCGGCGTCGGCGGGGGTGGACGGCGTTCTTGCGGTCGATCTCCCGATTGAGGAGGCCGGCACGTTTCGAGCGACGCTTGCCGCGGAGGGACTCGACGTGATCTTTCTCTTGAGCCCGACCACGTCTGACGCCAGAATTCAGCGCGCAGCCGAGCTCGGCAGCGGGTTTCTGTACGCCATCTCCAGGCTTGGCGTCACGGGGGCCCGCGACCGCGTGGCCGCAGGGGTCGAGGCGATGGTGCGAAGAATTCGCTCCTACACGGCGCTGCCGATTGCGGTTGGATTTGGCGTCTCGACGCCACATCATCTGACCGAAATTGGCGCGTATGCCGATGCGGCCGTCGTTGGAAGCGCCCTGGTCTCCGTTATCGCGGAGTATGGGCAGTCGCCGGACCTCGTGCAGAGGGTTGAAGCCTACGTGGAATGGCTCAAGGCCGGCGCGGCGTCTGAACCCGCGCGACAATGAACCCCGGACGGTAACGATGTCGCGAACGCTCGAGGACCTCCGTGAAGACATGGACCGCGTGGACGAGGTGCTCGTCCGGCTGCTTAACGAGCGCGCCCGTGTGGCGTGCGAGATCGGGCGGCTGAAAAAGGATCTGGGGATCGATATCTATCAGCCGGAGCGCGAGAAGCAGGTGCTCGCGCACGTGCGCGGCGTGGCGGTGGAGGGTCCGTTGGGTTCCGACGCGATCGCGCGGCTGTTCGAACGCATCATCGACGAGGCGCGTCGGCTCGAGCGACGCGTCGTGCACGGGGAGGCGCTCGGAGAAGAACGACGGAGCGAAATAGGATCGTGAACACTGTGGAGGCAGCGGGCGCTATGGTCGTGGTCATGCAGGAACGGGCGAGCGAGGAGCAAATCGAGCGGGTGGTCGCGCGACTCGTTGAAATGGGAATGGACGTGCATCGCTCGACCGGAGTCACGCGCACCGTGCTCGGCGCTGTGGGCTCGGGTCATCCCGACGCGGGCATCATCGAAATGCTGGATGGCGTCCATGAAGTCTTGCGGATTTCCGAGCCGTACAAGCTCGCGAGCCGCACATTCAAGCCGGAGGGGTCTGTTGTGACGATCGGCGATCTGCGCGTCGGCGGCGACGAAGTCATCGTCATGGCCGGCCCGTGCTCTGCGGAAACCGATCAGCAGGTGCGCGCCGCTGCCGCGGCCGTCCGGCGCGCCGGCGCGAAGATCTTTCGCGGCGGCGCCTTCAAGCCTCGAAGCTCGCCATACAGCTTTCAGGGACTCGGGGAGGAAGGGCTGAAGCTCCTGCGCGACGCTTCGAACGCCGAGAATCTGAAGCTCGTCACGGAGGTGATGGACGTCAGCCAGATTGACCTGGTCGATCGTTACGCCGATATCTTTCAGGTCGGCGCGCGCAACATGCAGAACTACACGCTCTTGCGCGAGCTCGGGCACGCGCGAAAGCCGGTGCTGCTCAAACGCGGTATTTCGGCCACGATCGAGGAGTGGCTGCTGTCGGCGGAGTACGTGCTGAGCGGCGGCAACCTCGATGTGATTCTGTGCGAGCGAGGGATCCGCACGTTCGAAACCGCCACGCGCAATACGTTCGACATCTCGGCGATCCCGGTCGTCCGCAAGCTGAGCCACCTGCCGATCATCGCCGACCCGAGCCATGGCGCAGGACGCCGCGACATGGTCGCGCCCATGGCTCGCGCCGCGGTGGCCGCCGGGGCCGATGGGCTCATCATCGAAGTGCATTGTGATCCCGATCACGCCCTGAGCGACGGCGCGCAGTCGATGTTTCCCGCGCAATTCGATCGTCTGATGGCCGAGTTGCGGATCATCGCGCCGGCCATCGGCCGCAGCATCTGCCTCGAGCCGGTCGCGCGGCGGGGGTGGGGGTCGTAGGACCACGAAATGGCTGATGGCTGAAGCCATGTCAAGTTCTCTTCCCGTCATCCAGCCCGGCCGTCCCGCCCCAGGCCAGGGGGCGCCGACGATTTTCAACAAGGTTGGGATCGTCGGCCTGGGCCTGATCGGTGGATCCATCGCGCTGGCCACGCGTCAGCTCTGGCCTTCGTCGCTCGTGGTCGCGGTCGACGACAAGGATGTGCTCGAAACGGCCATGCGGTTGCACGCCATCGACGTCGCGGCGGACGACCTCATCGTCCTCGCCGAGGTGGATATCGTCGTCCTCGCCGCGCCGGTCAAACAGAATGTCGCGCTGGTGGCGGAGCTCGGCGATCACGTGCGCACGTCGGCGGTCGTCACCGACGTCGGCAGCACGAAACGGGAGATGATCGCGGCTGCGCGGCAACTGCCTGATCGGTTCACGTTCATCGGCGGGCATCCACTCGCCGGATCGGCACACGGAGGCCTCGAGCACGCGCGACCCGATCTCTTTCAGGGTCGGCCTTGGATTCTCACGCCCGATGATCCGGCCGAGCGCTCCCGCCCCCGCGATCCGACCGCTGAAAGCAGGCTTTCCTCGTTCATCCAGGCCCTCGGCGCTGTGCCGAAGCACATGAATGCGGACGCGCATGATCGGTTGATGGCGTCGCTCAGCCACCTGCCGCAACTGACCGCGAGCGCGTTGATGCAGGTCGTCGGACAGCGGGTAGGCCCGGAGGGACTCTCCCTGGCAGGAAAAGGACTGGCGGACACCACGCGGCTGGCTGCGAGCCCGGCCGATATCTGGAAAGACATCGCGGCGACCAACGCCGATCACCTGGGCGCCGCCCTTGATGCGCTCATCGGCGTCCTAAAGGATCTCCGCATGGACCTGCCCGCAGGCGACCGGCTCGTCGAGGTGTTCGACGAGGCGGCGCGCTGGCGCGAATGCCTCAAGGCGATGCCGGCGCGGGAACCAGGGTCACGACCGTCGATCGATCCGCAGGGAAGTACTTCTTGAACACCTCCTGCAGCACTTGGGGCGTCACCGAGTCAATGCGCTGGTTGCGCGTGACAATCTCGTGTGGATCGCGGTCGTACAGGTGGATGGTCTCCAGCCGGCCGAGCCAATAGCCGTTCTGCTTCAGCAGTGTCTCGTAGTCGCGGCGCGCGCTCTCTTTCGCGCGGTTGGTCAGGTCCGCAGAGGGCCCTTCGCGCTGGAGGCGCGCGATCTCCTGAAACACGCGCGCGGTCATCGACTCCAGATTCTCAGGGGCGGCGCCGAAGCGGACCTCGACATAGCCGCCGCCTCGCTGCGGCAACGCCTGCCGCAAGCCCGCCGAGACGTTGTAGGTCTGGCCGAGTTCGGCGCGCAGGATGTCGCGCAGGTCGATCTGGAGGACGGTCGTCGCTTCGAGCAGCTGCTCCTGCTCTGTCGGGTCAGGATTCGGATCGGCGAAGAAGCTGATCGCGGTCTGCCCGCGCGGCTCGCGGCCCGCCTCGACTTTTGCGGCCTCTTTCATTGCGGGGAACTGCAGGCCGACGTCCTTGAATCGGGACGACCGTTGATCCGTCGACGCCAATGCGCCGACATAACGCGCGAGCAGCGGAACCGCTTTATCAACCGTGAAGGCACCCACCATGAAAAACGTGAAGTCGCTCGCGTTGGCGAACATCCTTTTGTAGAACGCGATCATCTTGCTCTTGTCGAGCGCGGCCACGCGCTCTGACGTCAGCGGCCGCGTCGTATAGTGATCGACCGAGTTGATCTGCGCGAGCTTCTCGCCGAAGATCTGACCGGGCGCCCGGCCGCGGTTCGCCACGGCCGCCTCGAGCTGCCGCAGCAGCAGCGGGAACGCATCGGGATCGTCGCCCGGCGCCGTGAATTCTTGATACAGGAGCTGTAGCGCCGTCTCGAGCTCGGCCGGCGCGGCCGAGCCGGAAATGCCTTGCGACGACAGCCCGATGAACGGGCGCGCGCTGGCCAGCTTGCCCGCCAGCGTTCGTTGGAGCTCAGTCGCGTTCAGCCCGCCGACGCCCGAGAGCGCGACATAGTCATCAGCCAGCGTCGCCTCGACGAAATCCGCCGGCGGCGCCAGCGACGAACCGCCGGACGCCGACATGGTGAAGACCACCTGGTCGTTCTTGAAGTCGGTGGGCTTCAGCCAGGCATCGATGCCGTTCGCGAAGTGGACGATGGTGATGCCGAGATCATCGATGGTACGCCGGCCGGCAACGGAGCCAGCCGTTGGCGCGTGCTCCATCAGGCTGCGCGGCGCTGCATCGGCGGTCCATGCGGTCATGCGAACCGCGTTGGCGGCCGTCATCGCGGCCTGCAGCTCGACCTCCGTGGGTATCTTGATCCCCGGCTTTTGCGGCGACGTCGCCAGAACCACGCGGCTGTCGTCGGTCAAGAGCGCCTTGGCCATCGCCGAGACTTCTCCGCCAGTCACAGTCGGCAGGATCTGCTGGACAAGCCGATATTCGTACGCGATGCCCGGGCTCGGCTCATCGTACAGAAAGTGACGGAGGTACTCCTCGGCGTACGAACCGCTCTCGGTCTTGTCGCGCTCCGCGTACGCCTGGGTGTAGAACGCCGCCATCCATTTCTCGGCGCGGTCGACTTCGGTTCCGTTGACGCCGAACTCCTTGGCTCGATTCGCCTCCTCGACGAGCGCCGTTACGCCGTCCTCGAGCCGGCCGTCCTGCACCGTGGCCCCCATCGAGAACGTCGCGACCTCGCGACTCAGGCTCCCACCGCTGACGCTGGCCGCCAGGAACTTTGCATCGGGGCGGCGCTCCAGCTCGGCGAAACGTTCGGAGAGGATGTGCTCGAGCAGGCGTTGGATGAGATCACGCCGGTAGTCGCCGACGTGCTCCTCGCCTTCGCGGGGCCGCTTGCGCTCTATCGTGACGTGCGACCGGGTCAACTCCGCGTCGCTCACGACGCTGACCAGAAGCTCTTTGTGAATGGGAACGGTCCGATCGGGCAGCGGCGCCGCCGGCGCGCGCGCCACGAGCGGAGCAAAAGTCGTCTTGATGGATGCCTCGATGGTGTCCGGGTTGATATCGCCGACGACGACGAGGGCCATGCGCTCGGGCCGGTACCACGTGTCGTAGAAGGCGCGCAGCCGTGCCGCAGGCGCGTTACGAATCACCTCCGGTTTGCCGATCGGCAGCCGTTCGGCATACCGGGACTTATAGAAGAGGAGTGGCAGCTGCGTATCGCGAATCCGGGAGCCGGCGCCAAGGCCCAACCGCCATTCTTCGATCACGATCGGGCGTTCTTTGTCGATCCACTCCGCGCCGAGGGTCAAGCCGCCGGCGAAGTCGGAGAGCGCCGCCATGCCTTTGTCCAGGATCTCCGTTTTGTCCGACGGGAGATCCAACATGTAGACGGTCTCGTCAAAGCTCGTGTAGGCGTTGACGTGCGGTCCCAGCCGGGCGCCGACCGACTCGAAATAGGCGAAGACCTCGCGCGGCTTGAAGTGCGTGCTGCCGTTGAACGCCATGTGCTCGATGAGGTGCGCGAGGCCGCGCTGATCTTCCTCCTCCATCATCGAGCCGGCCTTTACGGCCAGGCGCATCGACACCCGTCGGGCGGGACGACCGTTCTGTCGGATGTAGTACTTGAGCCCGTTCGGGAGCGACCCGGTCTTTACTGCGGCGTCGAACGGAAGCGCGCCCTGCAGGTTGAGTGGCGCCTGGGCAACCAGCGACGTCGGGCCGAGCGCCAGAACGAGCCGGAGAGAGAAGATCAATGCGACGAACAAGACGAACGGAGGGACGATCAGGCGACGAAGTCTGTTGTCCATATGCGCTCACCGATCTGGGCTTCAGTATTATTATCCTGAATGGGCCTTACGCTCCGGGCGCTGTCGCGGCGCCGGAGGCTGCGAGCTCGTGATGGCTGATGGCCTTGCCGAGTCAGGTGACCTCGAGCACAGGTGCATGAAGCGGTTGCGCGTCGCGGTCGTCGAGCGGGTCATCGAGCACGCTCGAAGGACCGCGCCCGAAGAATGTTGCGGTCTGCTGATTGGCGGTGGCGCCGAGATTGTCGAGGCGGTTGCGGCGCGCAACATCGCCGACCGACGAGCCACACGGTTCCTCATCGAGCCGCAGGATCATCTCGA
>DATKHR010000041.1:0-2726 GCA_035510155.1 Vicinamibacterales bacterium
TGGACCCTCCGCAGTCCATGGATCGCTGCGTCGAGACACCCTTCCCCGGGCCGCCACATGTGGCGCCGTCGTGCGCGTTGAAGCGCGACGGCGCGCAGCTCACCTGCCGGTGATACGCGCCGCGTCCGTCACGGCAAGTGCGGCGCGCCGCGCTCGCCCGCCTCGAGGAGCCGTGCGATCTCGCTGACCTCCTGCCGCACCGACCGCACGAACCAGCGGCCGGCGACGATGTCGTGCAGGCTGCCGAGTGGTCCCCACCCCATCTCGATCTCCTCGACGTGGTGGATGCGCGTGCCTCCGTCTACCGTGTCGATCTCGAACCAGGCGTGGATCGATCGCGGCATGCCCCGCTCGAGCCGCACGTCGATGCGGTGCGGCGGCTCCCAGCGGTAGCGGGTGATCACGGAGCCCGGAAGCAAGCCCAGGAACTTGCCGTCCTCCCGCGCGATCATGCCGTCCGGCGTGTCCGCGAGCTTCGTGACCCACACGATCTTGGTGTCGGCCTTGGTGTACTGCGCCGGATCAAGGACGAAGTAGAAGACTTCGATCGGTGTCACGCCTCGAACGAGAGCGGTCCCCTCGCGGTAGTGTCGGGCGTCTGGTGGAAAAGTGAAGGGAAGGCGTCATCATCCGGCGCAGTTGACCCGCAACTGGGCCCGCGTGACGGCGGGTGCCGGAGGATGACGCCATGGGGAGCGATAGCAGGAAGCCTGGAGAGGGAGAAGAGCAGGCATTTGGGCCCGACACGATCGAGCGCGTGATCCGCGATCGCGTCCGGGCGACGATCGAGACCATCGTCCGGGAGGAGTTGGACGCGGCGCTGGGGGCAGCGCGCTCGGCGCGGATAGGCGCGCAACGCTGTGGCTATCGGCATGGGACGCGGTCGCGCACCCTGACGACGAGCCTGGGGCCGACGACCATCGCGATGCCGCGTGCCCGGGTACGCGGGACCGACGGCACCGTGACCGAGTGGCAGAGCCAGACCGTTCCCCGCTACCAGCGGCGGACGGCGCGGGTCGATGAGGCGATCCTCGGCGTGTACCTGAGCGGCGGGAACACGCGGCGGCTCAAGGGCGCGCTCGCGCCGCTGCTACGTGGGGGTCCGCTCGGCAAGGACGCGGTCTCTCGCCTGGTTGGCCGGCTCGCGGCCGACTTCGAGGCGTGGCGACAGCGGGAGCTGAGCACCGAGAACATCCGCTATCTCTTTCTCGACGGCTGGTATCCCTGTGTGCGGATCGCGAAGCGGCGCGAGCGGGTGCCGATCCTGGTCATCCTGGGCGTGCGCGGCAACGGCGTGCGCATCGTGCTCGATATGCGCGTGGTCGGCCAAGAGACGACCGCGGCGTGGGAGGAGGCCGTGGAGGGACTGGCCGCACGCGGGCTTCGGGCACCCGTGCTTGCTGTGATCGACGGCAGTCCCGGCCTACGCGCGGCGCTGCGAGCGCAGTGGCCGGCGATCGCCATCGGGCGCTGCGCCGTCCACAAGCTGCGCAACCTGTTGGCCAAGGCTCCGGCGCGGCTGCGCGAGGAACTCGCGGAGGACTATCGCCGGATGATCTACGGCGAGACGCGAGAGGTGGTTGAGAAGGCGCGCGCGAGCTTCGTGAAGAAATGGCGGCTGCGCTGTCCCCCGCTGATCACGAGCTTCGAGGAGGCGGGGGACGAACTCTTTACGTTTCTGCGCTTCCCGCCTATGCAGTGGAAGGCGCTCAGGACGACGAATGCGCTGGAACGCATCAACGAGGAGTTTCGCCGTCGGACGAAGACACAGGCGATGCTGCCGAGCGCCGAGGCGGTGGTGCTCCTGCTCTTCGGTCTGTTGCGCACCGGGCAGATCCGGCTCCGGCGATTAGATGGCTGGCGGGAGCTCCCGCCGGTGCAGCTGTCCCCGCCGGAAGCGGCCTGACGATGCTATCTCCCGATCGGCATGACCCGACGAGAGGCGCTGGTCACGCTGGGCACCATGGCGATGGCGGCCTGCGGTCGTCCGCGGTGGCTCGGCGACCGGGCGCGAGGAGATGACATGGACGCCCCCGCCGCGTTCGACGAGATTGTGGCAGCCCTCACCGCCGCGTGGAATCGGCACGACATGGAAGCCTTTGCCGCGCTCTTCCACGAGGACGCGACCTTCGTGAACATCCGCGGCGCGCTCTGGAGGGGACGCGACGCGATCCGCGACGTGCACAAGCAGATTCACTCGACCTTCTACCGGACGAGTCAGGTCGCGCAGGAAGTCGAAGACGTGCGGGTGCTCGCGCCGACGGTCGCGCTCGGCCACGTCCGCGGCGAGCTACGCGGAGACGAACGCTTTCCAGACACGGTGAAACAGACGCGGATGACGATCGTCATCCAAGAACGCAACGGTCGCTGGCTGATCGCTGAAGGGCACAACACCGAGATTGCCCCGCTGCCGAGCTCGCCTCAACCTCGATGATGGAACAGCAGGTCAACTACCCGTGTGAGACGCTGATCGCTTTTCCACAGGTTGACCGACACGACCGGTCAAGAGGCCAAAGAGCGCCATTTAGATAAGCGACCCCCTTTAGAGCCGGACGCGTCGCCGGAGCGCGAATCCCCCTCAAAGAACTCCAAAGGGGGTCAGGAGCCCAAAGAGGGTCAAGAATCCAACTCTGCGCTGGTCGACCCTGTTAACGACCGGGGAGCGGACGGATCGCCCAAAGAGGGCCAGTCGTCCGAAGAAGGCCATATCCACACGTGGCCCACTT
>DATKHR010000042.1:0-28032 GCA_035510155.1 Vicinamibacterales bacterium
AGCGCCGCCAGTGGGCGACGCTCGTCGATGCGACGCGATTCTATGACCCCGTCAGCAAGCAGGTGATCAACCTCCCGGAGAACTATCTCGGCGTCGCGTCGCGCATCGCGGCGATGAGCTGGGAAATGAAGTTCCTGAAGGATCGCACGATGCTCGACGGGCTCCTCGACCGGGCGGCCGTCCAATTCACCTCGGGCGCGCTGTTTGCGGACGATGCGCTTCCGGCGGGGCGATACGATCGGTACTCGAACGAGTACGCCCGGTACCTCTGGGATGCGGCGCAGATCGCCGGCCGAACGGATCTGCTCGACCGATTGCGGCCCACCCTCCGGACGCAGATGCACCTGTGGTGGGACCTGGTTGGACCGGATGGATACGGCTATCCGTGGGGGCGGAGCCTTGGGCTGGTGAGCTACCTCGACACGTTGGAGATTCCAGGCTTTCTCGCCGAGAATCCCGAGTTCCGACCGGCGCCCCTCGGCGATTTGGCAGCCCAGTACTATCGGGCCTGGCGTTGGCTGCGTCACGACTTCAAGGACGATCGGCACCTCTTCTCCTTATTTGACTTCGGCAGGGGCAACTACTCTTACATCAGCATCGACCGTGAGTGGCAGCAGACGACAGGGGCGTTCGGCAAGCTGGCGGATGCTCACATGCGCCTGATGAAGGGGCTGCGCGCCGAGCATGTCAGGACGATTCCCGATGCGCCGACGTTCGGCAACGTGGCGCGGTTCGAGTTCTTTCACAAGACCGATCGTCTGGCCGGCGTCTGGCTCGTGCGGCAGGGGACGGCGCGTTTCGCGCTGCCGTTCACGACCGGAACCAAGCCGGGCGTTGCCGACTACCTTCCGGCGCCTCACGGCCTGCCGGGGTTCGCGGCCCCCGTGGAACAGGTTGTTCCCGCGCTGGTCCCGTTCCTCGAGCTCGAGGATGGACGCACCGTGGTGGCTGCTGACGGCGCAGACCGCATCGTTCCCGCCTCCGATGGCCGGAGCGTCAGCGTGAGCTGGAATCGCTGGGCCGTGATTGGCGCGAAGCCAGCGGAACGGGCCGACATCGGCGTTGAGAGCAGGGTGGACTGGCGGCTTGATGGGAATGTGTTGACCCGCGTCGAGCAATTGACTGCGGTTCGTCCAATTCACGTCAGAAGATGGCGCGTGGCCGTGCCGGCAACGGGGAGCCGTACTACGATCTCTTTCGAGGGCGGCATGAGGACGGACACCTTCAGCGGTCCAGGCCCAAATGATCCGCACCTGGCGGTCACGTTGCTCCAAGTCGACTGGCCCTATACGATTGAGCTCCGCGCGACCGGGAACGGCGCCGATGGCCGGGGGGCGCGTGGAGCGATTCCGCTCCACCTTGAGCTGAGCGCGCGCGACGTGGTGCTGCAGCCTGGCGTGCCGCGTAAGTGGCGCCTCCGACTTCATTCTGAGTGAGGAACCTGCATGAACCTGAATCAGATTACGAGAGAAACCTGCATCGTTCGAAACACGTCGTCGCGCAAAGGCCGAACGTTGGCGGTCGGCCCCGGCCAGACCGCTTCCAGGTTCCTCCGCTACGGTCGAATCATCCTCGACGACGGTGACGCGCCCATTCACGTCGAGACCGGGCCCCTCGAGACCGGTCTCATCTGCCTGAACGGCGCGGCGACGGTGAAGGTCGCCGGCGCCACGACGCCGGGGGGCTTTACGCTTGCGCGATACGACTCCCTGTACGTCCCGCGGGGCGCCTCGTTCGACGTGACGCCCGGACCTGACGGCTGTGATCTGGCCGAAATCGCGGCGCCTGTCGAGCATGCGTACCCCGTTCAGTTCGTGGCGTTCAAGACCGTCCAGCAGGACCCCGGGCTTCACCTGAACGTCGGGAATGCCTCCACGCACCGTGAGGTGAGCATCTTGATCGGCAAGAACGTCGAGGCAGGGCGGATCCTCGCGGGGGTGACGTTCAGCGCGCCGGGCAACTGGACGTCGTGGCCCCCCCACGAGCACGCGGCCATGCTCGAGGAGGCGTATTTGTACATCGATATGCCGGCGCCATCGTTCGGGCTGCAGCTCGTGTACACGGACACCAACGAGCCCGAGATCGCGACGGTCGTTCGCGAGGGTGACGTGGTGCTCATGCCGCAGGGTTACCACCCGAACGTGGCGGCGCCAGGCGGGTCGATCAACTTTCTCTGGATGATGGCCGCGAACCGCGAACACGAAGATCGCCGCTACGGGGTCGTCAACGTGCAGCCGGAGTTCGCAGCTGTGCCATCGGGGTTGGACAAGGGTCGGTGAACTCGGACTGTCGATGAACTGGGACTCGATCCCCCGCGAAGAGGTTGGCGACGGCATCGTCCGCCAGCTTGTGTGCGGGGAGCGCGTGATGGTCTGCCGGTTACAGCTCGCGGCGAATGTCGTCACCGGCGTGCACTCGCATCCTCACGAGCAGATCACGCTCGTCGAGCGCGGCCGGGTTCGGTTCACCATCGACGGCATGGAGCGGACCGCGGCGCCGGGCGACATCCTGCACTTCCCGCCCGGCTGTCCGCACGGCGCGACCATGCTCAACGAGCCGGTCGTGCTGATCGACATTTTTTCACCCATTCGAGAGGATTTCCTGCCGCAATAGCGCTGGTCATGGAATGGCACGGGCGGCCGGCTCGGCGGCCTTGACAATGGAGGTCTCGGTCGCTAGAGTTTGTAACACTTTGATACAAATTCGGAGGCAATAGGGGCCATCTCAGGCCTCGAGTCATGCGCCGCATCGACCCCACCCGCTTCCACATCGCGCGCCGGCGGACCTCGCGGGAGATCAATCGTCAGATCGCCCTGACGCTGATCCGCAGCCACCAGCCAGTCTCGCGTGCGGAGCTCGCCCGCTTCATGAAGCTGCCTCGTGCTGTGGTCGGACGCCTCGTCAACGAGCTTCTACTCGAGGATCACCTCGTCGAACGCCCGAGCGGCAGCACAAAGGTCGGACGACGCCCGACCATGCTGTCCATCGACACGCACCAACGCACCAGCGTGGCCGTCGATATCCGCGCGACGGGAACGTACCTCATGCTCGCCGACGTCATTGGCCGTCCGTACTCCGACGTTCGCTGCGAGCCGACGCCGCGCAACCCGAAGCGTTGTGTCGAGGCGCTCGTGCACCACATCGCCGGGCTCATTTCCGAGTTCGCTCCACGCGTAGGAACGTGTCAAGGCATCGGCGTGGTCGTGCCCGGGATGGTCGATCACGTCACCGGCCGCGTTTTGCACGCACCGACACTCGGCTGGCGGAACGTCGACCTCCGCGGACCGCTCACAGAGCTCTTTGAGCTGCCCGTGCACATCGAGAACTCCGGCCGCGCCTGCGCGCTCGCCCAGGCGTGGGAAGCCCAAAGCCACACCGAGCGCGTTCGCGACCTGGTGTACGTCAGCGTCTCGGACGGTATTGGCGTGGGCGTCATCGTCAACGGCGAACTCGTGCGAGGACGCCACCACATCGCGGGCGAGTTCGCCCACATGCCGCTCGGCTTCGACGGGCCGCGCTGCTCGTGCGGCGCGCGCGGCTGCTGGGAGGCCTATATCTCCAACCTTGCGACCGTTTCGCGCTACCGGCGCGGCGGCGCCTCCCGAGGCCGTGGAGGTCCGCTGACCGTGATTGACGTCATCGCGCGCGCTCGCGCGGGCGATCGCAAGGCGCTCAGCGCTCTCGAGACCACGGCGCGCTACCTCGGCCTCGGTCTGGCCGGCATCGCGCACACCATCAACCCGGCGTCGATTTACATCGGCGGTGAGATCACGACCGCCTGGGATCTGATCGGCGACCGAGTCCACCTTGCGCTCGCGGAGCGCGCGCTCGTCCCGAAATGGGCGCTCAAGAGCCTGATCAAAGTGACAACGGGCGAACAGCCGCGACTGCGCGGCGCCGCCATGCTCGTGGCGGCACCCGTGTTCGCCGCTCCGGCAGTGGCTTGAACGGCAAAAACCCGGCACGAATCCTTCGTTTGGCGGAGTCGCTTCATGCGTATCGGACTGAGGCGGGTTGTGGGGCGGATTGGGATCGGACTGTTGATCGGCGCGACCGCGCTTGCCCCATCGCGCGTCCGCGCCCAGGGTCTCGAAGGTGCGATCGGCGGCACGATCAAGGACACGACCGGCGCCGCATTGCCCGGCGTGACCGTCACGGTCACCAGCCTCGACCGCGGCATCATCGTGGCCACCCTGACAACCGCGGGCGACGGGACCTACACGGCTGTCGCGCTGCCGGCCGGCAGCTACGCC
Organism: Vicinamibacterales bacterium; assembly: GCA_035510155.1. Lineage (GTDB taxonomy): Bacteria > Acidobacteriota > Vicinamibacteria > Vicinamibacterales > CAVVIG01 > DATKHR01. The sequence continues at coordinate 4,254 of DATKHR010000042.1, forward strand.
ATCGCGGCCGAGCTGAGCGGCTTCGCGCGACAAGAAATCTCCCCGGTCACGCTCCGCATCGCCGACCGCCTCCACGTCGATTTGACGATGTCGGTCCAGGCGATCAGCGAGACCGTGCTCGTCGAGGCCCGCAGCCTCGTCGAGCTCCGGCGCGATGTCTCCGCGCTCAGCGAGACGATTACGCCGGAACAGGTGAAGCAGCTTCCGCTCTTTGCGCGCAACCCCATGAATCTTGTCAGCCTCGTGGGCGGCGTGACCGGCGGCACCGACACGGACGGCAATCTCGCCACCGCGCAGCTGTCGATCAACGGCAGCCGGACGGCAAATACCGAGGTGACGATCGATGGCGTGTCCGCCGTCGTGGGCTCGACCGGCGACATCACCTTCATTCCGTCAGTCGAGTCGTTGCAGGAATTCAAGGTGCTGACCTCTGCCTACGCGGCCGAATACGGCCGGACGTCGGGCGGCACCGTGAGCGCGATCATGAAATCGGGCGCGAGCCGCTACAACGGAAGCGTATACGGCTACTTCCGCGACGCCAGATTCAACGCGAACAACTTCTTCAACAACTCGCGCGGCATCGCGAAGCCGGCCGACGAGTTCAAACAGTTCGGAAGCTCGATTGGCGGTCCAATCAAGCAGGTCTCCGATAGGACGTTCTTCTTCTTCAACTACGAAGGCCTCCGGCGCACCGTGCCGCGCCAGTTCACGGTGACCCTGCCGACCGATGCCCTTCGCAAGGGTGACCTCTCAGGTTTCCCACAGGTGATCACCGACCCTGCCACGGGTAAGCAGGTGCGCGATCCGTCGCGCGCAACCCCCGGGAACCCGCTCGGCCTGAACATTATTCCGATCAACCGAATCGACCCCGCGGCGCAGGCCATCATCAACAACGTGCCGCTGCCCAACCAGGGAGGCCTGAGCAACAACTACGTGACGGTGTCGGAGGACAAGATCGATCTGAACCAGTTCAATACCCGAGTCGATCAGAGCTTCACGACCGCGGTTCGCCTGGCCGGCCGCTATTCCCAGCAGACCGGGGTCAATCCAGGATTCACCGGCGATGCGTCGACAATCATTCCGGGACCGCTCAATCCCGGCACCGGCCCGAATCATCCGGTGGATCGTCAGCTCGCGTTGACCTACACACAGACCATCGGCTCGCACGCCGTGCACGAGGCCACGGCCGGCGTCAACCTGAACAGGCAGACGCTCGACCCGCCCGGCGTGATCGACTCGCCATCGACGCTCGGGTTCGCCCAAGCTCCCCGGCTCGTGTTCGAGGGCAACAGCGGCTATTACGCCCCGGCAATTCAATTCCCGGGCTTCAACTGGGGGTATCGCGCCGGGTCGACGTCGCAGTTCGGGATGAACGCCAACGCGCTGCGCCGGCAGAACACCACGACGGTGCAGGTGGGGGATTCCGTGACGTGGGTGCGCGCTGGCCACACCGTGAAAGCCGGCGGCCAGCTCCGGTTCAACAAGCTGGATATCTTCAACGGCGGAGCGAATTTCGCGGGCGTTTATCAATTCAGCGGCGACAACCTGCCCGGCGCGCCGTCCAACTCGCAAGCCACGCAGTGGGCGGCGTTTCTGTTCGGGCTTGTGGACTCCGCGCAGTATTCGATCCCCCAGCCGGAGACGATCCGCCACAACCGCAACTACGCCCTCTTCGCGCAGGACGACTGGAAACCGGCCGAACGGCTGACGCTGAACCTCGGGCTGCGCTGGGAGTACGAGACGCCGCTGACGATCGACGACAACATCTACTCGCGCATTGACCCGGCCACCGGCCTGCTGCTCGTCGCCGGCGTGAACGCGACGCCGTCGCTCAACCTCGTGTCCGACAAGGCGAACTTCGCGCCACGCGCGGGCCTGGCCTGGACGCTCGATGACAAGACGGTAGTCCGGGCCGCCTTCGGCACGTTCTTCTCACAGTTCTTCTCGAACCTTGGTGGATCAGGCGCGCTCTATCCCGGCTTCACGACCAACGTGCAATACCAGCGGCGTGGACCGGGGCTTCCGCAGCCTTTCACGCTCAGCCAGGGCATGCCGCTGACGGGCGTGCCCGGCACGAGCGATCCGTTCGCGGCCCAACGGAACGCGTCGCCGAGCCAGCCGCTCTCGTTCGGAGCCGGGTGGGCGACGCTCTCTCCGCTCCCCCGAATGTATCTGTGGAACACTGGCGTCGAGCGGCGCCTGCCCGCCAGTTTCATCTTCGAGGCGTCCTACGTCGGATCGCACGGCAGCGATCTCCCGCTCGATTCGTTCGACTTCAACGCCGTGCCGCTCTCGCAGTGGGACGCGATCGCGCGCGCGGGGAGCGCCGTCGCGACGCAGCTTGTGCGCCCGTTTCCGCATGTCCAGACGCTCAACGAGTTCACGCACACCGGGCGCAGCAACTACGAATCCGGCCAGTTTCACGTGCGGCGAGTCTTCCGCAACGGCGTCGGCGTTCAGACCTCCTACACCCTCTCCCGATCGAAAGACGATGGGTCGGGGATTTTCAGCTTCTCGCAACCGAACGGGCTGCAGCGCGGGCTCATTCCGACCTACGATCGCAGCCTCGATTACGGGTTGTCGGCGTTCGACAGGACGCATGTGTTCAGCGGGAGCGTGAACGTCGACCTGCCGTGGGGCGAGGGCCGGCCGTTTCTGTCGAGCCCGTCGGTCGCCCGCGCGGTCTTCGGAGGCTTCCAGGTGAACGCGCTCTTCACCGCGCGATCGGGGCTGCCCGCCACCATCAACGAGACGGGCATCAATGCGTTGCCGCTCAGCAATCCGCGGCCGAACCAGGTCGGCGATCTGCCGACCCTCCTCCAGCCCGGACCGAACGGCACGGTGCGCTACTTCCCCGCGCCGGGCTCGCCTGACTTCCCCTTCGTCCCGGTTGGTCCGCTCTACACCGGGGCCGGCGCCTCGCGCACGCAGATTCTACCGGTCGGCATCGGCAACGTGGGGCGCAACACCGTGCGCGGTCCCGCGGAGTACAACGTCGACGTCTCGATCGTTCGACGGTTTCGTCTTGCCGGCGACGCGAACGTGAACATCCGCGTCGAGGCGTTCAACGTCCTGAATCACACGAATTTCGAGCTCGATCCAGCGGGCGCAACGACCAACCTGCCTGTGCAGGTGGTCAATGGGCAGGCGCAGTTCGTGGCGCCGAGCTTCGGGTTGATACAGGCGGCGTTGCCCGCCCGCCGGCTCCAACTCGTGGCGCGCCTCGACTTTTAGTCATCCCTCCGTTCTCAAAAGCCGTCCAGGCGTCTGGTGACGTCTATAAGAGTAGGCACCTCGGCCCCGAGGATGCTGGCAATATAGTCTCATTTGCTGATGACTGATGGCTGGTCACGCCGCTGACCTGGATCTCGCGCGCCGGTGCGCCGACGGCGACGAGCCCGCGTGGGAGCGTTTCATCCTGGAGTACCGGCCGCTGCTCTACCGCGCCGCCGATGCGCTCGATCCCAGCGGTGGCGCCCGCGACCTGGCCGATTCGCTCTACGCGGACCTCTACGGCCTCAAGGAGCAGCATGGAGCGCGCCAGTCCCTGTTCTGCTATTACCAGGGTCGGAGCAGCCTTGCCACGTGGCTCAGAGCGGTTCTGGCGCAGCGCTTCGTCGACCGGGTTCGTGCGGGCCGCCGGATCGAGCCGCTGCCTGATGAACAGACCGGAGCAGGCGAAGAGGTGACGCGGCTCGCCATGCGCGCGGCTCGCGAACCCAACCCTGACCGACGCGTGTATCTATCGGTCGCGCGACGGGCGCTTCGTCTCGCCATCGCCCGCCTCAGCGATCGCGATCGCCTCCGTCTGAGCTTGTACTATCGTGAGGATCTGACGTTGGCTCAAGCGGCCCGGGCGCTTGGCGAGCACGAGGGCACGGCGTCGCGACAGCTCGCGCGCACAAGGCGCGAGCTCCGCGCCGATGTCGAGCGCCAACTTCGCGACGCCGGCTTCAGCGCCGCGCAAACTGCCGAGTGTTTCGCGTCCGCGATCGAGGACCCGGGACGTCTCGACCTGGAAGAGCTGTTCGATACGGCGGTTGAAAGCAAGAAACGTATGGCGGATCGTTCTCTGTAGGTGAACCCAGTGAGCCGCGACACCCCATTCGAGCGCCTGGTACGAGAGGCGCTTCGAGCATCGGCGCCCCCCGGCCCACGTGGCGAGTGTCTCGACGCGGCCACCGTCGCGGCCCTGGCCGACGGGACACTCCCGGCGGACGAGCGTGTGGCAGCCGAGGCACATGCCGCCGACTGCGGGCGCTGTCAGGCTTTTCTGGCCGCGATGGCCCGGAGCGCCGTCGACGCTGCGCCGGCCCACGCGCGGTGGTGGCGAGCTCCGGCGGTTCGCTGGCTCGCCCCGATCACGGCCGCCACAGCCGCGGCCACGGCTTTCGTCGTCTGGTCGGTCATGCCGGATCGCTCGGCGTCCAAGCCGGCGATCGAAGATATTCAGTTGACTCAGGCGACCACGACCCCAGCGCGCGCGCCGGAGACGCCTGGCGGCTTCGTCGGCGGTGTTCCCGGCGGCACCGCGCCGGCCGCCAACAAGCAAACCCTTCAGACGGCGCGCGAGAATCGGCGTCGAGACGAAGCCGACCACAAGAAGTCGGCGCCGGCCGACGCGGCAGAACCACTGAAGGAGGTCGCGCGATCGGACGCGGAGGCGTTCGATCGGTTGAGCGCACCCGCGCGGGCAGGCGATCAGGAGCGGGCGAAGGCGGCCGCGTCCGCGCAGGTCAATACGAAGGCCATCCTGCGATCTGAAGCGCTCGCGACCGGACGCGTCATCACGTCCCCCGACATGGCGGTCCGCTGGCGTCTCCTGCCGGCAGGCCGGGTGGAGCGGTCAACCGATGCGGGATCGACCTGGCAGGCTCAGAATACGGGCGTGACCGTCACGCTCACCGCCGGCGCGTCGCCGACACCTTCAACCTGCTGGCTCGTCGGCCCTGGCGGCGTCGTCTTGCTCTCGACTGACGGCGCGTCCTGGAGGCGCGCGCCATTCCCGGAAGGCGTCGATCTGACGTCCGTTCGCGCCACCGATGACAAAACTGCAATCGTCACCGCCTCTGACGGCCGGACGTTCAAGACGCAGGATGGCGGCCAAACCTGGGCGAGAACGCCTCCGCAAGATTTTTGAGCGGCCCCGTTCCAGAGACATGGGCCTGCACGCCATGCAGGCACTGGAAATAGGAGCCCCCATGCGCACACCTCTGCTCGTTGCGGCGAACGTGGCGTTCGCCATCGCTCTAAGCGCGGTTGGCGGCGTCGCACGGCGCCATACGACCGCCCACGCCGCCGCACGCCTTTCAGAAGGACAGGACACGTCGACGGCCGACGATCAGGTCGATTTGGCCGTCACGGTCTACAACTCGGACGTCGCGCTGGTCCGCGACGTGCGCAATCTGCAGATCCCTCGCGGCACCTTCGACCTGCGCTTCATGGACATCGCCGCGACGGTGAACCCCGCCACCGTGCACTTTCGATCCGTGACGGAGCCGTCGCGCGTCAACGTCCTCGAACAGAACTACGAGTACGACCTGCTGGAGCCCGACAAGCTTCTGCGCAAATACGTGGGCCGCGAGGTGACGCTCGTCCGGACGCGGGACGAGTACGGCACGACGCGCGAGGAGGCCGTGAAGGCGCGCCTCCTCAGCTTCAACAGCGCGCCGGTGTGGCAGATCGGCAACGAGATCGTCACCGGTCTGGGCTCTGACCACATTCGGTTTCCGCAGCTCCCCGCCAATCTGTACACGCGCCCGACCCTCATCTGGACGTTGAATAACGAGGGCGCGCCGCGCCATCGCGTCGAAGCCTCGTACCTCGCCGGCAAGTTGTCGTGGTCGTCCGACTACGTCCTCACGGTGGCGCGCGACGACAAGACCGCCGATCTCGACGGCTGGGTCACGTTGACCAACGCCAGCGGCACCTCGTTCACGCGCGCGGCGTTGCAGTTTGTCGCGGGCGACCTCAATCGGGTGCGTGCGGAAATGGATCGCGCGCTCGCCGCCGGCGCGCAATTCGCCCGATCCAAGTCGGCGGACCTGATGTCACAAGAGAGCTTCTCCGACTACCACTTGTACACGCTCGCTCGAAAGACGACCATCAACAACAATGAAACCAAGCAGCTCGGCATGCTGACGGGAAGCGGCATCCCCGTCCACAAGCGCTACATCGTCGACGGGCAGGCGTTCTATTACCGGAACGTGCAACACCCAGGCTCTCCGATCAGAGACGCTGTGAAGGTGTACTACCAGTTCAAGAACGACCAGGCCGGCGGTCTGGGCCTGCCGATGCCGGCGGGCGTCGTGCGCGTCTATCAGTCGGACTCGAAGGGCGGCGTTCAGTTCGTTGGAGAAGACCGCATCGAGCACACGCCGAAGGACGAGGAGCTGAATCTCAAGATCGGGAGCGCCTTCGATGTCACGTGCGAGCGCAATCAGGTCGACTTCGAGAAGGTGGCCTCGAACGTGTACGAGCTCGAGTACGAGATCACGTTACGCAATCACAAGACGGCGCCGATCACCGTCGAGGTCAACGAGCCGATTGGCGGAACGTGGCAGATGATCCGCTCGTCGCACCCGTGGAAGAAATCGGCGGCCTGGGCCTCATCGTTCACGGTTCCCGTGAGCGCCGACGCCACCGCCGTGCTGAAGTACCGGGTGAGGGTCACGTACTGACCTTACTTGACTTCGTACACAATCACGATCACGAGGTCTTGGCTGCCTGTCTGACGCAGGCTGTGTGAGCTGCCGGGGCGCGTCAGCACCGCCGCGCCCGGCCCGACGTCGAACGGTTTGCCATCGAGCGTCATCACGCCCGTGCCGCTCAGCACGTAGTAGACCTCGTCTTCCTTCTGCTCGTGATACCCGATCCCGGCGCCCGGCTTCAGCGCGCGCTTCCGGAAGACGAACTTCAGCCCCGGCGCCTTCTCGAAGAACGAGTAGCCAATCGTCTCGCCGCCGCCGTGATGCGTCCCTGGTTCTGGTTTGGCGACGTCGGTGTCGTGCTGAATGAAGAAACCGCCTTTCGCTGGCGGCTGTGCGAAGACCGGGGCCAGGGGCGCGTTCAGCGCGAGGAGCACGGCCAGGAACCACGATTGTGGGGTCAGCATCAATTCCTCCGTCTTGATGATGCAGTTCCGGCACGCACGCGCGTGTGCGCGCGGCGAACCTGAACCGCCTCAGGGCGCTTGGCGTAGAACGGGTCGAGCGGGTAGCAGCCCGACTCGAGTCCCAAACGGGGACCGGTCGTGCAGTCGCTGAACGTGCGACAGAACATCGCCCGCCTGAGCGGGCGTCCGGCGAGCACATCCGCCGGCAGCTCCGGATATGAGAGCACAACTCGTCCCAGACCCACGAAATCGGTCATTCCGCGGCCGACGGCCCACTGCCCGACGTGGGGCAGCCATTCCTGCAGATAACTGTACGCCGAGCCCACAAAGATCAACTGCGGAAACGCCCGCTTCAGCCGCGCAGTAGCCTGAATCTGTCTCGCCACGCCTCGCAGCGGGTCTTCCGGCGGGTCGTAACCATCCACAGGGGGAAAGATGGCGGGACGCTGCACGTGAGGGTTGTAGTACGGACTCCCCGCAGTCGTGCAGATCCAGCGCACGCCCAAGCCATCGAGGATCTGAAGCAGCGCCCGGCTGTCCGCCAGCGCCTCATCGAGCTCGGCGTCAGACCCGAGCACGCCGAAGCCGTAATTTCCCGGCTCCTCACGAGCGCCAGCGCCGCCCGCCGATCGCCCGTACGGCACCGTGTCGAGGACAGACAGCCGCACGGCCACGGCCAGGCCAGGTACCGCGGCGTGAATGGCATCGATGATGAGACGCAGAAAGCGCGTCCGGTTGCCGAACGAGCCGCCGTACGGCCCGCTGCGCCCGCGGGCGCCCAACAGCTCGTGACCGAGATATCCGTGGCACTGCTTGACGTCCACGAATTGAAAGCCCGCGTTGCAGGCCAGCCTCGCGGCCGCCGCGAAATTCTCGACGAGCCTGTCGAGATCGTCGTCTTTGAGCACGCGCACGCCTTGTGGAAAGCGTCGATCAAGCGCGGGATGGTGCCACGCCGCCAGCGGCTCGGGACGGTCGTACGCGTTGGGCCGCGAGTACCGCCCCGAATGCGTAAGCTGCAGACCGATGTAGAGATCGTCGGCCGCCCGCGAGCCGAACCTTGCCCGATGCGCGCTCACGAGCTCGTCGCGAAGCGACGCGATCGCGCGCTCGGTCTCGGCCGTGAGCATCAGCTGATGCGGGTTGGCGCGGCCGTCGTGTCGCACGGCCACGGCTTCGCCCCCCCAGATCAGCTTCGCGCCGCTCATGCCGAAGTTTCGCCACCGCCGCCGCGTCAGCTCGCTCGGCTCGCCAGCGATCGTGCCGTCCCACCCCTCCATCGGCAGAACGCAGAAGCGATTGCCGACCCGTACGGTGCCCGCCGTGATCGGCTGCGCCAGCGGCGATTCGCCGCGCGCCAGTTCATCGTCGAAATCGAGCGGGATTCCGCTCGACACGAGGTGCGTTCGGAACGCCGCCGGCGTCTTGAGCGATGCAATCCGCGGGTACGGCGAGTGCGTCACCGTCCGTCGCCCGAGTCTCTCATACCTTCTCCAACCAGACGTCGCCGTCCGGGAAACGGTGGGCGAGACGCGACTCCTCACGGATCGCGATGCTGTAACCGGGCCGCGTTGGCGGGAGATAGCGTCCCCGGCTGACGACCACCGGATCTTCGAAGTGCTCGTGCAGGTGGTCGACATATTCGATGACTCGCCCCTCCATCGTCCCCGCGACCGCGATGTAATCGAACATGGAAAGGTGCTGAACGTACTCGCAGAGACCGACACCGCCGGCATGCGGGCAGACCGGGATGCCGAACTTTGCGGCCATCAGGATCACCGCGAGGTTCTCATTGACCCCTCCAAGTCGACAGCTGTCGATCTGACAGAAGTCAATCGCGCGCGCTTGCATGAGCTGCTTGAACATGACCCGGTTCGGGCAGTGCTCGCCCGTTGCCACGCCGACACCCCACGGGCGGATCGCCTCCGCAATCGCGGCATGACCCAGAACATCGTCCGGATGCGTCGGCTCCTCCATCCACCACGGGCGGAACCGAGCAAGCTCGCGCGTGCGCTCGATGGCGGTTCTAACATCCCACTGCTGATTCGCATCGAGCATCAACGTCCGATCGCGCCCGATCTCGTCGCGCACCAGCCCCACCCGGCGTCGATCGTCCCCCGGATGCCCGCCAACCTTCACTTTGAAATGGGTCCAGCCCTCCGCGAGCGCGACACGGCATCGGGCGCGAATGCTCTCGTCCGAGTAGCCCATCCACCCAACCGAGGTCGTGTACGCCGGATAACCCGACCGAACAAGCGCCGCCTCGCGCTCCCCTTTCGCGCGCGCCTGACGTTCGAGGATCGCGAGCGCTTCCTCCGGGTCGAGGACGTCGGTGATGTGCTGGAAATCGACGCACGACACAATCTCCCGAGGCGCCATGTCGGCGAGCAGCTTCCAAACGGGTTTCCGCGCCTGCTTCGCGCGCAGATCCCAGACGGCATTGACGACAGCCGCGAGCGCGAGGTGGATCACGCCCTTCTCGGGCCCGAGCCAGCGGAGCTGTGAATCCGAGGCCAGACGATGCCAGAACCCTGCAAAGTCCGCCGTGACGTCCTCGAGTCGCTGTCGTACGACCAGGGGACGAAACGCTTCGATGGCTGCCGTGCAGACCTCGTTGCCGCGGCCGATCGTGAACGTCAGGCCGTGCCCTTCGAGCCCGGCGTCGGTCTTGAGAATCACGTACGCCGCCGAGTAGTCGGGATCCACGTGGACCGCGTCCGTGCCGACGTGCGTGCGCGACGTCGGAAACCGAAGATCGAAGATCTCGAGGTCGCGGATGATCACGACGCCCGCGCTCCAGTGGCCTGCCTCCAGCGATCGAGCGCCACTGCGGCAACGATGATCGTGCCGGTCACGATCTGTTGCACCCAGTTGGGGAGGCCTTGCTGCGAGCACCCGACCTGGATGATCGCCATGATCGCGGCGCCGGCCATTGTGCCGACGACGCTTCCTCTGCCCCCTGAGAAACTGCCGCCACCGATGATGACCGCTGCGATCACGTCGAGCTCGAGGCCGACCGAGACGGTCGGGTCGCCAACCGACAGCTGTGAGAACAACAGCACGCCGGCGAGTCCAGCCAGCGCTCCAGAGATCGTATACACACCCCACTTGCACCAGTTGATGCGCACCCCGCACAACCGCGCGGTCCGCTCGTTCGACCCGATGGCGAACAGATGTCGGCCGAAGCGAGTGTACCGGAGGGTCAGCGCCACGAGCACGGCCACGATCACCGTGATCCAGATCCCGCCGGGTAGAATCAGTCCCCTCCCGTCCTGCGCCGTGCGCAGCAGGCTGTTCAGCCACGTCATCGGCGCTTCGACGCGCCGTTCGTCAGCCAGACCCTTCGCCGCGCCGCGCGCGAGCAGCATCGTGCCGAGCGTCACGATGAACGGCACGACGCGGAGTTGCGTGATCAAGAGGCCATTCACCGCGCCGCAGGCCGCGGCCGCCCCGACGGCGCCGAGCGCCGCAATCGCCGGACCGGCACCCGCCCTGAGCAGCAGCGCGGTCACCACCGTGCTCAGCGCGCCCACGGAGCCGACGGACAGGTCGATGCCGCCCGAGATGATGACCATCGTCATCCCGAGCGCCGCGACGCAGACGATGACCGTCTGGCGCGCCATCAGCTCGAGGTTCGCGGCCCGGAAGAACTGGGGGCCGATGAGCGCGCCGAAGATCAGGGCGACGACCGCGAGGCCGATGAGCACACCCAGGCCGCTTTCCTGGAGAAAGCGGCGCCAGGTCACGAGGCCGCGCGCGCGCCTGAGGCGTCCATCAACAACGAGTGCTCGTTCCATTCCGACACGGGGCGCACCGGGCCGAGCCGGCCGCGCGACATCACGGCGATGCGATCGCAGACACCGAGCAGTTCTGGAAAATAGCTGCTGACGAGCAGCACCGCCTTGGGCCGCTCGGCGGCCGACACGAGCGCATCGATGAGGTCGTAGATCTGAGCTTTGCTCGCCACGTCAATGCCGCGCGTGGGCTCGTCGAGCACGAGGACGTCGACATCGTGGTGCAACAAACGCGCGACGGCGACCTTTTGTTGATTGCCGCCCGAAAGCTCGGCCGTCACCTGCCATGCGCTGCGGCAGTCGATCCCAAGGCGATCGATCCAACGCTCGGCGGCCGCACGCTGCCTCGACGGCATCACGAAGAATCCCGGACCGAGTCCTTGAAGTCGAGAGCCGGTGAGGTTGTCGGCAACACTCTGTCCAACCGCGAGCCCTTCCCCGCCTCGATCTTCGCTCAACATGCCCATCCCCTGCTTCCAGCGCGCGTGGGGAGTCGCGGCGCCTGTGTAAACGCCGAGCCTGATCCGCCCGCTTTTCACCGGGGCGAGCCCGAAAATCGCCCGCAGCAGTCGCGTGCGGCCAGCGCCGACGAGGCCCGCGACGCCGAGGATCTCGCCCCGACGGAGCTCGAAGGAGGCAGATCCAGGCGACAACGAATCGACGACGAGCAGCCGCTCGCTCGCGCGGCGGGCGGTCCGAGGATAGAGGTCCTGGATGCTCCGGCCCACCATCAAAGACACGATCTCGTCCGCTGGTGTCTCCCCCGTCGCGCCGCCGCCGGCGTTGCGGCCGTCGCGCAACACGACGAAGCGGTCGGAGATCGCCTTCACCTCTTCGATGAAATGGGAAATGTAGACAACGGCGTGTCCCCGCCGCTTCAGCTGCCGAAGCAAATCGAACAACCGGCGCGTGTCGTCGAGGGCCAGGCTGCTCGTCGGCTCGTCCAGCACGAGCACGCGCGCTCCCGTTGCGGTCGCGCGCGCGATCTCGACGAGCTGCTGCGCCGCCGGAGGCAGCGCGCCGACGACAGCGTCGGGCTTGAGCTCGTGGTGCCCGAGCGCGTCGAGCGCCGCCTGGGCTGCGGCGCGCGCGCGGTCGCGCAGGACCATGCCGAATCGCGTCGGCTCGAGACCAAGGACGATGTTCTCACTGACCGTCAGGTGCGGCGCGAGCGACAGCTCCTGATAGATCATCGCCACGCCCGCGCGCCGCGCGTCGAGCGGACGCCGGGGCGCGTACGGCACGCCCCCGAGTCGCATCTCCCCCGAGTCCGGCGCGAGGGCGCCGGCGAGAATCGCCATGAGCGTGCTCTTGCCCGCCCCGTTCTGCCCGACGAGCGCGCACACCTCACCGGCCCGGACGGCGAGATCCACGGCGTCGAGCGCGACGGTCGCGCCAAACGCCTTGCTGATGCCTCGCATCGATATCAGTTCCGGGCTCTCCCCCGAGCGGTTCAGCGCTTCAGCCATCGTGCAAGATCGGGGTGCAGAAGCTCTTTGGCCTCCGGATCGTTCATCTGTTCGCGAGTCACGAGGCGCACACCGGTGTCGATCCGGGTAGCCATCGTTCCATGTTCGAGGTGCGCCACCAGCGTTTTCACCCCCAGGTAGCCCATGTTGACGGGGTCCTGGAGCACGAGGCCGTCGATGTACCCGTCGGACAGTCCGTTGACGAGCGTGTCCGAGGCGTCGAAGCCGATGAATCGCACCTTTCGGGCCCAGCCATTGTCCAGAAGGACGCGCAGCATCGCCAGCGTGGTCGACTCGTTTGGGGTAAAGATGCCGTCAATCTCGAGGCCGCCGTCGGCCCTCTTGAAGCGGCTGAGCAGCGCCTCGCTTTTCTTGTACGCACCCTCGACGTCGGCGCCGCCGTATTGGTTGGCGCTGACGACCTCGATGCCGTTGTGGGGGTGGAGCGCCTCGAGGAACCCCTCCTCGCGCTGCATCGTGCTTTCGGACCCTTCTGCGTACCGTAAGACGACGACCTTCCCGGCGTTGTTGAGGAGCCCGGCCAGCTGCTCGCCCGCCAGCCGTCCCCCCTTACGGTTGTCGGTTGCGACGAAGCTGATGTAGTCGCTCCCGTTCAGCCCCGAATCGATGACCACGACCGGGATCCCGGCCCGTTTCGCTTCTGCCACGGGCGGGGCGAGCGCCGCGTTGTCGAGAGGGGCCAGCACGATGCCCGAGACGCCGCGCGTCACAAATCCCTCCACCTCCGCCACCTGCGAAGCGCGATCGTCTTCTCGAAGCGGCCCGCGCCAGATGATGGCGACGCCGAGCTCCTGCGCGGCCTTCTCGGCGCCGGCGTGAATGCTCTGCCAGAAGACATGCGAGGTGCCTTTGGGAATGACGGCGATCGTCAGTTTGCCAGGCGCGTCGTTCGTGCGGCGGCAGCCGGCGATCGTCAACGCGATCAGTGCGACGGCAATTCGTGCTCTCATCGAACCGTCTCCCCGATCGGAAGATTCCAGAAGCGCCGGGCGTTCGTGCCGAGCACGCGATCGCGATCCACGTCGGACAACGTCGACACGTAATCGGTGACAACCCGCATGGCGCGCGCGTAGCCGCTGGCGAGCAGGCAGACCGGCCAGTCGGATCCGATCATCAGGCGGCCTGCGCCAAAGCAGTCGAACGCCACGTCGAGATACGGACCGAGGTCGTCGGCGGTCCAATGGCGCCAATCGGCTTCGGTGACGAGGCCGGACAGCTTCGCCGACACGTTTGGACAGTCGGCCAAGCGGCGGAGATCTCGTTCCCAGGAATCGATCTCTCTCGATCGGATGTCGGGCTTCGCCAAATGATCGAGGACGAACCGCTGTCGAGGAAAGCGCCCGACCAGCTCCGCCGCGGCGGGCAGCTGATGGCTCCTGACGAGCAGGTCGTACGCGAGGCCGCGGTCCTCGAGGCGCGCGATGCCGCGCCGGAACGCCGGTCGGCCCATGAAGCCGTCGTCCCGCTCGTCCTGCACGATGTGGCGGACACCCACGAGCTTGGGGTGACTCGAAACGCGCTCCAGCTGGGCGCCGACATCGTCGGCCTGCAGATCGACCCAGCCCACGACGCCGGCGATGCTCGGATCGGCGTCCGCCAAGCCGAGCAGCCAGTCGTTTTCTTCCAACGTCTGCCGGGCCTGAACCGCGACGCACGCGTCGAACCCGGCTCGCGCCATCTCGGCCTTCGATTCGCGCGGAAGGAAATCGCGTTTGAGCGCACTCATCGTGTCGTCGATCCAGCCGTACTCGCTGGCGTCGAACTTCCAGAAATGCTGGTGTGCGTCAATCCGCATCTTCGGAGCTCGGGGCTCGTGGCTCATCCGATTCAGGGTCCAACGACGACGACAACGCATCCAGGTCCATGCACCCCGAGTGTCAGCGTGAGCTCGATGTCCGCCGTCCGGCTCGGACCCGTGATGAACGTGCAGCACGCGGCGCCGGCAATGTCCAGTGCGCGCTTCGTAAAGAACTCGCCCATCGTTGAATACACGTCGCCGGAGCGCACGACGCACACGTGCACCTGCGGCAGGAGCGACGCCGCCCGCGGCATTCCCTTGCCTGAGAGGACGACGAGTGATCCTGTTTCCGCGATCGCCGCGTGGCAGCCCGTCACGCCGATTTCCATTGAAGCCTGCGAGTCTCGCGGACTCCGGCCGGTGGCGGCGCCGGCAAGCACGCGCCCGACGCCGTAAGGCAGGCGATCGCCGTCCCAGCTGAGAACGGGTCGCGTGCCGACCAGCGCGGCGACGCGCGCGCACACGTCATCCGGCGTCGGCTCGACATGATGCTCCACGCCAAGCCCGGTCAGCTCGATGAGGAGCCTCGAGAGCGGGGTTTCGGACCCGGATTCGGGCGGCGTCTCGAACACGGGCTCGGGGCGCCGGGGCCCCACAGGCACCCGTCCCGTTCGCTGCGCGTTGCGGAGGCGGGCCAGAATCGCCGCGCGCGCGCTCATGCCGCGTCCTCATTCCCGCGCGGCCGCGCACGCTCATGCTGCCGCGCCCGCCACAGCTCTTGAAAGCTGGCGCCAGGTGGCGCCTTGAGATCGCGCGATCGCGTCCAGCCCGCCGCGAGCCCCGGCAAACTGCGTATCCAACCGCTCCGTGCACGCCGCTGAAGCCACCAGCGCGCCACGGCCGCGGCACGGCCATACATGGACGGCCGTGTCGCAATCCAGGCGAACAGCTTCATCGCTGGCCCGAGCGAACGCGGTCTCGCATGACTCGACACCGAGTGGCGGAGCGACAGGAGCATCCGCGGGATGTCGAGGCGAACGGGACACACTTCGCGGCATGCGCCGCAGAGCGAGCTGGCGTGCGGCAGATCGCTCCACTCTCGCAAGCCACGCAAGCCTGGCGTCAGCACGGCGCCCACAGGACCGGGGTACGTATCGCCGTACGCGTGGCCACCGATCGTCCGGTAGACCGGGCATGCGTTCAAGCACGCTCCGCAACGGATGCACGCCAGAATCTCCGCGGTGTCGCCCGCCAGGATCCCGCTGCGCCCGTTGTCGAGCAGCACAACGTGCAGCTCCTCCGGGCCGTCGAGATCGCCCGCCGCACGCGGCGCTCGGACGAGCGTAGTGTAGACGGTAATTTTCTGACCGGTTGCCGATCTGGCGAGTACCTTCAGACATGTGTCGAGATCGGCCATCGTGGCCACGAGCTTCTCGATCCCCATCAAAACCACGTGCACCCTCGGCATGGTCGTGACCATGCGGCCGTTGCCTTCGTTGGTGACGAGGCAGATGGCGCCGGTCTCGACCACGCCGAAATTGGCGCCGCTGATGCCCATGTCGGCGCGAAGAAAGGCCTGGCGCAGCTTCGTCCGCGCGTATGCCGCCAGTGTCTGGGCGTCGTCGCTGTAGGCAACAGACAACCGCTGCTCCATCACGCGACCGATGTCCTGGCGCGTCAGGTGAATGATGGGCGCGATGATGTGCGACGGCCGGTCATGACGCAGTTGAACGATGTACTCGCCGAGATCCGTCTCGACGACTTCAATGCCCTGGCGCTCGAGGGCATCGTTGAGGTGGGTTTCCTCCGAGACCATCGACTTGCTCTTCACAGCGAGACGGGCCGCCGTGGCCCTTCCGATGTCGGCGATGATGCGGTTCGCCTGCTCGGGTGTTTCCGCCCAGTGGACGCGCGCGCCGTTGGCGACAAGCTGCGCTTCGAACCGTTCGAGGTACTCCGGCAGGTGGGCGATGGCGTCAAGCCTTGCCGCTCGCGCCGCATCGCGAGTGGCGTCCGAGTCGCTGAGCGTCGACAAGGCGACCACCCGGCGGGAGCCCAGCTGATCGGTCGCTCGGTCGAGCGCCGCCCGCAGCCCGGCATTCGCGAGAGCGTCTTCGACGCGTTTCGAGAAGTCAGCCGAGGGAGCCATCGCCTTCAGGGCACCACGGGCGGGATGGAAGTCGCACCCATCTCACTGGAACGGTAACAGGCTTCCACGAGGGCCATGGTCTTGATCGCGTCGTCCACCGGCGACACCAAGGCCGCGTCCTCCGCCGCGATGAAGCGCTGCAAGTTGGACATCGGCCCCTCGAACGCTTCCGTGAACCAGGACCCGCGAAGCGGCACCGGCTGCCAGTTGTCGCCGGCAAGCGCGACCTCCATGGTATCGGGCGGGCCGGTGGGATAGTCGAGGTTGACGCCCATCGTGAGGAGCGCCGCACCGTCCGTCCCCTCGACCTTGAAAAGAGACGCTCGGTGGGACGTGTCGTAACGATGCGTGTGGTTGAGCGTCAGGGAGCAACGAATGCGGTCTCCATAATCGAGAATGGTCGTGCTTCGCGTATCACGGAGCTCGCTCAGGGATGGATGCCGGACGGCACGGCACCAGACACCGTTCGGCTCTCCGGCGATCGAGCGAATCGCGTCCAGGTAGTGAATCGAGTGGTAGAGCACCTCGAGGCGCGGCGCCCCCTTCAGAAACGACCATTGCTCCCATGGCTGGCGGTCGACGACTCGCAGCTCGATGTCGGTGAGCTCTCCGAGGGCACCGCACCTGACGAGATCGCGAAGCGCGATCATATTCGGGCTGAAGCGCAGCTGGAAGTTCACGGCGGCTACCAGCTCTCGCTCGCGGCACACGGCGAGAATCTGCCGGGCGCCGTCGAGATTGACGCCGAGCGGTTTCTGCAGGAGCACCGCCGCCCCTCGAGGCAGACAGCCGAGGACGCCCAGCGTTTGATCTCCTGGCACCGCAATGTCGAACACCGCGTCTCGAACAGCTCCAGCCTCCGCAAGGCTGGCATACACCGTCCGGACCGCTGCCTGGCGGGCCGTCGCGCGGGCCGTGTCCGGGGCGATGTCGAAGACGCCGGCGATCGGGAACCCGAGACGCGCGTAAGCTGGCAAGTGGGCCGTACGAACGATCGCGCCGGCCCCGATGATCACGATTGGCCGGGCGTGGGACGGCAAGGGCCACGATTGGGGGCTGTCCCCGCGTCTATCAATCATCGAACGACCGCGCCACGCCCGTTGAGACGGAACACCGGTTCCATGAGGGCCCACGAATCGCCGGACGGCGCCCCAGGCACCGGTTCCTGGAGAGACCTCATCAGCTGTTCCCACTGGGCGACAAGCGGGCTCGACGCGACGTGATTGGCGAACACGCTCCGGTAGTCGGCGCCGTCTTGCAACTCGAGGATCATCACGAGCCGGCGGCCGAGCAAATGGATCTCCATGTCTTCCACACCCGCACGGCGCAGACTCTCGATCACCTCGGGCCAGACTTCCCGGTGGTACTCGCGATACGCGGCAATCGTGGCCGGATCGTCGCGAAGATCGACGGTCAGCACGTGTCGAGTCATCCGACCAGCACGCCCCCGTCGATCGGGTAGGCTTGTCCCGTCACGAACGACGCCTCGTCCGAGCACAGGTAGAGCGCGAGGGACGCCACTTCTTCGGGCGTGCCCATGCGTCCAATCGGCTGATACTTCGAAAGCTGATTCAGCATCTCCTCCTCGCGCCCAGGGTAATGGCGGGCGACGAATTTGTCGACAAACGGCGTGTGGATGCGAGCTGGACAGATGCAATTGCACCGGACACCCTGCTTGATGTAGTCGATGGCGATCGACATGGTCATTGTCAGGACGGCGCCTTTGCTCATCGAATAGGCGAACCGGTCGGGGACGCCGACGAGCGACGCAATCGACCCCATGTTCAGGATCACGCCGCCGCCCTGGCGCACCATGACGGGAACGGCCGCCCGCGCGCACAGGAAGACGCCTTTGACGTTCACCTCGTACAGGTGATCCAGGTCGGTCTCCGACGTCTGCTCGAGGGTTCCGACGTGCGCGATGCCGGCGTTGTTTACCAGAATATCGATCCGCCCGTGCGTGCCGTCGAGGCGGCCGAAGACGCGCGTGACCTCGAACGCGTCGGCCACGTTGCAACCGGCGGCGTCGGCACGGCCACCTCGATCGCGAATCCCTGCCATGATCTGCTTCGCGGCGGCCTCGTCCACGTCGAGGGCGACGACATGGGCCCGCTGCCGGGCAAACAGCGTTGCGATGGCAGCGCCTATGCCGGACCCGGCACCGGTGACGACGGCAACCTTCCCCGACAGATCGAACACGCGCCCGCGTGAAGTACTATACTTTACCGGTAAAGTCAACGGTTTCTGGCCCCGTGGTTACCATGCGCGGCATGCGCCGACGCGTGATCCTGTCTGCCCTCGTTGGTCCTTGGGCCATGGTTCTTGGTTCTGTGTCCGGCCGTGGTCCTACGTCCGTCCTTGGTGACGGATCCTCGCTCGACGCTCGCGCCGGGGTTACCGCTTCGGGGAGCGCAAACGTCGAGTACCCCGACGAATACGTCGGCGGCGCGCTCGTGCGCCTCAACGACAACGGCGCGTGGTCGTGGTTCATGGATCCCCGGGCGATCATCGACGAGGGCAAGCTGATTGCCGGATCGGTCCGCGCCGTCGGCAGCAACCAGGCGAACGAGAGCGACCCGCGGTGGGGCAACGTCGAAGTGTCGGTCTACGAGCTCGCGACCGGCCGCGTGGCCACGACGGTCTTGCATCCTCATCTCGAACAGGATGATCACGACGCTCCGGCATTCCTGATCCGGCGGGACGGCAGCTATCTCGCCGTATATTCGAAGCACGCGGTGGAGCGCCGCATGTATTACCGGATCTCTGAACCGCACAACCCGCTTGCCTGGGGCCCTGCCGCCGTCATCGAGACACCTGGCGAAAATGCGGCCCGCGCCGGCAACAACGACACGTACGCGAACCTGTTCCGCATGCCGGACGGCCGCGTCTTCAACTTCTTTCGCGGCTTCGGTCATGATCCGAATTACATGGTCTCGGAGGACGACGGGCGAACGTGGACGTACAAGGGCCGGTGGTTGTACGGAAAGGGCGGGTACAGCCCGTACTTGAAATATGCGTACGACGGCAAGGGCACGCTCCACTTCGTGGCCACGGAGGACCACCCGCGCAATTACGACAACAGTCTGTACCACGGCTATCTGCAGGGCGACACGATCCACCATTCGAACGGCGCCGTGGTCGGCACCTTGAATACGACGACCGAGAAGAAGATTGCCACGTGGGAGCTGACCAAGGTGTTTCAGGGCACTCCCGACGATGTGGCGTGGATGGCGGACATCGAGCTCGATCGAGACGCGCACCCCTACGTGCTGTTCTCGACACAGATCGACGGTCGAGGGCTGCCGCGCGGCCAGGGAGGCATGGACCTGCGTTACCACTACGCGCGGTGGGATGGCACGTCGTGGCACACGGAAGAAATCGCGCAGGCCGGAAGGCGGCTCTACGCCGGCGAGGACGACTACTCAGGCCTTGGCGCGCTCGATCCCAAGAATCCGGACGTCATGTACATCTCGACCGACGCCGATCCCGTCAGCGGCGATCCGCTCGTGAGCCACGCTGACCGCAAGCGGCACTACGAGCTCTTTCGCGGCCAGCGCGATGCGCGCCTCGGCAAATGGACGTGGGCCCCGTTCACGCGCAACTCGACCGCCGACAACCTGCGGCCGGTGATCCCGGCGTGGAACGACCCGCGCACGGCGCTGGTCTGGATGCGCGGAACCTACGTTCACAACCACGGCGAGTGGACGACGTCGATGGTGGCGGCCATCATTCCTCCGCTCGCCCCCGCCGGCCGCTAGCCCGCTTACCAAGGCATCGTGCGTTTGGTGTACTTCCGTCCGATCTCGGCGGCTTCCTGGTTCGCGGAGCCAATCATGACGCCTTCCTTGATCATGTCGACCACGTCGCTCGCACTGACCGAGTTGAGGAAGAAGATCTTCTGAGCTTTGGTCGCGGCCAGGACCTTGGCGCGCGCCTCCTGCATCGCGGTCGGCAACGGTCCGGACCCGCGTTTGACGCCAAGCGAGAGCGCCATGTCGCCGGGGCCCCATTCAGCGAAGCCGATGCCCGGGACCTTGGTGCTCTCCTCCGCGTTCGCCAGCGCGTACTTATCTTCGAGCTTCAAGCCAAGAAGAAGCTCCCCGCGAGGGTTGAGCGGCCACGGGTCGGCTTTCTCGAGGTACTCGTCCTGAGAGACTCCCCAGATTCGCGCTGCGGTCGGCGCCCCGTGAACGCCTCGCCGCCCCTCGGCGACGCCGTGATCGACGCCTTCTTTGTGGTTGGGCAGGCGCACCGCCTCCACAAACGCCCGCGCAGCGCCCGGCGTGTCCGCGTGACACAAGAGGATGCCGTGCACGCCGGTCGCCAGGACCTGCTGGAACATCCACGCGTTCGCGCGCACCGTTGCTTCGTCAGTCCCGTTCACCGGGACGTTCACGATGACGGCGGGCGTACGGTGACCGCTTTTCGCCGGCCCGCCCTGCACGAGACCCCGCATGTAGTCTGCGAGGCCCTTGACGTCGAAGGGCGCGTGCTCCATGTCGTAGCTGATGTAGTCGGCCCACGTTTGCGCGTCCCTGACGCCCTGCTGGAAGCTCCCTTCCGTGCCCTCATGCGATCCGGTGTAGTAGATGGGCTGCCCCTGTTGCAGCAGCTCAATCGCGCGGTTGATCCGCGCGGGCTTGGTCGAGTCGGCGCGCGCAAGCGTGCTGGCGGTGCCTGCAACGGCCGCCAGCAAGGACAGACACGCCGCCAGAATGCGAGTCGTCATGGGTGGCTCATCTCCTTTCCATCAACCTCGCTCTTACCCCGGCCCCGCGCCCTGGGTGTTGACGTACAGCGCGTAGAGCGACTGGCTGGCGGCCATGAAGAGACGATTGCGCTTCGGCCCGCCAAAGCACAGATTCGCACAGACCTCCGGCAGGCGGATACGGCCAATCAGCTTGCCCTCGGGCGTCCAGACCGTGACGCCGTTGTACCCGACGGCGCGGCCCGCGTTGCTCGAGCACCAGACGTTGCCGCTGACATCGCATCGGACGCCGTCAGGCGAGCATCTCACGCCATCGATCACGAAGTCCGCGAAGACGCGCGGATTTGACAACGTCCCGCCGGATCCGACGTCGAACACGAACATGTTGCCGCGCCCTCCGGGCCCGCGGTCGCCGGGCCCCTTACCAGTGCTGACCACATACAGCTTCTTGTAGTCGGGCGAGAACGCAAGACCGTTGGGATCCGGCACCTGCTCCTCGAACGCCACGCGCGTGATCGTTCCCGCAGCTCTTCCCGCAGCGCTTGGCGCCGCCTGCCGGTCATCGACACGATAGACGCCGTTCGGAAGATCGCGCGGTCCGGGGCGCCCCTCGTACAAACTCCTGCCGTATGGCGGGTCGGTGAACCAGTAGCTGCCGTCCGGGTGCGCAACAACGTCGTTTGGTGAATTGAGCGATTTGCCTTCGTACGCGTCCGCGACGACCGTCATCGAGCCGTCGTGCTCGTACCTCACCACTCGCCGCGTGAAGTGCTCACACGACACCTGTCGCCCTTGGAAATCGAACGTGTTGCCATTCGAATTGTTCGAAGGGCTCCGGAACAGGGTGACGCGCTCGTCTTCTTCCAACAACCGCAGTTGTCGGTCGTTGGGAATGTCGCTCCAGATCAGATAGCGACCGCCGCCGCACCAGGCCGGTCCTTCGGCCCAGAGCGCCCCGGTCCACAGTCGCTTGATGGCGCTGTTCGCCTGGACGACCGCATTGAACGATGGATCGACTGCGATGACATCCGGATCGGTGAAGTAGGTGGTTGGGGGCGCGTTCGGCCCGAAATCTCTTGGCGGCGTCGTCACGACGCTCGGCGGACCCTGTGGCAGAGGTGCCTGTGCCAGGCCGGCAGATCGGGCTGCCATGATGCCGCTGGCGGCGCCCATGGCCTTAACGAGTTGACGGCGCGACAGCATAAATGTCGTCCACGATCGCTGACACGGCACGTCCCATCGCGCCGTTGACAAGCGGCTCGCGATCCTCCTCGACTGCGGTCACGAAATCATCGATGAGCGGGCGATGGACGTTGGACGCGGCCGGGTGCGACTCGGTGCGCTCGCTCCCGGCGTCGCCAATGGCCACCACCAGTGTGCCTGAATTGAGGCTCGCCGCGCGAATCGAGCCTCGAGTGCCGAACACGGTCAGCGTGTCCTCCGTCCCCCGTACCGCATGCGTAACAGTCACCGATGCGCACGGGCCCTTGACGAAATGCAGCAGGACCGCCGCGGTGTCCTCGACCTCGCGCTGGAAGTAGACGTTCGCGGTGACGGCGGCCGTCTGATCCACAGGCCCGAACAGGTGTACGAGCACCTCGAGCCGGTGACAGCCGAAGTCGATCATCGGTCCGCCGCCGGCGAGGGCTGGCTTGAGCAGCCACCGGCGAGGATGATCGGGGCCCGGGTCGAACCACTCGAAGGCGTTCATCTGCGCCAGCACCGGCTGGCCGATTTCGCCGGACGCCAGGAGCGCTTTGATGCGCATGACCGCGGGGTAGAAATGCCGGTAGTAGGCAATGCCCAGCTTGACCCGGTTGGCGCGGCACGCGGCGATCATCCGATCGCACTCCGCGGCATTCATCGCCATCGGTTTCTCGCAGAGCACATGTTTGCCGGCATTCGCCGCGGCGATCGTCTGCTTCGCGTGCAGGTGCACGGGTGTCGCGACGTATACGCTCTGGACGTCCGGATCGGCAACGAGGTCGCGCCACCGAGGAAACCAGCGGCTCGCACCGAGCGCCGTGGCCTCGTCCGCGCGATCGGCCCGCGCGCGGCTGATCGCGACGAACTCGCACGCAGGCGATTCGCGCAAGGCGGGGGCGATTCGCCTCCTCACGATGTCGCCCGCCCCGATCACACCCCACTTCAATGGTCGTTGCTGGTAGCTCGTTAGCCCCTCCCGGCTCCTCACTACCCGCTTAGAACCTGGCTTTGAACGCGAGCTGGATTTGGCGCTCCGTCGTGCCACAGGTCGCGCACGAGGGGCTGGCCAGCATGCTCGATATGGTGCCGAACTGCGCGTTTCCCAATACGCCGTTGGGTTGGCCGAACTGCGGATGGTTCAGCACGTTGAAGACCTCGAGGCGCACCTCCGTATCGATGTTGCCAATTCTCGTGTTCTTGATTGCGGACACGTCGATGTTGAACGCGCCGGGGCCTCGTACGCTGTTCCGCGCCGTGTTGCCGAACGTGCCCGTCGCGTCCGGCGTCGCGTGGAAGCAGGAGGTGTTGAACCACTGGTTGATTGTCGGATTGCTCAAGGTCGGATCGCAAACGGTGTTCGGCCGGTTGTTCCCGATGCCCGTGGATGACATGGGCGTGGTCTGGGTAATGGTGAGCGGGAGACCGGATCTCGCAGAAAGAATGCCGTTGATCTGCCATCCACCGTAGGCGCGCTGGGCGGCCCAGGGCAGCTCGTAGATCCAGCTCGAGCTGAACGCGTGGGTCACGTCGTAGTCCGTGGGGCCGCGGTTGTACGCGGGGTTGAAGATGTTGGTCAGCGT
>DATKHR010000043.1:0-27144 GCA_035510155.1 Vicinamibacterales bacterium
CCGACCGAACCTTCGGATCGGCCGCGCAGTTAGTCATGATGGCCCAGATCCTGCCTCGAGCGCCTTGATGATCTAGTCTTCGAAGCGCGTCTTAGTCAAGCTGATCTTCAGCTGAAACGCCTTCGGTCGGTGCGGCTCCAGGCCCGCCGCTCGTAGGCTCCCAGCCCGGCCGATTCGCCCCCAGGACGGCCTGGGAGTCCAACACCTGGCTACTTGCTTCTCCGCAGCTCCCGGATGATGCCCTCGAGCGCCTCGATGACGTCGTCCTTCGACGCGCGCGCCTTGGTGAAGCTGATCTTCAGCTGGAACGCCTTCGTCGGTGCCTTGTAGGCGAAGACGAAATGCTTCGGCCGTCCCACTTTCGACCGGCTGGCTGCCTCGCGCAGCTGCTGCCGTGTCGTCCCGCCCTGGCCGGCGATCTTCTCAATCAACGCGGTCATTTTCTCGGGGGAATGCTGCCTAACCACCTGTAACAGCAGCGACTTAGAGGAAATGTCGGCCAGCCGACACAGGTTCCGAATGTCCTCCGATATGCCGTTCAGCGACAGCGACTCTGTGATCGACGTTCGCGACTTCCCCAACCGCCGCGCCAGGTCCTCGTGCGTATACCCGCACCGCTCCGCGAGCCCCTGGAGCGCCTCCGACTCCTCGAACGGCGTCAGATCCTTGCGCTGCAGGTTCTCAATCAGCGCCAGCTCCAGCATCTCCGTGTCGTCGACATCGCGGAGAACGACGGGCAGCTCGCGCAGCCCGATCTGAACCGCCGCCTGATACCGCCGTTCGCCGGCCACGATCTGGAACCGGTCGCCCCGCTGGCGCACGACCAGCGGCTCGAGGATGCCCTTTTCGGCGATCGAGGCGATGAGCTCCGACAGATCCCCCATGACCTGCCGCGGTTGATTCGGGTTGGGATCGATGTTGTCGATCGGCACGAGACGGCCGATGGGCGCGCCCGCTGAGGCCGCCAGCGCTTCCACGTAGTGCTGGTCGTGCCGCATCGAGATGGACTCGGGAAGGCCGCGTCTAGGCACGGTCGATGACCTCCTCGCACAAACGGTAATACTCACTCGCGCCGGTTGAGCCCGGCGCGAACGTGAAAATCGACTCCTTGTAGGCCGGGCTCTCTTCCAGCCGCACGCTCTTGGTGATGACGGTCTTGAACAGCTTGCCGCCGAAGACTTTCTGAATCTGCCGGCGGATGTCCTTGGCCAGCGCCGTCCGTTTGTCGTGCATCGTGATCACGACACCCAGGATCCGCAGGGCCGGATTCGGGCGTGCCCGCACTTTCTCGATCGTTTCAAGGAGATCGTCGGTCCCTTCGAGCGCGAAATAGGACGACTGGATGGGGATGAGGAGATGCGTCGCCGCGACCAGCGCGTTCACCGTCAGGAGGCCGAGCGTCGGCGGACAGTCGATGACGATCTGCGGGTACAGCTTGCGGATCGGCTCCAGCTTGTCCTTGAGGCGGAAATGCGCGTCCAGCTCCCCGATCAGCTTGGCCTCGAGCTTCGCCAGCGCGATCCGCGACGGGGCAATCTTCAAATTCTCGGTCGGTGCCGGCACAATCACGTCCTCGAACCCGATGGCCGGGTCCGCGATGGCGTCGTAGACGCTCCTCGAGACGGTCTGCATGTCGAGGAACGACATCGTGCTGTTGGCCTGCGGGTCCAGATCGACGAGGAGCGTGCGCTTGCCGCGCAGGGCAAGCGCGGCCGCGAGATTAATGGCGGTGGTCGTCTTGCCGACCCCCCCTTTTTGATTGGCGATAGCGACGATCATCGGGAGCGCGTGAGGATTGTATCACTGGATGTAGTTCGCTGGGCCCCGATCCATACTACATCTTGTACTTGCCTAACTCTTCCGGGTCCAGGCTCTCCAACCACTTGTGCAGGCGTTCCTCGTCCGCCTTGTCCGGAGCGGGATCGAACGTCTTGGCGTTATCGATCACCGCGTCCTCGACGAAGATCGGCGCGCGCGTGCGAAGCGCCAGCGCGATGGCATCGCTCGGCCGCGCGTCGATGGCGATGGTCGCCCCGTTCAGCGCCAGGTAGATGAGCGCGTAGAACGTGTTCTCCTGCAAATCGCACACGACGATTCGCTGGACTGACGCGTTCAGATCCTGGATGACGTTGCGAAGCAGATCGTGCGTCATCGGACGCAGCGGCGACACGTTCTCCATCTGCATGGCGATCGCGTTCGCTTCGGCGAGACCGACCCAGATCGGCAGTACCCTCTGCCCTTCCTTGTCGCGGAGGATGACGATCGGCGTGTTCGTGATCGGATCGACCATCAGTCCCTTGATGGTCATTTCAATCTGCATGGTGCCCTACAAGCTAGGCGCGAAGCGCGCGCCTGTCAATGCCATTCCGGTCGTCGCCGGTCGGGCTCGTGCGCCGCCTCGCCCGAACTGCGGCTCGACCGGCAGCTCGTGTCCGAGGCGGGCTGCCCCCACACGCTGTGAGGCCCCGCGCGCTCGACGCGCACGCGCACCGTCCGGCCGATCCACGCGGCGGGTCCCGGAACGTTGACGACCACATTCGTCGATGTGCGCCCGGAAACTTCCGTGTCGCGGCGGCGGCTGGCGGCGTCCACAAGCACGTCGACCGTGCGCCCGACCATCTGCTCGTTCAGCTCGATCTGCATCTCGCGTTGCAGCGCCTGCAGCGCCACGATCCGCCTCGTCTTCTCGTGCTCGGGGACGTCGTCCGGCAACCGCTTGTCCGCCAGCGTGTTCGGCCGCGGCGAATATTTGAAGGAGAACATGCTCTGGTACCGCACCGCCGCCGTCAGCGACAGCGTCTCCTCGAAATCGGCCACGGTCTCCCCCGGGAATCCGACGATCATATCGGTCGACAGCGCCACGCCCGGCAGCGTCTCGCGAATGCACGCCACGAGATCGAGGTAGCTGTCGCGCGTGTAGCGGCGCCGCATCGCCGCCAGAACGCGCGTTGAGCCGGACTGGGCGGGAATGTGGAGATGCCGGCACACTTTCGGGAGGCCGGCCATCGCGCTCAGAAACGCCTGATCAAAATGCCTCGGGTGCGGGCTGGCAAAACGAATGCGCTCGATGCCGTCAATCGCATGGATCGCCTCGAGCAGTCCAATAAAACGGCACCCGGGATCGTCGGGTGCGTCGTAGTGGTTCACGATCTGGCCGAGGAGCTGCACCTCGCGGCGGCCGCTGGCGGCCGCCTCCCGCGCCTCGGCGAGGATGTCGGCCTTCGGCCGCATTCGCTCGTGCCCGCGCGTGTAGGGCACGACGCAGAAGCTGCAGAACTCGTTGCACCCTTCGATGATGGTGATGTACGCCTTGACCGGATCGCTGCGGCGGGTCACGCCGAGCGGCCAGCTCACATCGTCATAGGGGTTGAGGTCGATGAGCCGCCGCGCAGGCGTGGACGCGCCCCGTGAGGCGTCGATGAGCATCGGGAGACGGCGGATGGCCTGTGTCCCCACGATGACGTCGGCCACGCCAGGGGCACGCTCGAAGATACCGGCCCCTTCCTGTTGCGCGACGCAGCCGGCCACCACCACCGTTTGATTGAGGCCGCTGGCCGCCGCCAGCTCGCGCAGCTCGCCAAGGCGCGTATACAGCTGCCCTTCGGCGCGCTCGCGCACGCTGCACGTGTTCACGACGACAACGTCCGCGTCGGCGGCATCGGCCGTGGACTCGTAGCCTGCCTGCTCGAGGAGCCCCGCCATGCGCTCCGAATCGTGGACGTTCATCTGACAGCCGAAGGTTTCGATCACGTATTTCCGCGCCACGACTATTGCCTCTGACCGCCTTTCGCTTTCGCCCTTTCGCTTTCGCCCCTGGCTGGCGGGGCGCTCTCGCGCCGACCGCCGCGCTCCTTCAGCATCTCACGAGCCGAGCGCCTCAGACCATCGGTAATCGCCTCCCCGCCGAGCATCCGCGCGAGTTCGTCCACGCGGCCGTCGGGCGTCAGGCGCGTGACGGTCGTCCTCGTACGGCCGCGCTCAACGCGCTTGTCGATCTGAAAGTGCGTGTCCGCGCACGCCGCGATCTGAGGAAGGTGCGTGATACAGAGGACCTGAAACGCCGAGCCCAGGGTGCGCAGCTTTCGTCCAACAACGTCCGCGACGCGCCCCCCAATGCCGGCATCCACCTCGTCGAAGATCAACCCCGGCGCGGCCGCGCTCGGCGGGCGCGCGGCGGCGTCGCTGTATCCGTGCCGGGACATCGCGGCAAGCGTCTTGACGGCCAGCATGATGCGCGAGAGCTCACCCCCGGAGACGATGCGTGCCAGCGGACGCAGCTCTTCTCCCGGATTCGGCGAGACGTAGAACTCCGCGGCATCGATTCCGCCCGGGCCCCACGAGGCCTCAGGGAGCGGATCGGCGAAGCGGACTTCGAACCGGGTCCGCTCCATGGCCAGATCCGCGAGCCCGCGCTCCACCGCCTTGGCAAACCCGACGGCGACCCGCCGGCGCTCCTTCGACAGATTCTCCGCTGCCTGCAGATACGTCGCCCGGGCCGCCTGGTGCGAGCGATCGAGCGCGTGAACGCGCTCGTCCCCGCCTTCGAGGTCGGCGAGCTCGCGTCTCAGCGCATCGCGTCTGGCAATGACGTCTGTCAGTGTAGGCCCATATTTGCGCTTCAGCCGCTCGAGCCGCGCCAGCCGCTCCTCGGTCTGCGCAAGGCGAGCGGGGGACGCTTCGATGCTCTCGGCGTACTGCCGCAGGAAGAGCGCCAGATCCTCGAGCTGGGACTTGATCGCGTCGCGCGCGTCGGCGTAGGGTTGGAACCGAGAATCGAGCGACGCGAGCTCTGCTACGCGGCGCCAGATCTGACCGAGGCCTGCCAGAATCGCGTCGTCGCGCTCGTAGAGCGCCGCGTAGCTGTCAAGGCACAGGCGTTCGACGCGTTCCGCGCTGGCCAAGACCAGCCTCAAGGACGCCAGCTCGGCGTCCTCCGCGGGTTTGGCCGGATTGAGCGCCGCCCGGTCGAGCTCCGCAAGCTGAAAGGCGACCAGATCCAGGCGCGTCTCGCGCTCGCCGAGCGCCGCTTGCACCCTGTCGAGCTCGGTCCGGGCCGCGCGCCACGCCTCGTGGGCCGCGGCCGTGCGCGTCGAGAGAGCGCTCAAGTTGCCGAACGCGTCGAGTAGGTCCAGGTGCGTCGCTGGATCCAGCAGCGTCTGATGCTCGTGCTGTCCGTGCAGCTCGACCAGGCTGGCCGAGAGCTCCTTGAGCGCGCCGGCCGTCGCCAATGCTCCGTCGATGAACGCCCGGCTTCTTCCCTGTGCTGTCACCTCGCGGCGAACGAGGAGCTCCCCGCCCGCCCGATCGAAGATCGCTTCAATTGTCGCAACCTCCTCGCCTGTGCGCACGAGATCGCCCGACGCGCGGCCGCCGAGCAGGAGGCCGACGGCTTCAACGAGGATCGACTTCCCTGCCCCGGTTTCGCCTGTCAGAACGTTCAGGCCGGCATCGAACTCGACCTCCACGGTGTCGATGACCGCGAGGTGTCTTATCTTGAGAAACCTGAGCATCGGGAAAATGCGAGAACTCCAATCCTAGCATAGGTTTGACAGGCATTTCGCATCATGATACATTTGAAGCTCTCATGCCGGGGAGCCCCGGCGGCGCTGTCCCAGCGGCGCACCAGTCACGTCGCGGAGGATCGTTTGCGCACGCTAGGAAGCCCGCTTGCGGCCCTGCTCCTGCAGGGACAGGTTGGAGTTGCGTCCGACAGTTCCACAACCTCGATTCTCGACCTCATCTCCCGCTCGTATCTCACTTTGGGGGTGTTGTTCATCCTGGGGATGATCTCGATCGTGTCATGGGGCATCATTCTGTACAAGCTTTGGGTCTTCGGCGGCGTCCGGCGGCAGACAAGCCAGTTTCTCGACGTCTTTCGTCGCAGCAATAAATTCTCGGAAGTGCAGGCGGTGTGCAGATCGCTCGGCGCGAGCCCCCTCGTTGGGCTGTTCCAATCGGGCTACGCCGAGCTGACCGCGCAGCTCAGGCAGGCCGGCCCCGAGGGCGCCAATGGCCCCAATCCGAAGCCGCCGGCCGGTCGTCCTACGTTGAAGAGCTTGCCGGCCGTCGACCGCGCGCTGCTGCGCGCGTCGACCGTCGAGATTACCAAACTGGAGCGCTACATTCCCTTTCTCGCGACGGCCGCAAGCGTATCGCCGTTCATCGGGTTGTTCGGCACGGTCTGGGGAATCATGACGTCGTTCCAAGGCATCGGGCAGACCGGCTCGACCAACCTCGGCATCGTCGCGCCCGGCATCGCCGAGGCGTTGGTCACGACAGCCGCGGGCCTGGCGGCGGCGATTCCGGCCGTCTGGTTCTACAACCTCTTGACGCAGCGCGTGAAACTCTTCGCGAGCGAGATGGATGACTTCTCGATGGAGTTTCTGAACATCAGCGAAAGGAACTTCACCTAGTGCCCAAAGTGCAGGCGCCGGGTGAGACTGCGCCGGGACGCGGCGGGCGGTCGCGGCGGGTGTCCACGTCACTGGCGGAAATCAACGTGGTTCCGCTGGTCGACGTGATGCTCGTGCTCCTGATCATCTTCATGGTCACGGCACCGATGATCCAACGCGGCGTCGACGTGAAGCTGCCCGTCGCCAGACGCGCTGCACAGCAGATTCAGGGCGAGCGCGTGTACGTGACCGTGCCCGCGACGTACCGTCAGAACCATCTGGTCTATCTCGGGGACGAGGCCATACGGCTCGACATCCTGCAGGAGCGCGTCCGCCAGAAGGTCGAAAACATGTCCGAGAAGCAGGTCTACCTCCGCGGCGACGCCTCGGTCACGTATCAGGAGCTGATGGAGGTCTTCGATCGGCTGAAGGCCGCCGGCGTGGTCAATGTCGGCCTCGTGACGCGCGGGGAGGGCGAGCGCTAAATGGACGTGACCGACGTGCTGCGCGATCGCATGGACGCGCCCGAAGGACTCCGGCGGATGCTGACCGCGTCCCTGTTCGGTCACGTCGCGTTGGTCGTCGCGCTTCTGATCGTGCCGGGATCGCTCATTCGAGCGAAACCGCAAGGGCCGCGAAACATCATGACCATCTCGCTGAGCGGGACCGGTGAAGGTCCGCACAACGGCGGGTTCACCGCGGCAGCCGCGCAGCCTGTCCAGGTCAAGGCGACGCCGGAGGAGGTCAAGCGCGAGCCCCCTCACGCGCCGGCAAAAATCCAGGAAATGGTCATGCCGACCAAGCCTGTCGCCAAGACCTCGAAGACCCCGCCCCCGGTCGTGAGAGAAGCGCCGGACGAGGCTCGAGGCCGCACTCCGACCCGCGGCGCGGAAACGAGCAAAGGGAACGCCGTCGCGTTCACCGGTGCCCGGGGTCAGGGCTTCGGGCTTTCGACCGGCGGCGGGGCAGGCACCGGATCGACGCTCGACGTCGCGGACTTCTGCTGCCCGGAGTACATTGCGACGATGATCGATCGGATCCGCAGCGCGTGGCAGCAGAATCAGGACGCGAGGGGCGATTGCATCGTCAAGTTCACGATCCAACGGAGCGGGCAGATCGCCGACGCGTCGATTGAAAGATCGAGCGGCTCGACGCTGCTCGACGTCGCCGCCTTGCGCGCCATCGTCGTCACGAAGACGCTCAACCCCCTTCCGGCGGCATTCACCAATCCCACGCTGACCGTGCACCTCAACTTTCAATACAAATGACCAAGACCATCCTCGCCCTGGCTCTCGCGCTTTCCGCGGTCCAGCTGCCGGCCCAGCAGCCCCAGCCGCAGCAGCCGACTCCACCGTCGCAGCAGCCGACAGAAATCGGTGTGGCCATTCCCAGCGAGCCAGGCGCGCAGGTGCGGCTGGCGGTTCCCGATCTCATCGCGCTCAGCTCGGACGCCGAGACGGTGGCGATCGCGCGGATCATCGGCCAAGTGCTGTGGGACGACCTCAACTTCGAGCGCGAGTTCAGTTTCGTCGCGCGCGACGCGTACGCGACGATTCCAAAAGCCACGTCGTTGATCGACATCCCGTTCGATCGCTGGCGCGAGCTGAACGCCGACGGTCTCGTCGTGGGAACGGTGCAGAAGACCGGCAACCTGCTTCGCGTGGAAATCCGTCTGTTCAACGTGCGCACGCAGCAATCGGCCTTCGGCAAGGTGTACTCGGGGTCGCCGGCAAATCCGCGCTCCTACGCACACATGGCGGCCGACGAGATCTACCAGACGCAGCGCGCGCTGAAGGGCGTCGCCGAGAGCAAATTGACGTTCGTCTCGGATCGCGACGGCGAGCGGATGTCGGGCACCGTCGAGAAGCGTGACGTCAAAGAGATTTACATCGCCGACTACGACGGCGACCGCCAGCAGCGTGTGACCGTCGGCCGGACGTTGAACGTCTTCCCCCGCTGGTCGCCGAACGGCCGCTCCATTGCCTACACGTCGTACCGGCGCGGCGCGCCGAACATCTTCGTGTCGAATATCTACGAAGCGACCATGGAGGAGGTGACCAAAGGAGCTGCCGAGAATTGGCTGCCCGCCTGGTCTCCTGACGGCTCGCGCTTCTGCTTCGCGTCGCCGAGGGAGGGCAAGGGTTATACCAATCTCTATCTTGTCAATCGGGACGGGACTGGCCTGCGGAAGCTGACCGACCACCCGAGCATCAATACGTCGCCGACCTGGTCTCCCTCGGGCACGGAAATCGCGTTCGTCTCGGATCGGACGGGGTCGCCGCAGATCTACGTGGTCAGCGCCGACGGCACCGGCCCGGCGCAGCGGATCACGACGTCGGAGAATTATGCCGACAAACCGACCTGGTCGTCATTGCCGTACAACGAGATCGCCTATACCGCGCGGACGGGCCCGGGCAACGACATCAAAGTGATCGACATGGCGACCCGAACCGTGAAGCAGCTCACCTTCGGCGAGGGAACGAACGAGAGTCCGGTCTTCGCGCCCAACGGGCGCCACGTCGCGTTCACATCCACCCGCTCGGGCAAAAAGCAGATCTTCACGGTCACGCGGGATGGCCGCGACGTGCGCCAGGTGACGAAGATTGGCAACAACGAGCAGCCCGATTGGTCGAAGTAACCATGCATCGACGGAAATTTCGGTGGGAGGAGTCACGATGAGAAAGCGGACGCTGATGGCCGTGGCCGTCACGTGTGTGGCGGCGACCCTGGCGTGTCACAAGAAAGTGTCGCCCGTGGCGCGGCCGTTGCCGCCGCCGCCGCCCGATACGACCACCCCATCGTCTCGGCCCCCGGCGCCGCCGGAGCCGGCGCAGGAACCGGTCGCGGTCCCGCCTGAGCCGGTTGCCAGCGACGCGATTTCCTCCGCGTCGCTCGACGAGCTGAATCGGAGCACTCTGCTGAAGCCGGTCTTCTTCGACCTCGACAGCAGCGATCTGACCTCCGCCGGCCAGAAGGTCCTGGATGACAACGCCGGAACGCTGAAGCGGTACGGGACCTGGACCGTGACGATCGAAGGCCACTGCGACGAGCGCGGCACAGCCGAGTACAATCTGGCGTTGGGCGAGCGCCGCGCCGCGGCCGCCCGCGCGTATCTCGTCTCGCTCGGCATTCCGGCCGATCGGCTGCGCACTGTCAGCTACGGGAAGGAGTTCCCGTTCGATCCGGGACACGACGAGGCGGCGTTCGCGAGGAACCGGCGCGCCCACTTCGTGATTACCGCAAAATGAATGACGTGAGACGGACATGAGACAGACACTGCACGCTGCGCTCGTCGCGGTTCCACTGATCGTTTCGTCTGCGGCGCCGGCATTTGCCGCGAACAAGGAACATCAACAGCTGATGGCGGATATCCGCATGCTGCAGGAACAATCGCAGCAGCTGCAGAATCTCCTTGGCGCGCTCAACGAGTCGATTCGAGCCGTCAACGCCCGCCTGGATCAGCAGACCGAGGCGACGCGGAAAGCCTTCGCCGACCAGAAGCTCGTCGTCGACAACCTGTCGAACGATGTCCGGGTCATTCGCGAGAGACTCGACGACAACAACGTGCGCATCGGATCGCTGACCCAGGAGGTCGAGGCGCTCCGCCAGGGATTGCAACAGGGCGCGCGTCCGACGACGACGAACGACGCTGACACGCCGATCGCGGGCATCGCGGCGCCGGCGGGGGGCACCCCCACGGTCGGTCAGTCGCCGCAGAAGACCTACGATTCCGCGAACGCCGACTACATGGCAGGCCAGTACGATCTG
This sequence comes from Vicinamibacterales bacterium, assembly GCA_035510155.1. Lineage (GTDB taxonomy): Bacteria > Acidobacteriota > Vicinamibacteria > Vicinamibacterales > CAVVIG01 > DATKHR01. The sequence goes on from DATKHR010000043.1 coordinate 10,161, forward strand.
GCGATCATCGGCTTCCAGGAGTTCATCAAGGCATTTCCAAAGTCGGAGCTCGCCGACGACGCCCAGGTGTCCATCTGCAATGCGTATCTCCAGGACCACAAGGACCAGCAGGCGGTCGATGCCTGTGATCTGGCGATCCGGATGTACCCGAATACCAACTCGATTCCCGTGGCCTATTACCGCAAAGGACTGGCGCTCAGCAATCTCAAGAACGTGGCGGCCGCGCGCGAGGCGTGGGAGACCGTCGTCAAGAATTTTCCCGACAGTTTCGAGGCCACGCTTGCACGCCAAGGTCTCGAGCGGCTCAAACGTCCCGACTAGCCTCGTCCAGTCCGTCAGGTTTCGTCGTACAATCGGCGTCCTATGGGTTCAGTCAACAAAGTCATTCTGGTTGGCAACCTCGGGCGCGACGCTGAGCTGCGCTACACGCCGGGGGGTGCCGCCGTCGCCACGATCAACATGGCGACGACCGAGGTCTGGAACGACAAGGCCGGCCAGCGGCAGGAGAAGACCGAGTGGCATCGCGTGGTGCTGTGGGGTAAGTCGGCAGAATCGCTCACCGAATACCTGACCAAGGGCAAGCAGATCTACGTCGAGGGCCGTCTGCAGACGAGGCAGTGGGACGACAAGGACGGCAACAAGCGATACATGACGGAAATCCGGGGCGACCGAATCGTGCTGCTGAGTGGCGGCGGTGGACGAAGCGGGGCCGGCGTGGGTTCCTACGGCGGCGGCGCTCGAAGCCAGGCGGGTCCCAGTGCAGTTGGGTCAACAGGCGACGATCCGACGGCTCCCGTGCCGCCCGACGGCCCGTCCGAGCCGCTCACGGACGACGACATTCCATTTTGAATTGCTGATCGCGGATTGAATCGACCGACTGATTGAATCCCGCATTGAATCTCCAGGTCGATTGAGTCCCACGCAATGCCTTAGGGTTTGTCCGCCCTCCCGTATCTGTCTTCCAGGCGCACGACATCCTGCAGCTCAGGCGTCGAGACCTCGAAAATGTCGCTGTCCTCGATCGCCGTCATGCGATGGACAGTCCTGGGGGTGATGTGGACGCGCTCGCCGGGGCGCATGTCACGCTTTTCGAGCGTGCCGTCCACTTCGATTTCAAAGAGCAGCCTCCCCGAGTGCAGGTAGATCGTCTCGTCCTTCAAGGTGTGGTACTGCAGGCTGAGCGCATGCCCCTTGGCGACGTGAATCAGCTTGCCGACATAGCGATCGGTCGTGGCCCAGTGAAGCTCGTAGCCCCAAGGCTTCTCTACCCGCGGAATCTCGGTGCTCACGATGTCACCCCTCCGGTGATTCTGCCAGTTTGCCCGAGTTGCCGACCACCGTCAGCAGCTCACGCTCGATGTCGTCGACCGTCGGCAGCCGGAGGATCCGACGCGCCATCGCGCGCAGCTCGTCGCTCCTCACCTCGCGCAGCACCTGTTTGGCCACGGGAATCGCGCCTGGCGTCATGCTGAACTCGGTCAGGCCCAGGCCGACCAGGAGCGTCAGGAGCGCCGGATCGGACGCCATTTCGCCGCAGAGCGAGACCGGGATGCCACGGCGGCGGGCCGCGCGACGCACCATGACGATCATCCGGAGTATCGCGGGGTGTAGCGGCTCATAGAGCCGCGAGACGCGCTCGTCCGCCCGGTCCACGGCAAGGCAGTACTGAATCAGATCGTTCGTGCCGATGGTGAAGAAGTCCACCTCGCGCGCCAGCAGATCCGCCGTGTAAGCCGCGGCCGGTATCTCGATCATGACGCCGACCGGCACGCGCGGAACCGTCTCGCCGCGGCGCAGAAGATCGGCGGCCGCCCCCGCCACCATCGAGCGCGCCTCGCGCAGCTGCTCGACGCTCGAGACGAACGGAAACATGATCCGCAGCTCGCCGTGCCGCGCCGCGCGCAGCAACGCGCGAAGCTGGACGCGAAATACCTCTGGCCGCGTCAGACTGAGCCGCAGGCCCCGCAAGCCCTGACGGCTGCCCCGCTCTTCGTCCGGCGTCCACCCCGCGTCGAAGGGGTCTTTCATGAGCTTCGACGCCAGCTGATCTTCGTCGACGTCGAACGTCCGCACGGTAACGGATCCCGGCGCCATCCCCTCGAGCATTCCACGGTAGATTGCGTATTGGCGGTCCTCGTTCTCGATGTCGCCGGCGCCGCTCGCCAGCTGAAACTCCGTTCGGTACAGGCCGATGCCTTCGGCGCCTGCGTAGCGGGCCGCGGCGAGATCGTCTGGAAACTCGACGTTCGCGTCGAGGCGGATCCGCACCCCGTCGGCGGTCGTGGCGGGCCGGCGGCGGTCCACCTCGGCGGTAGCCGCCGGTCGCCGGTCCTCCGCCGCGCGTGCGGCGCGGGCGATGTCTTCCGGCGTCGGATCGATGATCAGCTGGCTGGCGGAACCGTCGAGGACGATCATGTCGCCCGCCTGGACTCGCGAGCTCGCATCGTGCAGGCCGACGACCGCCGGAACCTCCAGCGACCGCGCCAGAATGGCCGTGTGATATGTTCGACTGCCCGCGTCCGTCGCAAACCCGCGAACGCGGCTCCAGTCGACCTGCGCCGCCAGCGAGGGCGTGAGCTCGTCGGCGATCAGCACGGACGACTCGTCGAGCTCGCGCAGAAGATCGCGCGGCGTCGACACGCCCTGGCGGAGGTTCATGCGGAGGCGGCCGACGAGGTCCGCGACGTCGCCGGTCCGCTCGCGCAGATAAGCGTCGGCGACTTCATCGAAGACCGCGCTGAACTCGCGGAAGACCTGTTGCACCGCCCATGCAGCATTGACGCGCTGCTCGCGCACGATCTCGGCCGCGCGCGGCACGAGCATGGGATCGTCAAGCATCAGCAGCTGCGCGTCGAAGAGCGAGGCGATCTCGGGGCGCCGGCGCCCGATTCGCGCGCGAATCTCGCGGAGCTGGTCGCGCGATCGGGCGCGGCTGGCCTCGAGCCGCTCGAGCTCGTGCTCGATCCGCGACGCCGGAATCTGGTAGCGCAGCACCTGCGCCCGCTGAATCAGAATCACCGCGCGGCCGGCCACGACGCCGGGAGACACGCCAATACCCATCAGACGCTGCATAGGTCCTCGCCAAACCCGGATGCGACCAGCGCGACGAGCGCCTGCACCGCTTCGTCTTCGTCGGCGCCCTCGGCGCTGATTGTGATCGATGTCCCGCGGGCGGCGGCCAGCAACAGGATGCCCATGATGCTCTTGCCGTCCATCTCGCGAGCATCGCGCGCGACGCGGACCCGCGCCTGATAGCGCGTCGCGATGCGCACGAACTTCGCCGCCGCGCGCGCGTGCATGCCGAGCTGGTTGACGACGACGACTGTCCGGGATGTCATGACCGGCCAAGCTTCCTGGCCCACGACGGGCGCTCACGCATTGCCCTTGTCCCCGCGCAGGAAATCGGACGCCACCCAGATCGCGTTTCGACCATGCTCCTGCATCTCTTTCGCAACGGCCATCAGATCGGTCGACTGGCGCGAGCCCGCCAGCTTGATCAGCATCGGCAGGTTGACGCCGGTAATGACCTCGAGGCGATCCTTCGCGAGAAACGTCATGCCCAGATTGGACGGCGTGCCGCCGAACATGTCCGTCAGAAGCAGGACGCCGTCGTCGCCCCGAACGCGCTCAATCGCCTTCGCAATGTCCTCCCTCGCGTCGTTCACGTCATCGTGCCAGCCGATCGAGACCGCCGTGACATGCGGGAGATCTCCCACGATCATTTCAGCGGCGTTGACCAGCTCGGTCGCCAGCTGCCCGTGCGTGACAACGACAACTCCAATCACAACTGCCTATCGTAAGGCAGGAAGGGTGGCGTCAGGCCCGCCCGATGTCGCGGTGCCGTACGCGCACCCGCGCACCCTCGATGTCGGCAAACGCACGTTTCAGCCTTTCCGCAATCATGACCGATCGATGGCGCCCGCCGGTGCAGCCGATGGCCACGGTCAGGTAACTCTTTCCCTCCGCGATGTAGTGCGGCACGACGTACCGAAGGTAATCCTCCAGTCTGTCCATGAATGCGCGCGACGACGCGTCCTTCTCCATGAACGCGACCACCGCCCGATCGCGCCCCGTCCGCCGGCGAAGCGCGGGCACGAAATGCGGGTTCGGCAGGCAGCGGACGTCGAACACGAGATCGGCATCGAGGGGCACGCCGTGTTTGTATCCGAAGCTGAGCAGCGTGATGACCAGCCTGGCGCGGGTGCGTTCGCGCGCCAGACCCATGAAGAAGTGGCGGAGCTCGTGAACGGTCATGTCGGAGGTGTCCACGATCTCGTCGGCCATGGCGCGGATCACGTTCAGCCGCGCGCGCTCGTCGCGGATGCCCTCGGTGAGCGACCGGTTCTGGGCGAGCGGGTGCGGGCGGCGTGTCTCGCTGAAGCGGCGGACGAGGGCGGCATGGCTGGCCTCGAGGAAAATCAGGACGGGATTCAGGCGCTGCATCTTCCGCAACCGCCGGAACACACGGGGAAAGGACGACAGAAACCCGCCTTCGCGGACGTCGACGACAATGGCGACCTTGGCGATGTCGCCGCCGGCGCGCAACGACAGCTTCGCCAGCGTTGGAATGAGCGTCGTCGGGAGGTTGTCGACGCAGAAGTAGCCGAGATCCTCGAGAGCGCGAATCGCCTGGGATTTGCCCGAGCCGGAAAGGCCGGTGAGAATGATGAAGGGCTGCCCCGCCTTTCGGGTGGTCCGCCCCGTCGTTCGCCGATTCGCTGGTTGCTTCGCCCGCGGGGATCTCCTTCGGTGCTTGACCGGCCGTGTCACCGGCCCCCTCCCGACTCCAGGTCATCATCCTCGTCGTCGGCGGGGACCGGCAGAACCCCCTGGCGCAGCGTTTCCTCGAGGCGGTGCGCGAGCTCGCGGGCGGCGTGGTGACCGCGCGCTTTGAGCAGCTGATTGCGCGCCGCGACCTCGACGAGGATGGCGATGTTGCGCCCGGGGCCGACCGGCATCCTGATCAGCGGCACTCGCAGACCGAGCACGTCGTAGGAGTCGTCGTCGAGCCCCAGGCGTTCGTACTCACGCCCCGGATCCCACCGCTCGAGCCGGACCACCAGCTCGACGCGTTTGGAAGATCGTGTCGACGCGATGCCGAAGAGCTCCTTTATGTTGATGACCCCCAGGCCGCGGATCTCCATATGATGCCGCGTGAGCTCGGGGCAGGTGCCAATCAGAATCGTCTCCTGCCGCCGCCGGATCTCGACCGTGTCGTCGGCCACGAGACGGTGGCCGCGCACGATGAGATCGAGTGCGCACTCACTCTTGCCGATGCCGCTCTCGCCCACCAAGAGGACGCCAAGGCCGAGGATATCCATCAGCACCGCGTGGATCATCGTCCGCTCCGCGAGCGAGTCCTCGAGCATCGACGTCAGCTTCGCGATGGCCGTCGGCGTGGCGATGGGCGTCTTGAGGAGCGGCAGGCTCGCTCGTTCGGCCTCGACCACGAGTTCCGGTGGCGGCGTGAAACCGCCTGTGATCAGCACACAGGGGAAGTCGAGCGTCAGCGCGAGCCGGAGTGTTTGGGTGCGCGCCGCGGGGTCGAGGCTCTCGAGATAGCGGACCTCGCTCTCGCCGAAGATCAGGACGCGGCCCGGTCTGAGATACTCGTGAAATCCGGCCAGAGCGAGACCGGTCTTCTGAATGTATGGGCTCGTGATGAGGCGCTCGAGGCCGTCCACCCCTGCCAGGAGCTCCAGTGCCAGGCCAAACAGCTCGGGCCGGCCGCTGAGGAGCGCGGCGACGCTGACTCCTGGTGGTGAGGCCATCGGCGCGGACGACCTCAGTCTGGGGCCTCAGCCTGCACCAGCGTCAGCTCGCCGTTCGGACGCCGATACATGACGCTGAGCGTCGCCGTCTCCACGTCCCTGAACAGGACGACCCCGTCGCCGCCGGCGTCCACCTCTCGCGCCGCATCAGCGACGCTCATCGGTTTGATCGGCTGACGGGATGCGCGCAGGATACGCGGCATCCGCGCCGACTCGCGGCGGAGCGGGACCGGTGCCGGCGCGGCCGCCGTCGCGACCGCTTCGCCGGTCCGCGTGCTTCGGCCGCCCTTCCGCCGCCACTTCCCCTTCACCTTCTGCGCCTGCTGCGAGATTTTCTCGATAGCCTGCGAGACGGACGTCGACCACGCGGTCGTATCGGCGACGCCGTGGAGGAACTTCTCCCCTCGGGCATGGAGCGTCACGTCGACGCAGTGCCGATGCTTCTCACGCGTCAGGACGGCATGCGCCGACACCACCTGGTCGTTGAGGAGCCGTTCCAGTTTGACGAGCTTGCCTTCGACGAGGCGCCGCAGCGCAGGGGTGATGTCAACGTGACGGCCGGTGAGTTCGAGACGCATGGCTCTTGAGCGCGCGATCTGCGCGATTAGTACAACACCTTCCGCTGGTTCGATGTGGGAATCTTCAGCTCTTCCCGGTATTTCGCGATCGTGCGCCGCGCCAGCTCGAGCCCCTCTCGCTGCAGGATATTCACGATCTTCGAATCGCTCAGCGGCTTTCGCGGGTCTTCGTTCTCGATGATCTTCCGGATCCGTTGCTTGATAGTGACCGACGAGACGCTCTCGCCGTACATGCTGCTGATGCCGCTGTGGAAAAAGTACTTCATCTCGAAGACGCCCTGCGGCGTGTGCATGTACTTGTTGGTCACGACGCGGCTGACGGTCGATTCGTGCATGCCGATGTCGTTGGCCACGTCGCGCAGCACCAGGGGGCGCAGGTGCTCGATGCCGTGGTCGAGAAAATCGCGCTGAAAGTTGACGATGCTCTTCGCGACTTTGAAAATGGTCTTCTGCCGCTGCTCGACCGACTTGATCAGCCAGAGCGCCGATCGAAACTTGTCCTTGACGTACGCCCGCGTCTCATCCGTGTTGTCCGCGGCGCTCTTGTCGAGCAGACGCCGGTAGACCGGACTGATACGCATCTGCGGGAGACCGTCTTCGTTCAGGACGACGACGTATTCGTCCTCGACCTTCATGACGTAGACGTCGGGAATCACGTACTGGGACTGCGTCGGGTTGTAGCGGCTGCCCGGCTTGGGGTCCAGGTGACGGATGATCTCGATATGCTCCTTCAGATCGTCGATCGTCATCCCAAGCTTTCGGGCGATTTCCGGTACCTGGTGGTTCTGAAGGAGGCGCAGATGCTCCAGGACGACTTTCTCCGTCGGCGTGTTCTCGAGGCCGAGATGCCGGAGCTGAAGCAGCAGGCACTCCTGGAGGTCGCGAGCCGCCACGCCCGTGGGATCGAACCCCTGCACCAGCTTCAGCGCGCGCTCGACCTCGTTCACCGGCCACGGGCCCATGGCGGCCAGCTCGTCGAACGACGCCACGAGATACCCGTCGTCATCCAGGTTGCCGATGATCGCCGACCCGATTTCCCGCATCAGCGGGTCGTCGGTCTGCATCGAGAGCTGCCACAGCATGTGATCGGCGAGCGAGCTGCTGGTCGAGAGCGTGTTCTCGATCGGCGGCAGCTCCTTGACCTCCTGTGGCGCTCGCGGGCGGTAGCCGTCGTCCAGATAGTCGCCGAAAAAGTACTCATAATCCTGGTCATCCCAGGAGTCCGTTTTGTTCGCCTTCTGCTCCGAATCGGTTTTCTCCTGGGCGGCGGGCGTCTCGGCGGGCTGAAGCTCCTCGGTGGGCACCTCCTCGAGCATCGGGTTCTCGACCATTTCCTGATTCAGCAGGTCGGACAATTCGAGCGTCGACATTGGCAACAGCTTGATCGCTTGCTGCAGCGACGGCGTCAGAATCAGCTTTTGAACGAGCTTGGTGTGAAGTTTCTGCTGGATGCCCATGAGGACGCGCGTCAGCTAAGCCGTTGTCGTACCGGTATTTATACTGTAACGGTGGCTGGGATACGAAGTGGCCGCTCGCTCGAGGTCTTTCGGTATCGGAGACATAATGCAATTCTCACGCCCATTTTAGTCCAATCGGAACTCTGTCCCCAGATAAATCCGCCGGACCTCTTCGTCTGCAGCCAAGGTATCGGGCGTGCCGCTCCGGAAGATGACGCCGCCGTGCACAATGTATGCGCGGTCCGTAATGCGCAAGGTTTCTCGAACGTTGTGGTCGGTGATGAGAACGCCGATCCCACGATCCCTCAGATGAAAAATGATCTTCTGAATGTCGGTGACTGCGATCGGATCGATGCCCGCAAACGGCTCGTCGAGCAGGATGAATTTCGGTGAAATCACGAGCGCCCGCGTGATCTCCGCGCGCCGGCGCTCGCCTCCCGACAACGTGTAGGCCGGCGACTGCGCGAGCGGGGTCAAGTTCAATTCCGCGAGCAGCTCCCGGAGCCTCGCGCGTCGCGTGACGGGGTCGAGCGCCATGGTCTCCAGAATGGCCAGGATGTTCTGCTCCACGGTCAAACCCCGAAAGATCGACGGTTCTTGCGGGAGATAGCCGATGCCCTTTCTGGCCCTGATGTACATCGGATCGTCGGTCACGTCTTGACCATCGAGTTCCACGCGTCCCGAATCCGGGCCCGTCAAGCCGACCGTCATGTAGAAGGTCGTCGTCTTGCCGGCGCCGTTAGGCCCGAGCAGTCCGACGATCTCCCCTGATGCGACGTCGAGGCTGACGCCGCGGACGACCGTCCGGCCTCCGTACGACTTCGTCAGGTTATGTGTGCGGAGAGTCGACATGAAGAAAGGGAGCGCGCGCGGTCAGCGGGACCGCTCATGTCCACGCGCTACTTGCACTGCCCCGACCCACCTTTCGTCTGGGTACGGATCTGCTGATTGCCGTCGACGACGATGGTATCGGCCGACTTGAACAAGGTCAACGTCTTGCCGGTCGTCTCGCGGCCGCACTGCTCGACGACCGACGCCGGAAGGCCGGTGACCAGGTACCGTTCGTTCGCCGCCGTGTAAGTCAGGTGCGCACCGGTCGTGGTACGGGTCGGCTCGCGCAGTGTGAGCTTGTCGTCGGCCGCGGCGTACCCCTCGACGCGCTCCACGTCGTCGCCGGACGGCTTCAGGTAAACCTCGATTTTGGCCCCGGACATGTCGCCGTCCGGTCCGACCAGATGCGCGGACCCCGTGTAGGTAAGCTTGCGCGGACCGTCTTCGTACTTGAGATCGTTCGAAGTCCCCGTCGTCTGCGTGCGCTCCTTCTTTGCTTCCTTGCTTCCGTCCTTCCTGATGTCCTTACTTTCACCTTTGCCCCCGGTCTCCCGCAGCATGGTGGTGAGCGCGTGGCCCGACGCGGCAAGGTCCCCGCGCTGCTCGTCGATCACGAGCGTGTCCCCCTTGACCGTCGTGTCGAGCTGAAAGAGGCGCCCGCCGCCGGTGTAGGTCGCCGTGGACGCCGCGCCGTCGTAGATTAAGTTGTCGGCGAGGACGGTGACCGGCTGATCCTGCTTGAGCATCGAAGGCAGCTTTGGACTATCCGCGCCGTCCTCGGCGGACGCGGCGGCCGGCTGCAGCGTGCTTTTCACGGCGCCCGCCGCCTTGACCTGCGGCCCATCGAGCACGATGTCGATCCGGGTCGCATCCACCGCGATCCGATCGTTCAGGGCGCGCGGCGTGAGGGAGCCTGGCTCGGAACCGGTCAACTCGAGCGTTCCCCGTGTCGTGTCGTACGTTGCGACCGCGGCCAATGCCGCGAGCTTGCCGTCCTCGAAGCGCGCCGCGTGGAGGAAGCGCGCTTCATCGATTGACGCCATGCCTGGCTTCATGGCGATCTCGAGCTCGGCGGAACGGGCGGCTCGGTTGACCTCGGGGCCGCGTTCGCGAAACACCACCCCGCCGGTGAAGCGCGCGCTCGTAAGCCCGCGGTTCGCCTCTCCTTTGGCCTCGATCTGCGCCGCCTGGATCGTGCGGGCAGGGGCCTCGGCCTCCGCCGGGAAGGTGAGTTGGACCGCCTCCCGGCCTGTCAGCCCAGTGGGCGTCATCCCGTCGGGCGCCATCGAGATGTCGAGGGTCTGCGCGGCGATCTGGCGCCCGGCGCTCTCCCCCTCCCCGGCGAGCTGCAGAAGCGATTGACCGAAGATGCGCGCGCGCTGAATCGCCTGTCCGTCCGCGCTGTAGGTCAGCGTCATGTCGGTGCCGGAGAGCGCGCGCAGGCTTCCCGGTCCGCCGGCGGTCCCGGCAATGTGCGCATGATTATGGAGCTCGAGCGTTTCGATGCGCTGCTCGTCGTCGCTCAGCCGGGCTATCGCCGTGTCGGCCTCGATCGTCTGGCCCTCCCGGAGGATGCGCACGTTCCGATCGAACTGCAGCAAGTGGTCACGCCGTACGAATCCGGCGCCGCCGGCGGCGATGGCGACGCCGCCCGACTTCCCAGGGCTGTCGCTCGCGACACCCAAAGTCGACGGCGCGACATGCACGACCGCCTGCTCGAGAATCCACAGCGTGTCGCGTCCCTTGTCGTATTTGAGGCCGGTGCCGCGGCCTGACAGGCGGCCCTTGGCGAACTCGACAGGACCCGGCGCGGTGATCGTGCCGTCGCTTTGGGCGTAGGTGGCGTGCTCGGTGCGGGCGGTCATACCGTCGGAGGACCGGAGGCGCACATCGCCGTCGAGGGTAATCGACGATTCGTTCTGGCCGAGGACGCCTTCGCGCCCGGTCACGACGAAGGTGCGCCCGGCTCCGCCGCGATCTTCAGCCGCGCCCCCGCTGCCGTCCGCGACGGCGCTCCCACCGCGATCGGCAGTGGTGATTGTGACGCCGATGAGTTTGCTGGAGCCGTTCGCGTAGGTCAGCAGCTTGTCATAGCTGACGCTGACGTCCTCACGGGACGAACGGAAGCGTTGCGTGTTGCCGCCCGTCGTTTCCATCAAGGCGCCGGGGTCGGACCGAACGGTCGCGGCAGGCGCCGCGCGGCCGCCGCGCATCAACTGCACCGCGACAAACAGGGCGAACACCACGCCAAACACGGCGATGATGAAACGCGCGTTCTTCCTCAAGGTGCGTCAGTCCGAGACCAACAACTAGCGGTTCAGGTCCTCGGATTTCCGGAGATCCGCCAGCGTGAGCTCGACGTAGCTCTCACCATTGTACTGGTTTTGCTCGAGCGAGAACGCCACGTCGATCGCGGCCTTGTGCTCGGCGAGGTAGTCATGACGCTCGGCTGCCCGCCACGCGATGGCCCGGAAGATGCGGCCTTCCTGCTTGAGCGCCATCTTGAGGTGCCGCTCCTTCAGCTTTCGCGGGCCGTCGATAATTTCCACGCGGCGCGCCGCGAACACCGGGCGAGGATTGCCGGCTCCGAAGGGCGCGAGCGACGCGACGCCCGCGGCGACGCTGCCGGTGATGGCCCGGAACGTCAGGTCCGCATCGATTCGCAGGCACGGCATGAGGTCGTCGGGTCCCAGCGTCTCATCGGCGACATCGTTGATGGCGCGGCGCAGCTCCTTGATCCGCGATGCCTCGAGCGCAAGGCCTGCGGCCTGTCTGTGCCCCCCAAAACGGATGAACAGTCCGGCGCACCGCTCGAGTGCACCGAGCATGTCGAAGGCCGGAATGCTGCGGCACGACCCGTGGGCGACGCCGTCTTCGACCGACAGCACAATCACCGGCCGATGGAAGGTGTCGACGAGCTTCGAGGCGACGATGCCGATGACGCCGCGATGCCAGCCGTCGCCGGCGACGACGAGGACCGATCGGGCGCCGATGTCTGGGTCCGACGTGATGATTTTCTTGCTTGCGTTCAGGATCTCAGCTTCTTCCTCCTGGCGGCGGACGTTCTCTGTGTCGAGCTGCATCGCGAGCTGCCTCACCTCCTCAGCCAGCGCATCGTCAGAGGCCAGCAGGAGGCGCGTCGCGATGTCGGGCGTGCTCATGCGCCCGGCCGCGTTGACGCGCGGCGCGAGCATGAACGAGATGTGATGGCTGTCGATCGTCTTGCCGGTCAGGCCGCAGACATCCAGCAACGACCGCAGGCCCACTTTGTGCGGACCGCGGGAGAGGAGCTCCAGGCCGAGCTTCGCGATGACACGATTCTCGCCGACGAGCGGCACGACGTCCGCCAACGTTCCAATGGCGGCAACTTTGATGAAACCGGGCAGCCAGTGCTCGCGATCGGTCCGGCGGAGCAGCGCGTGCACCAGCTTCAGCGCAACGCCGACGCCCGCCAGGCACTTGTCGGGGTACGCGCAGTCCCCGCGCTTCGGGTTGATCACCGCGAGCGCGGCCGGCAGCTCACGGCCCGGCTCGTGATGGTCCGTGATGATCAGGCCGACTCCCAGCTCGCCGGCCCGCCGAGCCGCCTCGGCGGCGCGGATCCCGCAGTCCACCGACACGACGAGCTGCACGCCCTGGGCGAACAACCGATCCATGACCTCCGGCTGCAAGCCGTATCCGTCCTTCAAGCGCTCGGGAATGAAGTGGACGACGTCGGCTCCCAGAAGCTCGAGGGCGCGCCGGAGAATCACGGTGGACGTGACGCCGTCGACGTCGTAGTCGCCGTGAATGGCGATCCGCTCCTTTCGCGACACGGCCGCCATGATGCGATCGACCGCCACGCCCATGTCGGCGAGCGCCATCGGATTGTGCAAGTGATCGAGTGATGGGCGGAGAAACCGCGCCGCCGTCTCCGGGTCGGCCAGCCCACGCTGGCAGAGGAGCCTGGCAACGATGGGATCGACCTTCAAGGCGGCGGCGAGACGGCCCGCGGCCGGGGCATCGCACGCGAGGGTGTGCCACTTGAGAGCAATGGGCATCATCGTTGCCTTAACCACCGTCGTTGACGAAATCCGGGCCGAGCTTGCCCATCGACCTGAACTTCGCGTAGCGCTGCTCGAGGCGGGCGTTGGAGTCCAATGCGCGCGCCGCGGCAAGCGCCCGCGTCAGGACGCTGTCAACGAGCGCGGCCGCCGCGTCCGGATCGGTGTGCGCGCCGCCAACGGGCTCCGGAACGATTTCGTCGATGAGGCCGGCCTCGAGCAGATCAGGCGCCGTCAACTTCAACGCCTCGGCGGCCTCGACTTTCTTGCCCGCATCGCGCCACAGAATGGCGGCGCACCCCTCGGGGGGGATCACGCTGTAGATGGCAAACTCCTGCATGAGGATGCGATCGCCAATCGCAATGCCGAGCGCGCCGCCGCTTCCACCCTCGCCGCTGACCGTCACGACGATGGGCGTGTCGAGCGTCATCATGTCGCGCAGGTTGACAGCGATCGCCTCGGCGACCCCGCGCTCCTCTGAATCGATCCCAGGGTAGGCGGCTGGCGTATCCACGAATACGAGAATTGGCCGGCCAAACTTCGCGGCGAGGTGCATCGCGCGCATCGCTTTGCGGTAGCCCTCCGGTCGCGCATAGCCAAAATTCCTGAAGATCTTCTCCTTCGTGTCGGTCCCCTTCACGTGCCCGACGACGAGCACGGGGTCGCCCTTGTAGTCGGCAAAGCCGGTCAAGATCGCATGATCGTCGGCAAAGCGCCGGTCCCCGTGGATCTCCGTGAAGCCCGTGAAGAGCCGGCTGATGTACTGCTCCAGAGCGGGCCGATTGGGATGGCGCGCGACGAGCACGCGCTGCCAGGGGGTGAGCGAGCGATAGAGCTCGGCGCGTACCGACCCGATGCGCCGGCGCAGTTGCTCGATCTCGCGATCCCGGGCATCCGTATGAGGGAGCAGCGTGAGCGCTTCTATCTCTTTGAGGAGCACGGCGATCGGCTCCTCGAAGTCAAGCAGCGTCTCGGGAGGCATTTACCGCAGCTCCACGGTTCCAGCGCCCACGACCCGCTCGACTTCAGCGACGAGGGTTGGGGATGGGCGCACGCGAATCTGAGCGCTGACGTCGACTCTCACGCGAAGCCGGTTCGGCGGGCTTCCGGTCTCGACCTCGAACGAGACCTTCCGATCACCACGATGGCGCGAGAAGATCTCCCCGAGCGTTTCGAGAGTGCTTCGATCGGCTGGTTGGCGCAGATGGATGGCGACTTCGCGAGCGATCCGTTCGCGCACGGTCTCGATCGGCGCGATCTCGGTCGCGACAATTCGCACCGTCTCGTCATCTTCATCCGCCTTTCGTTCCAGCTTGCCGCGAACCAGTACCATCGCCCCCGGTTCGATAAGCGCCGCGCTTCGCTGGTAGGTTTCGGGAAACGCGATGATCTCGACTCCGCCCTGCGAGTCTTCGAGCGTGAAAACCGCCATGCGATCGCCCTTCCGGGTTTTGAGCTGCCGGCACGCGGCGATGATGCCACCGATGCTCGTATCAGGCTCAATCGGCTTGGAGACGACAGCACCCCAGGCGCCATCGCGCGCCGGCGGCGGCAGCTCAGCCAGTTCCGCAACTGACTTGGCGCCAAGTTCCTTCAACGCCGGAACGTAGCGATCGACCGGGTGTCCGCTCCAGTACAGACCCAGTGTCTCCTTCTCGAAGGCGAGCTGCTCGGTCTCGGTCCATAGCCGGGCGTCAGGTAGAGACGCTCCGCCGGAGGCGGAAGGGCCGTCTCCCGCCCCGCGATCGTCGTCCAGAAAACCCGCAAACAGCTGAGCCTGGCCTTGATCGCGATCGCGCTGCAGCCGAGCCCCCGTCTCGCAGGCAGGGTCGATGGCCGCCATCAGTCGCGGTCTCAATGCCGTCGACGGCAAACCGGCGTACGCCGTGCCCTTCGCCAGCGAGTCGAATGCCCCCGCCTTGGTGAGGCTCTCGAAGACGCGCTTGTTGACCAGGCGAAGATCCAGATCCTCGCAGAGCGAGGCAAGCGTCGTGATTCCGCCCTGCTTGGCGCGTACGCTCAGCAATGAGTCGATCGCCCCGTCACCGACGTTCTTGATCGCCGTCAGTCCAAACCGCACGCCGCCGGCCTCGACGGTGAACCGGCGCTGACTCTCGTTGATGTCGGGAGGCAGGAGTGGGACGCCGCGTTCGCGCGCCTCGCCAATGTACATGGCGAGCTTGTCCGTATTCTGCGCTTCAATCGTAAAGAGTGACGCCGCAAACTGCCACGGATAGTTCGCCTTCAGGTAAGCGGTCTGGTAAGCCAACAGCGCGTAGGTCGTCGAGTGCGCTTTCGGAAACCCGTAGCCCGCGAAGTGCTCCATCAGATCGAAGATCTGCCCGGCGCGCTTCTCCTTGATCCCGCGTTTGTTCGCGCCGCTCACGAACTTTGCCCGCTGGGCCTGCATGACGTCGGCCTTCTTCTTCCCCATCGCTTTTCGGAGGATGTCGGCTTCGCCGAGCGTGAACCCGCCGAGCTCCCTCGCGATCCGCATCACCTGCTCCTGATACGCAATAACGCCGTAAGTCTCGCGGAGGATGGGCTCGAGTTGCGGCAGCTCGTATTTGACCTCCGTCTTGCCCTGTTTGCGCGCGATGAAATCGTCGACCATCCCGCTGCGCAGCGGCCCCGGCCGGTAGAGCGCGTTCAGGGCGATGAGATCGTCGAGCCGCTGCGGCTTCGCCTTGCGCAGGATGGCGCGCATGCCGCTCGACTCGAACTGGAAAATGCCATACGTCTGGCCTTCCTGGAAAATCTGGTACGTCGCCGCGTCGTCGAGGGGCAGGTCCTCGATGGCCAGCTTCCGTCCCGTCGTTCGCTCGACCTCTGCGACGGCGTCGGCGATCAGGGTCAACGTGCTGAGGCCGAGAAAATCCATCTTCAGCAGACCGACGCGCTCAATCTCCTTCATGGACCATTGCGTGACGATTTCATCGCGGGCGCCCTTGTAGAGCGGCGCGTACTCGCTAATCGCCCTCGGCGCGATGACGACGCCCGCAGCGTGCACGGACGCGTGGCGCGTCATTCCTTCGAGCCGCCTGGCAACCTGGAGGAGCTCCCTGATCTTCGGATCGCTTTGTTCCATCTGGCGCAGCGACTCGCTCTCGTCGAGCGCCTTGTCGAGCGTCATATCGAGCGCGGCGGGAATCTGCTTGGCGACCTTGTCGACGTCGGCAAACGGCATCTCGAGCACCCGGCCGACATCGCGCACGACGGCTTTGGCCTTCATCGTGCCGAACGTGATGATCTGGGCGACGTTCTCACGCCCGTACTTCCGCGTGACGTAGTCGATCACTTCGCCGCGGCGCCGCTCGCAGAAATCGATATCGATATCGGGTAGCGACACGCGCTCAGGGTTCAGGAAGCGTTCGAAGATGAGGTCGAAGTCGATGGGATCGACGTCGGTGATGCGCAGGCAGTAAGCCACGAGGCTGCCGGCCGCCGAGCCCCGGCCGGGACCGACCGGGATCCCCTGTTCCCGGGCGTGGCGGATGAAATCCCAGACAATCAGGAAATATCCGGGGTATTGCATCTTCTTGATCATGTCGACTTCGTACGACAGCCGCCGCTCGTACTCGTCGATCGTGTGGTGCAGCGCTCCGGTTGCAATGAGCTGTTTCAGACGCGCGAGTCGTTCATCGAACCCCTGGCGCGTGACATGCTCGAAGTACTCGTCGAGCGTGAAACCGGCCGGCACGTCGAAGTTCGGGAGGTGATTTTCGCCCTCAGGCAGCGTGACCTCGCAGCGCTCGCCAATCCGCACCGTGTTGGCCAGCGCATCGGGAAAGTCCTTGAACGCCGCCGCCATCTCTTCAGCGGTCTTGAGAAAGAACTGTTTGCTGTCGTAGCGCAGGCGCTTGGGGTCGCTGACCCCCTTGCCGGTCCCGATGCAGAGGAGGATGTCGTGCGGGTGCGCGTCGCTGTCGCGGACGTAGTGCACATCGTTGGTGCACACGAGGCCGAGCCCCAGATCCCTCGCAATGGCCGGAATGCCGGCGTTGACGATCCGCTGTTCGTCGATGCCATGCCACTGCATCTCCAGAAAGAAGTTCTCAGCGCCGAGAATGTCCCGATAGGCGGCCGCGGCGTCGCGCGCCCGTCTCTCCTGGGCATGCGACAGCCCTTCGGCGACCTCCCCCTTCAGGCAGCTGCTGAGCCCGATCAACCCCTTCGCGTGCTCCGCGAGCAACCCCTTGTCGATGCGTGGCTTGTAGTAGAAGCCCTCCGTGTAGCCGCTCGAGACGAGCCTGATGAGGTTGTGATATCCCTCATGATTTTCGGCCAGGAGGACCAGATGGTTC
>DATKHR010000044.1:0-4215 GCA_035510155.1 Vicinamibacterales bacterium
ATACGTACGTGTCTCATGTCGCTTCTCCAAGCTCTGCTCGAGCACAGCGCACGGCACCCTCTTCAACGCTTGCTCGATGGCCTTGCGGCCGTCGGCCGCCACCGGTTTCATCGGCTCTGTCGGCATCTGCTTCATTGTC
This sequence comes from Vicinamibacterales bacterium, assembly GCA_035510155.1. Lineage (GTDB taxonomy): Bacteria > Acidobacteriota > Vicinamibacteria > Vicinamibacterales > CAVVIG01 > DATKHR01. The sequence continues at coordinate 140 of DATKHR010000044.1, forward strand.
TCCATGGTGTCGTCGACCACGCCCCGGTCGTCTGAGACCAGTAGAAGGCAAAGAGTGGGCCGAGTGTAACCGCCTGAGAAATCGACCAGACGATTCAGGCCACTTGAACGGAGCGGGGACAGACCGCCCCACATGGGGCGACCGAGCCGCCTCGCTGGGGCGGCTGGCGGCCAGCGTCATCCACCGTGCCTCCTTCATCTGGGGCAGGTCGAGCCTCCAAAGACCCGCCGAAGAACTCGGCGGGATGGAGCTTGACGGGTCGGCAACCCTCACGGTTCCCTCTCACGCCGGACGATGCGTGCTCTTTTCGAGAGCATTGATGATTTCGTCTCGAACGATCCACGGAAGCGCCACGCGGCGGCCGTGCCGCATCGCGCGAACTCCTCGGCCAGATTCGACGGAGCCGATCACATGGCCTACGATTCCTTTCCGCGCCCAAGCTCGGATTAGCCTCGAAACCCTGGGAGGCGGCAACGCAACCAATAGCGCCCCCGAGCCAATCAGCCCGAGCGGGTCGATTGCATAGTGACCGCAGATTCGAGCGGTTTGCGAGTAGACAGGAATTCGGTCGAGATCGACGTCGAGCCGGACGCGCGACGCACGCGCCATCTCATGAAGCGCGGCGCGGACGCCGCCCTCGGTCGGATCGTGCATCGCCGAGGCTCCGAGTCGAGCCGCAATGACGGCCTCCGCTACTACGGAGATTCCCGGACGACGCCGGAGACTCTTCGCCGAGCGAACCAGCGCGGCTGACAACACATGGGTGAGCTCCCTTCCTCGCTCCCAGGCGAGAATCGCCGTTCCCTCGATACCGGCGGCCTTGGTCAGAAGAAGCCGATCGCCAGGATGCGCGCCGCCGGCCGTGATGATGCGCGCCGCCACGAGCAACCCGTGCATGTCGCCGACAACGATGGGACGAGTCACCGCGTCCGTCACCTCGGTGTGGCCGCCCGTCACGGCGATGCCGAGTCCCCGACAGGCCCGGTCGATTTCTCTGGCGATCGTCATCACTACTGAGGCTCGTGTGCCGGGCGGCAACAGGATCGTCGGTTGAAACCAGGCGGGGTGGGCTCCCATGACCGCAACGTCGTTCGCATTCACCTGGACGGCGTACCAACCGACCCGACGCGCCGTGAACGTCACGGGGTCGGCCTTCAGAACCAATCGACGTCGACCGACGCTGACTACGGCCGCGTCGAGGCCGCACCCGGGTCCGACCAGCACGCGGCGATCTGGCGCTCCGCGCCATCGAAGCAATCGCCCGAGCAAATGGGGCGGCAGCTTTCCGGGTCTCATGTTCGGACGCTCCGAACGGCGAGGCCTGCGTTACATGATCGGCCGCGCTTATTCCTGCCCGAGGTAGCGAACCTCACGTAGGAGGTCGTGCCTTGATCCGCGTTTGACGACGATCGGGGGCGCTGGCGCGATCGCCGGGCCTGCCCCTGACCCAGCGCCCGCGACCGTCGAAGGCACCGGATGTCGGGGCCTACGACGAGGGACTATGCGGTTGGCATCTCATAGCGGCTCGATACGCAGGTGGTCCTCGACGCTCCGGACGCCAGTTGTGGAGCGGGCAGCCCCTACGACCGACCTGCGCTCCGCCAAAGAACCGACAGCGCCGGTGAGCGTCGCCACACCGTCGTGAACGTCGATGCGAATCCGACCTATCTCCCGCTCGGCGCGGCGATCCAGTGCCTTCTCAATGTGGCGTCGGACGTCGGCGCTCACTGCCGAGGGCGGCTCCACGAGGATCTTGTTGACGACACTCTTCACGCCTGTCAGATTCCGCACCACGCGCTCGGCATCCTCGCGCTCGCTCCAGCGCTCAACGATGCCCTCGAGGATCACCCAGCCGTCCGACACAGTCGATGTGATCCTCTCGTTGGGGACGAACACATCCCATTCGAGGGCGTGGCGTACCGCCCGGGCAATCTCGGTATCGCTGCGGATCAGCCCTCCCGTTGGCTTGATCTTCACGTCATTGGCGACGTCGAGGACACCGCTCACCCGCCGTACCGCCTCCTCCGCCGCCACGCGCTTCGCCCAGCTCGTGACTATGCCCGTGAGCGTCACCACGCCGTCGTCGACCTCTACGCCGATCTCGGTCTCATCTACGCGCGGGTCCCACTTGAGCTCCTCGAGCACCTCGTGGTGGATCTGGGTGTCCGCTTTCTTTATCCACGCGCCCATAGTGTCCTCAGGTCGGCAGCACGATTGCGAATCGCTCCCACGGGATGGCGGTCCACGTCTCCGTCTGCCCATGCCCATACGACCGGACGATCATCACAACTTTGGCGGCGATGTTCTCGTCGGGTGCCTCGAAAATATCGAGATAATCGTAGGGGCCCAGCGTTACGTAATTCGCCACCCACTTCACCTGGGGACATTCTTTGCGAACATGATCAGCGACTTCTCGCTCCAGTCGTCTTAGGGAATCTCTGAATAAGGCTCCCGCTTTCGCGTGTGTTGTGCTGTGCTGCAGCCAGCCAGATCACGTGAGAACGGGAGGTGCTGATGAAGAGTCGTTCGCAGCTGACGCTGGTTGGAACCGGCTTCGAAAAGTACGCGAAGACGACGCGTCGGGCGCAGTTCCTCGCCGAGATGGATCGCGTGGTGCCGTGGCGCGAACTGTGCGCGCGCATCGAACCGGTATATCCGAAGCCCGGGAACGGGCGGCCGCCGATCGGCGTGGAGCGCATGCTGCGGATGTACTTCCTTCAGCACTGGTTCAATCTGTCCGATCCCGCCGTGGAAGAGGCGTTGTACGACTCCCCGACCATGCGGGCCTTCGTGGGGATCGACCTGGGGTGCGAGCCGGTGCCCGACGAGACGACGGTCTGCAAGTTCCGTCATCTCCTTGAACAGCAGGGGCTCGGCCAGGCCCTGTTCGACGCCGTCGGTGATCACTTGCGCGCCCAGGGCATCAGCGTCAGCACGGGCACCATCGTCGACGCGACGATCATCGCCGCCCCCTCCTCGACGAAGAATGCGACGGGCACGCGCGATCCCGGGATGCATCAGACGCAGAAGGGCCGGCAGTGGTATTTCGGCATGAAGGGCCACTTCGGGGTGGACAGCCAGAGCAAGCTGATTCACTCCGTCGAAGTCACGCCGGCCAACATTCACGACAGCCACGTCCTGCCCTGGCTGTTGCGCGGCGACGAGCGGCGGGTCTGGGGCGACTCGGCGTACGCGGGCCAAGCCGCCGTCCTCAGCGTGTGCGCGCCGGCCGCGCGGGACTTCATCCATCGTCGGGCCACCACCCCCGAACTGCGCGCGACGAATCGGTGGAAGTCCCGCATTCGCGCCCGCGTCGAACATCCCATTGGGGTGATCAAGCGCATCTTCGGCTTCACGAAGGTGCGCTATCGCGGGCTGCACAAGAATCGCCATCGGCTCGTGGTGGCGTCGGCGCTCGCGAACCTGTTCATGATGCGAAAGCGCCTGCTGCGCTTCCAGGCGGCGTAATACGCCCACTGGTCCAGCAGAACGCACTACACAGCGATGCGAGCAGTGCTCGGCCGCTACCAACGGGCTTCCGTGTGGCCGTTCTCGAGCGACTGCAGCTTCCGCGGCGTCCGTCGACATGACTTGTTCAGACCTTCCTTAGCGCCTTTTCTACGAGCCCGTACGCGGTGAGCAGCCGGAACGAGTCACGGCCGTCAATCAAGCAGTAACGCCGCGCGCGGCTCGGCTGAACCGCGAAGCACCTGAGTGTCTCTCGGACTGCCGGACTAATCTCGTGGCAGTGCTGAACGATCAACATCTCGGCGGGCTCGGCGGCGAGGCGGAATATTTGGTCGCCGTTCTTGCCGAGGTGAGTTATCTCCATCCGATTGAAGCCTTTCCCCGGCCCCTTGAGGACGAAGGCCGCCGTGAGCCTCCTGCCTGCGAGATGGATATGGCTCGTGAAGTGGTCAGATTGTTCGCCACCCCAGTCCTTAGACGCCGTGTCCCCGAGCAACTCACACAGGCAACGCTTGAACGCGGCCTCGGAAATGCGCTTCATAGGGCTCCAATCGATCTTCGTATCGACATCCTTGGCCTTTTGAAACTCGTCGATGTCTTTCACGAAG
>DATKHR010000045.1:0-8546 GCA_035510155.1 Vicinamibacterales bacterium
TCTCGTCCTCAGTAGCGGCGGCAGCGCGCTCTGTTGGGGTGAAGGTGGCGGGTCGTAGTCCGCAAATTGTATGGTCCGCCGTCGATCCGCAACCCACGGGTCCCGGAGGAACCGTCCTCGCTAATGTATTCGGCCTCTGTATGAAGCGATCACGCTTCGGGCGACGATGGAACGGGGCGGGTCCGTCCTCATTAATTGGCCGGTCTTCTTGTCGACCGATTTTGCGGAGTAGGGGTTTGAGCGAGAACGTCGAGAAAGGCGTGCGCGAGAAGGCGGCGCAAGGCCACTGGTCATCAATCCCCGACCAACAGTCACGTTCCGCGACTGTTCTTGCGAACGCATCCGAGCATCACGCTCAACCCGATCGTGATCGCGAGCGCCCCAACACCGATGGATGGCGCTTGGATCGCTGGCGCGCGATGTCCTGCTCTTTGTCGGAAGGTACGTCAGACGACTGGTGCAAAATTGGGTCGGGAATGCCAAAAAACAAGGGGGCGGCGCAGGTGCTGCCGGCGTTTTTTTCGATCTGCGTCGACCCCCTACGAGCTACTGTTGCAGCGCCGTTGGCGATACCACCGCCCGACGCCTGTCCTGCTCGATTTTGAAGTCGTCGTCCTTCATATAGACGATGTTGATCCAGGCATGCGCCATTTCGTCCACCGTACGGTCTCCCCAGCCCACCCACTGATTGGGATCCGGATTACTTTTCTTGGCAGCGGTGTTGTCATGCCACGCAGTGACCTTGAGAATCGTCCCCTTCGGCAGCAGCGGCGCCGCGTCGTCGGAATAGACGTAGGTCGTCATCCAGTTGAAGTTGAAGTCATTGACAAGGCTGATGACCTGCTTCTGGCCGGTCGGCAGGATCGCCTCGAGCATCATCGCTTTTCCGCGCAGATGCATGTGCGCCTGGAAGCTTTCGATCCGGGCCGCCTCGCGAAGCGTGGTGAAGCCCTCTACCACCGAGAGACTGTTCGGACGGATGTCCAGCGTGCCGAGCGCCGCCGGAGTGAGTGAGAGCGTGGTGCGGTACTTCGGCTCCTGCCCCTTCGGGTAGAAGTAGATGCCCATCTCCACTTTGCTGGTGATCTCCTCACCTGCCTGGGAATAGTGAATGTCCCAATGGAACTTGGAGCCGGGCAGAAGCAGCTTGCCGGTGTCCGGACGCATCATTTCGCCTTGCTTGCCAACAGCCCACTCCATGAACGGCGTGGGCAGGCCCGGTACCGTTGGGACGCCAGGCTCGTTCTGTTCGAGGTATGCGATCGCATGATGCGTGATCCTGCGCCCCTTCACCGTCTCGGGGCGGATCTCGATCGCGCGCACCCATCGCGGCTCGGTGATCCCTGACGGGGTGACACGCTTGTCCCAGACGTCCTGCGAGACCGCCGGCATCGTGAAGTCGTAAGACTTGATGATCAGGTCCGGACCTTGCTGCCCGAACGCCGCGGCGAAGTTCCAACCCTGATCGTCCGGCCACTGTTTGGCCGGAGGCATGTCCTTGGCATCGCCTTGCGGCGCGCCGGCATCGATCCATCGGACGATGGTATCGATCTGACCATCGGTCAGCGATCGGTCGTTTTTGAATTTCTGAATGCCGACGGTCCGATCGATTTGCCACGGCGGCATCTGGCGATCCGTCACGCGAGCCTTGATCGATCGCACCCACGGTCGCGCCTCGGCAAAGGTCATAAGCGACATCGGCGCGATCGAATCGGGCCTGTGGCATGCCTCACACTTATCCTGGAAAATCGGTGCGATGTCCTTGGTGAACGTGGGCGGCGTCTTGGCGGCGTCGGCTGCGGCAGCAGCCCCCGGCAAGACGAGAGCGCCGGTCAGTACGCACGCGCCGAACGCCACGGTCCGCGCCCTGCTGGATTTCGATTCTGTCATCTTCGTGCTCCAGCTAGATTCTACCGCACAGTCACTCTCACGTAAGTGTTGGTCCAACAGCATTGAAAACCGAAGCCGCCTTCGCCCGATTCGTCGTTGGCCTGGACACGCAGCAGGTATTCGCCTGGTGCCGAGAAAGTGACTGTCAATGTGACCATGTCGCCCTGCTTCGGAACGGGAACGCGTAGCTTGTCGAAGACCACGGTTCCGGGCCCCCGGAACTTGTGGAGTGAGATGGTGGCGATGGAGCCGGGCGGGAGCCCGAACCCGGCGGCTGGCGCCTCCGCTTCTCCCGGAGCCTTTGGATCTTCAACCCAGACGTTGATGGGTACTGGCTGGTTCACGCTTCCCGTCAAGCTGGCGGAAACGCCCGTCGGCGGACCGGTGACCTTCGGGCCGCCCGGTGAAAAAGCGAGAATCGGCGGCTGGTTGCCCATGCCGAGCTCCTTGAAGGGACTGACGGGGTAACCCTTGTTGAGCGTGAACGGAACAGATTGGGCCTCACCGTTGGACACGATGGTCCAGATCACCGTCTTCGCGCCGAAATCCTTCGGCACTTTGACGACGAACACTCCCCACTGCCGTCCGACTTCGAAGTGCGTCGGCTGCCCTTGATCGGGGCCACCGGGCTCAACGCGGTTGTTGGGCCCCACTGGAATGTCCAGGACCTCCTTGGTATTCCGGTTGTAGTAGCCGATGAGCATGCTGAACGTGCCATCGGGGTTCGGGTACCAGCCTTCGTAGGCGGGCGTGACGCTGGCGCCGCGTTCATGAGGCGGATCGAGGGGCAAGCTCGGCAGTGGGCGCTGCGCCACCGCGACGACCCAACTTGTGACGATCCAGAGACTCGCGGCCAGAATCGAGTCGCGACGACTTAGGCGCATTGTTGTACTCGCTCAGAAGAGATCCTTCATTTTACTTCGGCCGTCGGTTCGAGCCGCTGCGCTGCGCGAAGATCGACCTGCCCTCCGCAATTACTCGGCACGACCACTGCAACCTATGTACGAATGTCGTGGGCCTCAAGCGGCGAAATCTGGGAAAGTTGGCCAAAGTCCCGGTCGCGATGCAGAACCGTCAACCCGTGGCGAAGCGCACATGCGGCAATGAGGCAATCGACGCTTGATCGCACCGTTAGTCCGGCCTGCCGCCCGCGACGGAACAAGTCGATAGCCTCGTCGAACACGGTGCGCTCAAGAGGCGATTCGACGACGGGCAACGCGTACATCGACTCCCGAGCGAGCAAGAATGCGCGTTCGTCGCGGAAACCTTGCAACACTTCCTGAATCACGGGGAGACAGGTTACAACTTCTTCCAGATCTGCTACGGATGCCAATTGAAACGATGCCCCGCGTCGAAAGACCTCGACCCAGACCGATGTGTCAACGAGCACCACGACTGGTCGTCCCCTGACGCTTCGGTGCCGATCGATCGGCGCGCATCCGCGCCAAATCGCCGTCCCACAAACCGGAGCCCGCTAACTCCAGAATCCGACGTGCCTTAATTCGTCGGACAAAATCTTCGAGCGCTCGTTCGACAGCACGCGAATACGTTCGTTCACCGCTCAGTTTGGTGGCCTCTTCCAGCAGTTCCTCACGAATCACAAGATTTGTACGTTTCATACACATTAAGTGTAGAGTTCAGTGAATAACGACGTCAAGACCTTCCTTCGATTCGTCCAGATCGTAGATATGTGCGATGTTCGCAACCGACATATCCAGGCAAGGGGTGACAATTCGAAATAATCAGGGCGCACGATCGAATCGTTCTGACCGAGCGCGTACCGGCTGAGGGCCTCGAAGCGGGCGACGCGGGCACAGTGGGTCACGTCTACGCCGATGGGAAGGGCGTTCGAAGTCGAGTTCACGATGCTCGACGGCGGGACCGCCGCAGGTGCCACCGGACGATGGCCCATCAACCATCTGCCATTAGCCGCTAGCCATCTTCAAGCTCGCCGAGGCGCGCGCCTCGAATCCGCGCGCACCCTGCGCACGAGCAACTTCCAGCGCCCGGCGGAACGAGACCGCGGCGTCCTCGAGGCGCCCCTGCTTGACGAGCACCTCGCCCCGGAGCCGGTGCAGCTCCGCTTCGCACATCCGTTCGTCGGTTCGATCGGTCGTCGCGAATGCTTCATCGAGCGCGCGGCTGCTGTCGTCCAACCGATTCGCCTCGCACAGCGCTTCGGCCATCAGCATCAGATGGTACGCGCGCTGCTGCTCGGTCTCGACGCTGCGGTGAGCCGCAAGTCCTGCCGTCATCTCGGCCGCGCCCGCGTCCACCTCGCCCTGCATCGCACGCGCCCACCCGCGCATGATCGTCGCGAGCCCCGCGTAATATGGCAGCCCATGCTCGTCGGCCTGAAATCGCATGGTGTCGGTCATCTCGAGGATCCTGCCCGTGTGGCGGTGAAACGCCTCCATGGTGACCGCGACCGACAGTGCGTTGCACAGGCCAAGCGGATGGCGCATCGTCTCCGCGGCGCGCAGCCCCTCGAGCATCAGGGCTTGGCCCTCGTCGGGATATCCGAGATAGAGCAGCACGCGCGCCAGGTGCACATGGTTGAGAATTTTGCCGTATAGAAACACGTGCGCGGCATGCCGCCCCGGATCGTAGAGCGCGATGCTCCGCTCGAGGTGGTACCGCGCTGTGACCAAATCGCCGATGAACTGAAGGCTCAGTCCCAGCACCCAATGGGCCTGCACCAGCAGTGCGGCATCGCCGGTGCGCTCGCCGAGCTCCAGGCATCGCTTCGAGAAGCTGCGAGCCTTCGCGTACTCCGCGCGCACCACGGACACAATGGCAAGCCCGAACAGAACGCGAAACAGCTGTGCCGCGTCTCCCGTCTGCGCGCATAGCGGCTCGGCGCGCAGGAACGTTTGAAGGGTTTCCGTGGCCGCGAATCCCCGCACCGTCATCAACGAGGGGCCTAACGTCATGTACAGCTTCAGCTCCTGCCGCGCCCGTTCGGGAGACTCGGGCATCTTGCGCGTCATGTCGAGCCCGCGCTGGCACAGCGAAATCGCTTCATGGTTCGCGAAGATGCGTGCGGCGTTGCGCGCCGCCTTGAGAAAGTACTCCGACGCGCGCGGCCAGTCGCGCGCCGCCTGGAAAAGGAACGCGAGCTCCGACGCGATGGTGGAGCTCTCGTCCCCGTAGAAACTGACGAGCGCGTTGGCGACCGTCGCGCACAACGACGCCCGGCGACTCGGCGTCAGCGTCGCGTAGAGCGCGTTCTGATAGAGCACGTGCACGAACTGATACCTGAGCGTCAGCGTCTGGTCGGGCAGCTCATCCTCCTTGCGGTACTTCACGAAGCCGTGCATCCGATCGAGAGACAGCAGACGCTCCTCGACGTCTCCCGCGTCCATCGTGAGTGCGCGCGCCACCACCGCCGAATCGAATGTGTACCCCTGCGCGCTGGCCACCGCCAGCAGACGGCGATCCGCGTCGTCCAGCTGCGCGACCTTGCGCTGAATCATGCTGCGCACGGTTTCTGGCAAATCGTTCTCGATCTCCGGAACCGTTTGCACGAGCGCCCATCGACCGCCGTCCTGATCGATCACTTTTCTGTCGCGCAGGTAGCGGACGACGTCAGTGAGGAAAAGCGGGTTACCCTCGGTCTTCGCGTAGAGGATCGCCGCGAACTGCTTCGGAAACGAGTTCCCTGGAAACTCCAGAGCCAGATACGTGTCGATGTCCTCGCGCGCCAGGAACTCGAGCGGCAGGGCCTGACAGACGCCGCGCGCCTGCATGTCGAGCGCCACGGCGAGGAACGGATGCTTGTGCAGCAGCATCTCCGACGATCGGTAAGCGGCGACAACAAGCATCGGCATCGCGGCGAGCCTGGTCCCCAGGTACGCGAGGATGTCGACGGTCGAGGCGTCCGCCCAATGCAGATCGTCAAAGAACAGGACGAGCGGGCTGGAGCTCGACGCCTCCTGCAGAAAGACCGCCAGCTCTCGCTTCATGCGCTCCTGCGAGACGGCCGGTGACTCTTTGATCAGGCGCTCGACCGATCCGTCGTGCGACGTCGCGAGCTCGACGTACCACGACGGCGCCGTCGCCTTCATCACGCGCGCGAGCGCCGGGCTCGAGTGGATCAGGCTGTCGAGCGCTTCGAGAAACGGCAGATAGGCTTCGGCGCCCGCCAGCCGTTCCGAACAACGTCCGTGCGCAATCCGCGCCGCCGGCGTTGTCTGCCGAATGTCGGCCAGCAGCTCTTCGACGAGAGTCGTCTTGCCGAGTCCGGCTTCGCCGGTCACGCACAGCATGACGCCGTGCCCCGCGCTCGCCGCCTGAAACGCTGCGCTAAGTTTCGCGTGCTCGGCGGCACGACCGACAGTGCTCCGTCCGGCGACGGACCTTGTCGACCTCGCGAGAGCCGCCGACGTCGGGCGCGCCTCGCTGCTCAGTGCCACAGTTACTTCGGCCGCGGTGGGACGGAGGCGCGGGTTCTTGTCCATCATCTGGACGATCAGCGTCTCGAGCGGCGGCGGCAGCTCGCGGTTGAACCTTGATGGCGGCAGCGGAGTGTCGTGAACGATGTGATACATGAGGCTCACTTCGGAGCCGCTTTGGAACGGTCTCCGTCCGGTCGCCATCTCATAGAAGACGACGCCGAGCGAATACACGTCGGCCGCGCTGTCGACGGCTTCGCCCCTGATCTGCTCAGGCGACATGTACGCGACCGTGCCCACGAGGGTGCCGGGCTTCGTCTGGATCTCGGTCTCAGCGGTCGAGTCGCTCGCTGCGTCGCCCGCGCCCAGACGCGCGAGTCCGAAATCCAACACCTTCACGTAGCCATCGTCTCGGATCATGACGTTTCCCGGCTTGATGTCGCGGTGAATCATGCCGGCGTCGTGCGCGACGCCGAGCGCCGTCGCGACCTGCCGTCCGATCGGCGCGATCGATTCGACGCCCCGCTGTCCGCCAATGAAGGCCCGAAGCGTTCTGCCTTTCACGTACTCGAGCGCGATGAACCGCCCGACGTCGGCCTCGCCGATCTCGTAGATGGTGACGATGTTGGGGTGGTTGAGCGCGGAAATGGCGCGAGCCTCGTGCTCGAAGCGCCGGAGCCGCGTGAGATCTCTGGTCAGCGCAGCAGGGAGGAACTTGAGCGCGACCAGCCGCTCGAGCCGCGTGTCTTTGGCGAGATAGACGTCCCCCATCCCGCCGGCGCCAAGGCTGGAAATGACGCGGTAATGAGCGATCGTCGACGAAATCACGCGGAGCACATTACAACACGACCATACGTACACCTACTCTCATTCTGACGCTCGCTGTCGTGGCGCCGTTGACACAGTCCTGACGCGAACCCCAGGATCACGTTCTCGCGCGAGCGAAAAAGCGCGAACTAGCCAGCGAAGCCCCATCTCCGACCTTATGTTCGATCGGTGATAGTCAGGACCTCTCGTTCCTGTCTACCACTCGCGAAACGCCTATCGTGCCCACAACCCGGTGGCCCGGACAGAAAGTTTGACCGCGAGGCCCAGGAAGGATCCGTTCCGGAGGCATGCGTCGGCTTCCCGTTCCGAGGTTTGCCTCAACGTTGGTACTACGGTTAGATGATTCTGGCTGGATGGAGTTTTTGGCGAGCACACAGGTTCAGACCGACACGATCTCAATCATGCCGCTGAGCCCAGCGAAATCGTCCGGATTGCGCGTATAGAGAGGCAAGCCCGTCGCCAGCGCGGTGGCCGCAATAAGCAAATCGATCGCACGACGACCCCGCGCCTTACGACCCGTGGCCGTCACGGCCGCGTACACGCGTCCGTACGCCCGGGCTGTTTCACTGTCGACTGGCAACGGCTCGAACGTCGCTTCACCTCGCTGCAACCGGTCCTGCCGCCGCGCGCGTTCGGCAGGATCAGCGGTCGCATGCGGCCCGGCTGCCAGCTCGGCCATCGTCACCGCAGAGACAGCGAGTTCTTCCGGCAACGCCGCGGCATCGATCTGCTCGAGATCGATCACGACCGAGGTGTCGATCAGCCCGCGGCCGCGGCGTCGGTCAGGCACGCGGTGTGGGGTCCTGGTTGATCAAGCTGTCGATATCTCTTCGGAAGCGGGCGGGTGCCACTCGCGGTGCTCCCGCGAACACCGCCACAGCGGTTTCGGCCGGTACGAATTGCCGCCGGCGTAATGGGATCAGCTCACCGACAGGCACACCGTTGCGCGTCACGACGAAAGATTGCCCCTTGTCCAGCGCTCGCATGATTCGGCCGCTTTCATTGCGAAGCTCGCGCTGCGTGATCCGTCGACTCATGCCGACATATTGTAGCACATGCGCTACAGCGCGCGCCCTACGCGTTCATTGCCGCCTGCAATGCGGTGCTGTCGAGCGTCGACATCAACGTCGACGAGGCCGAGCACGATGCAGTGGAGATGACGGGCTGAGACAGAAATGTTCGGGGACGGTTACGAGACCGGGCGGCAGCGGGTCAGTTGGCTTCGCGAGGAATGCGCCGGACGAAGGGCCACGCAACGCCCCAACCGACAAGGATTCCGAAACAGGCCAGAATGACAGAAAGGTCCGTCATGACCCATCGGGATATGAGAGAGGCCGCAGCGATACCGACCGCCATACCACCGAGGGTTCCAATCTGCAAGTAGAGCCCGCGCCGCTTGTTCGGTCCTGCCAAGGTGCGGACAACAGCCACTAC
>DATKHR010000046.1:0-25977 GCA_035510155.1 Vicinamibacterales bacterium
ACCTGAACCCTTGGGCGGCGGGTCACTGGCAGATCGCTGGCGATACGAAAGCCGTCGTCGGCAGCCGGGTGTACGAACCTCGCGCGGCCATCGCCGAGGCGTCCATCAAGATTGGCTGGAGTTTCTAGCTGCCGCTCGCGCGGCGGGTTCGGCTGTGTTGGATGACTTCGGCGTCAGTGACTCGCCGCCTGCGCAGACCCCGCTCTTGGGTTGGGGGCTGCTCGGCGGCTCGATGGAGGTTGCTTACGCGCTGAAGAAAACCGGGGGGCTTGACAACGACCGGCTTCATAGGACTCCAGCCTGAGGAGCCAATTACAACTTTAAAATCAGTAACTTACGGACAACATCGGAGGCCCTGCGGCGTTCATTATTACTCCGCAATAACCGGAAGGTCGGACCGGACAGTACGGTGTCCTGCGAACCCTGGAATGGCCTTAGTATCTTCTATTGTCTGAAATCTCGCAGGAGGCGTTATGCACTTGAGACAGATGGCTCCGCTGGGCGCCCTGCTGATGCTGGGAACGGTGACGGCATCGATCCACGCAGTGCCGCAACAGGATTCCAACGCCGAAGGGGTGACGTTCAACAAACAGGTGCTGCCGATCCTGCAGAAGAACTGTCAGGCGTGCCATCGGCCCGGAGAGATCGCGCCGATGTCGTTCCTCACGTACCAAGACGTGCGGCCATGGGCGAGGGCGATCAAAGTCGCAGTCGCGAAGCGGCAGATGCCGCCATGGTTTGCCGATCCGGCGTACGGTCATTTCGCGAACGATAAGCGACTGACCGACGCGGACATCGCGACACTCAGCGCCTGGGTCGACGGCGGCGCAGTGGAAGGTGACGCGAAGGACAAGCCGGCGCCGATGGCCTTTCACGACGGATGGAGTATCGAGCCGGACATGATCATCGAGATGCCGAGGGAGTTTAACGTCCCGGCGACCGGCACGGTCAACTACCAGAACATTCTGGTGAAGGTGAATTTTCCGGAAGACGTGTGGGTGGTCGCGGCGGAGATGCGTCCCGGAAATCCGCAGGTGCTACATCACGGCCGGGTCCTGGTCCGTCCGCCTGACTCGGACTTCATGAAAGATGCAGTGCCGGGCGAAGCGTACGAAACGACGAGTATCGGAGGGACGGAAAAACAGGCTCCAGAGACGCTCGGCAAATTCAACCCGGGGCTGGGTCCGCAGGATTTCAATCAGTTCGAATCGGCGAAGTTCGTTCCGAGAGGATCGGACCTCGTCTTCAATCTGCATTACACCGCGACCGGGAAGGCTGCGACCGACCGATCCCGCGTCGGTCTCGTCTTCGCGAAGAAGACACCCAGACTGCGGTACGTCATGCATAATGGCCCCACGGCAGCCAACCTGGCGATTCCGCCGCGCGACGGCAATGCCGAGATCGTCTCGGAGATGACGACGAACGTCGACATGAAGCTCGTATACGTTCAGCCGCATATGCATCTGCGCGGCAAGGATTACGAGCTGCGGCTCGTGTATCCGACGGGCAACACAGAAACGGTGTTCAAGGCGAAATGGGATTTCAACTGGCAGATGGGATACGATCTCGAGGAGCCGAAGTCGTTGCCGAAAGGCACGCGCATCATCGGCGTCGCGCATTTCGACAACTCCACCGCCAACAAGTTCAATCCCGACGCGAACAAGACGATCTACTGGGGCGATCAGAACTGGGACGAAATGCAGAACTGCTTCGTCGGCGTGCTCGTCGATCCGAAGATCGATGCGGCGAGCATGTTCACACGATCAGGACCGAGTCTGCTGCCGCGAGGCGCCTCGGGGCCAACCCTGTCTGCGCTCAAGTAGCTGTGCCTAGCAAGAAATCCGTCGGCGTCTCTGAGCAGCGTTTGCCTTCTCGCTGTTCTGGGGCTGTCATTCGGCGCGGTCGGAATAGGATTGGGATACGCGCAGGAGAAGAAGGCGATTGGATTCTACGAACTCCGTGGCTACAAAGTGCAACCCGGCAAGCGGGACCCGCTCGCGGAGCGCTTCGCGAGCCGCACTGCAGCCATCTAGCGCGACACGGAATCACGAACGTTGGGTACTGGATCCCCCAGCAGACTGATAAGGAGCTCGGCATCACGGCCGAAGACACGTTCATCTACATCCGATCAAGCGCTCCCGCGCTAAAAGCGGAGAGGGCGCTGCTGCATGCAGGTCGCGGTCGGCATGGATAAGGATCATCGGCCGTTCCTTCACGCCGCTCAACTCCTCGAGCGGCAGGACCGTCCGCCGCAGAGACGACAACTCGCGCCGAAGGGTGCAGAATGTCCCTGGAGGTAGCTCGGCGGAGGTTCCGACGACGTTGTAACGGCGATTTTCTGGAACCTCCCTTCGGCCACGTTTTCGCACAGCACGGCGTCCGGGCGCGTATACACTGACGTGACCATTCAGCACATCGCCGAAATAGTGCGACACGAGAACACGATGATGCGGCGCATTGCGATCGGAACCTTCGCGGCGGTGATCTCCGTGCGTTCAGCTGCAGGTCAGACACCTCGGCACATTGATTTCGAAAAAGATGTCGCTCCGCTGATCCAACAACATTGTCTCGGTTGCCACGGACCGGAACAGCAAATGAGCGCGTTCCGCCTCGATCGTAAGAGTTGGGCGCTCCGCGGAGGCCGTGATCCTAACGACATCGTGCCGGGCAGTAGCGCAACGAGTCATTTGTATGCTCGGCTGCTCGGGGGCGGTCGATTCGCACAGATGCCACCGACCGGGCGACTGAGTGACGACGTCATCGCGACGTTCAAAGCCTGGCTCGATGAGGGCGCTCTGTGGCCCGAAGCGTTTGCGAACGAACCTGTAATCACCCCTCCCGATCCAAAGGCGACACAGTTGATGGCGATGATTCGTGAGGGCGACGTCAGAGCCGCGTTGCAAATGCTTGAACGAGAGCCCGATGTGGTGAATCGGCGCGGGCCCGGTGGCGCGACGCCCCTGATGTATGCGGCGTTGTACAGCGACACAGCCACCATGCAAGCCATTCTTGCGCACGGAGCGGATCCGAACGCGCGAAACGATGCTGGCGCAACAGCGCTGATGTGGGCCGTTGCTGATGCCGGCAAGATCCGCCTCCTAGTCGATCGCGGGGCTGACGTGAACGCTCGCTCGGACGAAGGGCGGACCGCCCTTGCGATTGCGGCCGCACAGCGAACGCCGCTCGCCGTCCTGCAGGTGCTGCTGGATCGCGGGGCACGACCCAATGATGCGACGCGGTCAGGGGACTTCTCAACGCTTGCATTGGCGGCGCGCACGGCAAACGTCGACGCAATGGCGCTGCTGATCGATCGCGGGGCAAAGGAGCCAGGAGCGGGCGCGGTCTATTGGGCGTTCCTGACCACATGTGACAGCTGCATCGATTTGGCGCTGAAAGTAATCTCGAAACAGGGTTTGGGTGCAGCACTATCACAGATGGTTCGCCGAGATGATCCAGCAGCCGTGCGCTTGCTGCTCGAACGCGGCGCAGACGCCAACGCGAGGGATGCACGCGGCAACACGGCGCTGATTGGCGCCGCCGCGTCCGAGTTCGTGAGGCCAGACACCGTCGCCTTGCTACTGTCGCATGGTGCCGAGGTGAACGCGACGAACCGCGACGGCAGAACAGCCCTGAGCTTCGCGCTAGACCGTGGCGAGACACCGGTCGTGGCTGCGTTGCGCAAGGCCGGTGCCGAGGCTCGCGGCAGCGCACCAGCAACGTACGGGCCATCGACAGCACCGCGACCTGTTCTTGCACACTCCATTCAGGAAGCCGTTCAGCGCAGCTTGCCGCTGCTGCAGAAGACGGACGTGATCTTCTTGCAGAATACCGGCTGCGTTTCCTGTCACCACAACTCGCTGACGGCGATGGCGGTCGCGACGGCGCGGAAAAACGGCTTCACGGTTGACGAGCGCATTGCTGAACGGCAACTGAAGCTGATTGCGGCTCGACAAGCTGATTGGCGCGAACGCGCGCTGCAAGGCATGGTGCTCGCGGATACGCCATTTGTCGTCGGCTACACGTTGATGGGCATGCACGCCGAGCAGTACCCGGCTGATGCGACAACAGACGCGATGACGATTTTCTTGTTGAACAATCAGCTGCCGGATGGCCACTGGCGGCTCGGTGCTCACCGGCCGCCGATCGAATTCACCGAATTGACGGCAACAGCGACAGCCGTGCGCGCACTCGGGTTGTACACGCCGAAGAGCCACACACACGCGGCAGCGCTCGCGATTCGTGCTGCCCAAGACTGGTTGATCCATGCGCCCGCACGGACCAGTGAAGAACGGAACATGCGTTTGATGGGGCTCGTCTGGTCCGGTGCAGACAAACAAACCGTGGCTACGACGATGAGAGCGATCGCTGCCGAACAACAACCGGATGGCGGTTGGTCCCAGTTGCAGTGGCTCCCAACCGACGCGTATGGGACCGGACAGACGCTCGTGGCGTTGCACGAGGCTGGCATGGCTGTGAGCGACCCGGTGTATCAACGCGGCGTCCGCTTTCTCCTTACTCGTCAGATGATCGACGGATCGTGGTGGGTCAAGACGCGTTCGATCCCAACACAAATCCCGTTTGACAGCGGTTTCCCGCACGGCGTCGACCAATGGATCTCGGCAGCCGCGACGAACTGGTCAACGATCGCGTTAGCGATAAGCGCTAGCTCCCAAACTCAGAAGCGCCCGAGTAGCGAAGCGAGCCGCCGCTAACACGTCTGACCTGAAACTTCACCCCGGTAGCGTCGAGAGCTGGCGCGGGAGCCCGTAGGTGTCTCCTTGGCCGTGTCCGGGATTTCTCCCTTCGTGCCCGAGTACGAGAATCCGTAGCTCCGTCTCCAGCTCCCGCCGCGTCGCACGCAGCATGCGGATTTACCGCACTACGGCTCCTGCATCGCCTCGCGACAAGGGTTATGTTCGTGGAAAGTACGCTAGCGAAGTCAAGAAATGGCGGGCTTCGCTTCGGCGAATCATCTTCGCAGGGCCGCACATCGGGCCGCCGCTTACAGCGCGTCTGGTGTGACAGTCGTTTTTCAAGCTTGCTGGAGCTCAAGAGAAGGTTTCTAAGCGCCGAGCGCGAAAGCGCCTCAACCGTCGGTACGGCTCAGTTTCCGGCGACGAAAATCACCGCGGTCACGCATGCGACGAATGCGCTATAGGTGACGACCAGCGCGATGATCCACAGCTTGTCCGTGAAACCGAGCATTTCTCTAACCCAGCGAGCTGCGACACCGAGCGAAGGTCCTTGTTCGCTACGGAGAGCACGAAGGACGCGAGCCAACTGCGCAGCAAGGGTTGCTATGCCGGGAGCTGGCTTTACCATCCGGCGGCGCGGGCACGCTCGGTCTGATACGCCAGCCTTGAGCCGTACCGGGGAAAACCCGCCGTACGGATTTTAGGGGGACGATGGAGACGTCGGCATCATTCGAAGCCCGCTCCAGCGCCATCGTCCTACGCGACCCGGGCGTGAACGGAACCGGCGTTGTTTTTTTCGGGCGACACCTGAAATTGCGGCAACGCGTGAAGAAGCTCACGGCACTCCTAATCGGCCATCGACGCCGCCAACGCGTTCCAGGCGCAGATTCCAGAATGCCTTGATCTGGATTCCACAATACGTCACAATGGAAGCATGAAGACGACGATTGATATTCCTGAAGATGAACTAAAGGAAGCGATGCGCTTCACCAAAGCGAAGACAAAGCGCGAGGCTGTGGTCAGAGTGCTGACTGAGTTCAATCGGCGACGCCGAATGGCCGAGCTCGTCAGATATTCCGGTACGTTCAGCGATCGCTTCCCGACCAATGACCAAATCGAGGCAGTCGACCGCGAGAACGACCGCGAACTCCATGGCCGTTCTCGTCGATAGCTCCTTTTGGGTCCATCAGCTTCGAAAGAGCGGAGATCCCGCCAAGCGGGATCATGTCAATGGGCTGCTAACCAGTGGTGACGCCGCATGGTGTCCGCCGGTGCGACTTGAGCTCTGGCGCGGCGTGACGAATGACGCCGAGCGAAAGACTCTTCGGGAGTATGAGAACGTGCTGACGGATTACGAGATTTCCTCCGAAGTCTGGGAGCGCGCTATCCGCCTTGCAGATCGTGGCCGCGCAGGTGGGATCACGGTTCCGCTGGTCGACATCCTCGTGTTTGCTTGCGCGAAGGTACACGGCGTCGATGTTGCGCATGATGATGCGCATTTCGACGAACTCGAGAAGCTCGAGGCGTGATTCTGATCCGCAAAAACCTGATCCGACCGACGTTTGCGATTACAGCAGGTTCTCACTCGAGCTACCGGCACGACAACACGTTGATATACAATAACTTACAGTAGCAACCTTCCGGCCCTGAGCATCCGGTGTTTGGAATGCCGAGGGCGTTTTCGGCCAGGCGTCAGAACCGACTGTCTTTCAATGGATTGTTCCTGGCAGCCGTGGTGTTGCCCTCCCGAAGTGAGACATCACTGAGGCACGCGGCCAGGGACTCAGCGGGCGGATTGGATCTTTGCGAGCTGTCTCTACCAGCATCGTTGCCGGCGGCGGCATCGGTGAAACGCGCGGCCCGATTCGGGTCCGACCGACGAGCGTCAGCAGTAATTGAATCGTCCCGGCTGAACGGCGGTTTCGTCATGGGAGGACCACCTGCCGTTCGGTCACGCTGCTCAACTCCTCGGACGTGGCGGGCGGCCGCCGACTCGAGACGGTCCGCCGCAGCGACGACAACTCGCGCCGGACGATGCAGAATGTCCGTGGGGACAGCTCGGCTTTCCGGATCTGATTGAAGCGGCGATGGACCTGATGTAGGCTCCCCGCCGAGGCGTTCCAATGAAACGATGTCTCGCTGCCGCGTGCGCCGCCGCCGTCTTGTCCGCCCCTGGTTCCGCGTTCGCTCAGGCGAAAGCCACGATTGCGGGCGTCCCGGACATCCCGTTCACGTCCGTCCCGAATTTCCTCAAGCTTCCATCCGGGGAAAACCTCGGCGAGTCGGTGGCCGTCGCCACGAACTCGAAAGGCAACATCTACGTGTACCACCGGCGCGATACGACACGGCTGTTCGAATTCGACAAGAACGGCGCCTTCATCAGGGAGATTGGCAAGGGCTACTACGGGTTCGAGTTCGCCCACTCGGTCCGCGTCGACAAAGAAGAGAACATCTGGACGGTCGACGAAGGAACCAATCTCGTCACCAAGTTCAGCCCGCAGGGCAAGGTGATGATGGTGATCGGCCGCAGGCCGCCGGCGGTCGACGGGCCGGTTATCGCACCGGCCGGCCCGAATCCCCCCGCGCAGAAATACATTCTCTGTCGGCCGACGGACGTGGGCTGGGATCCGCAGGGGAACATCTTCATCTCCGACGGCTACTGCAACAACCGCGTCGTGAAGTACGACAAGAACGGCCGCTTCGTGGCGCAGGCCGGCAGCGAGAAAGCCGGTACCGCGCTCGGCGAGTTCAATCTGCCGCACGGGTTGCAGGTCGACGAGCGTGGCCACGTCTGGGTGGCGGATCGGTCGAACAATCGGTACCAGGAGCTCGACAACAATCTTAAGCCGATCAAGGAAGTCACCAGTCTCGGCACAGGGTGGACGTTGTGCATCTCCCCGGGGCCCCATCAGTACGTGTTCTTCTCCAATTCGAACCCAAACGGCAATCCACCAGGGTCGTGGGACAATACCGGCGAGATCTACAAGACCGAGCTGGATGGAAGCGTGCTCGGCAAGTTCGGCAAGCCGGGGAAGAATCCGCCCGGATTCCAGGTCGTTCACATGTTGGACTGCCGCAATCCGAACGAGGTCGTTCTCGGCGAGATCGAATCGTGGCGCGTGCAGAAATACATCTTGCAGCCGTTGCCGGCGCGTCCGAGCGCAGCCCGCTGATAAGGGAGCGCATCATGAAGCACGCATCCATGAAGCTCGCGCTCGCGTTGTTCACCGCTGCCGTCCTGCCGTCGAACCGGATGTCGGCACAGAGCGGCGCGCCCACGATGAATTTCGATTCCGTGAATCCAGTGACGCTGCCGGACGACATCTACTTCGGCGAAGTCGGCGGCGTCGCGACCAATTCGCGCGGCGACATCTTCGTCTACACGCGGACCGGCCACCCGACGATGTCGCTAGCGTCGGCGCGTCCATTCGTGCACGGGGGCTCGCGGTTGTTCCAGTTCGATCGCACGGGCAAATTCACTCGTGAGATCGGCCAGGGCGTCTACGGGTTTCTGTTCGCCGCGCAGGTTCGCGTCGATCCGCAGGACAACCTCTGGGTCGTCGACGAGTATTCATCGATGGTGATGAAGTTCGATGCGCAGGGCCGCGTCGCGATCCTGCTCGGACGGAAGCCCGAATCGATCCAGAATCCAGGCGGCCGGACCGGAGGTGGCGGGGGCGAGGGTGGCGGTCGCGGTGACGCTATCGGCCGCGGCGGCGAAGGCGGCGGCCGTGGTCGCGGTGGTCCGCCCGGAGCTGGCGCTCCGCAGGACGTCTTCAACCGTCCAACGGATGTCGCGTGGGACGTGCAAGGCAACATCTTCGTTGCCGACGGCCGCGGCAACGCGCGCGTCGCGAAGTTTTCGAAGGACGGTGTGTTCGTCAAGTCGTGGGGCCAGAGAGGCACGGCGCCCGGTCAGTTCGCCGGCGTCGACAGCATCGCCGTCGATGCGCAGGGCAACGTGTACGCGGCCGATGCGGGCAACGCGCGGATCCAGGTGTTCGACAACAACGGCACGTTCAAGGCCGAGATCAAAAACGTCGGCAACGCGCAGGCGATCTGCATCACCCCGGGCGCGAACCAGGTCATGTACGTGTCGAATTCGAATCTCCCGACCGATCTCGATTCCGGCGGCGAAATCTACAAGATGCGCCTGGACGGGACAATGATGGGAAAGTTTGGCCGGGCGGGCAAGCTGCCGAAAGAATTCGGCACTGTGAACGCGATCGACTGCCGTACCGAGAACACGCTCTACGTCGGCGAAGTCGGCAACTTTCGGGTGCAGAAGCTCACGATCCGCTGATGGCTTGAGCGTGTGAGTTCCGCGTGGGTGTCTGGGAGTTGTACTCCGCAATTAGTCCGAGTTGTCTCCCCGGACATTCTGCACTTTCGAGCGCGAGTTCTCGTCGCCTACGGCCCAGGCTATTCATCGGCAACTCTGACTGACCCGGGACACGGGTTTTGGCCGTCTGCTTGAGCGACCGCGCCGTCGGGATTCTCCTGACCGCCGCAAACTCCTTTCTTTTTCGTCAACAGCTGAACCGGACTTGCGTCAACTCCGAAAGCTCAGCCAAAGGTTGCTCACACGCTTGCGGGCTTCGCCGACGCAAACTGAGCATTTAGCCCACGCGCGTCCAGATCTGACTCGCCAGGACATCGATCGGGTTCTCGGACATTACCAGCACGCCGATCGAGTTATTGGACATTGGGCGGCTTCACCGGATCGGCGGCGCGGAGCGTCGCGATGACGACGGAGACGACGAGCGCGAGCGCGAGGACGCGGCGTCTGGAGTGGAGCATCGGCGTAGCTTACGACAAACGCCTTGCCCTTCTACACGTCGCCGGTCTAACATGTAGAAGTACGAGGTATAGATGCCGCCAAAGAGCGATTTGCCGCAGGGAACACTCGACCTGCTGATCCTCAAGGTCGTCGCGCTCGGGCCCGTGCACGGATACGCGATCGCGCAGCGGCTGCAGCAGGTGTCGCGCGATGTCGTGCAGGTTCCGCAGGGCTCGCTCTATCCCGCGCTGCACCGGCTCGAGAACCGCGGCCTGCTCGCCGCCGACTGGAAGCCGACCGACACGGGGCGCGACGCCAAGTTCTACCGCCTGACGCGCGGAGGGCGCGCGGCGCTCGAATCGGAAACCGCCAGCTGGCGCCGGCTCGCCGAAGCGGTGGGGCTCATTCTGCGGCTCTCCGCAGGAGGTGCGGAATGACCTGGTTGCGCCGACTCCTGAATCGCGATCGCCTCGAGGTCCAGCTCGATCGTGAACTGCAGTTCCACGTGCAGCAGCAGGAGGCGGAGCTTGTGGCCCGCGGCGTCGATCCCGTCGAAGCGCGGCGCCAGGCGCGGCTCGCGCTCGGCGGGCCCGAGCAGGTGAAAGAGGGGTGCCGCGACGCACGCGGTACCCGTTGGCTTGACGATCTCACTCAGGACGTGCGCTATGCCGTGCGCATGTTTGTCGGCCGTCCCGGCTTCACGGCCGTGGCCGTGGCGACGCTCGCGCTCGGCATCGGCGCGACGACGCTGATGTTCACGGTCATCGAAGGGGTGCTGCTCAAGCCGCTGGCGTATCCCGATCCGGGGCGGCTCGTGACGCTGATCGAGCAGACCGATTGGAGCAACAACTTCGGCAATCGTTGGTCGTTCGCGTACCCGAACTATCAGGACTGCGTGCGCACCACGCGCTCGCTGACGCTCGACGCCTGGCGTTTCAACGGCGGCACAGTGACGGGATCGGGAGATCCGGAATACGTCAACGGCCTCCAGGTGGATCCGGGATTTCTCGGCATGCTCGGCATCGCGATCGATCGCGGCCGGACGTTCCTCGACGAGGACAGCCGTGCCGGCGCGCTGCCGGTCGCCATCGTCAGCGCCGACCTCTGGGCACGCCGACAGGGGAGTCGTGAGGCGCCTCTGGGCTCGCCGCTCGTCTTCGATTCGACGCCGTACACCGTCATCGGCGTCACGTCGATGAACGCTCGGCTGCCGGGTCGGCCCGATATCGTGACGCTGTTGGGCAACCCTGAGAGCGATCCGCGCGGCCTGCTGCGCAATCGCAACGCGCATCCCGGCGTGCAGGTGTGGGGCCGGCTCCGGCCCGGAGCAACGGTCGAGCAGGCGCAGGCCGAGCTGACGCTGGTCGGGCGCCGGCTCGCCGAGCAGTACCCCGATTCGAACCGCGGCCGCACGTTCATCGCGTCGCCGCTCCGGCCGAACGTAGGCGATGTCGGCGCGACGCTGTGGCTGCTCCTGGCCGCGGTGGCGCTGGTGCTGCTGATTGCGTGCGCGAACATCGGGAGTCTGGTGTTGGCGCGCGCCGTTTCTCGCGAGCGCGAGCTCGCCATGCGGGCGGCGCTCGGCGCGGGGCGCGGCCGGCTGATGCGGCAGTGTCTGACGGAGACAGCCGTTCTTGGACTTGCCGGGGGGCTTTCAGGCGTCGGGCTGGCAAAGGTGGGCGTCGCGCCGTTTATCGCATTCTGGCCTGGCACGCTGCCGCGCGCCGACGACATCGTTATCGACTGGCGCGTGCTCGTGTTCGCCGTGGTGGCGTCACTCACCAGCAGTCTGATCTTCGGCCTCGCTCCCGCCCTGCGCGTCCCCGCGCGGCACCTCGATCGCGTGCTGCACGCGGCCGGGCGCGCCATTCGCGGCGGATCGCGGCGCCTGCATAGCGTGTTCGTCGCGGCGGAAATCGCGCTGGCGATCGTCTTGCTCGTCTGCGCGGGCGCGCTCGGTCGCGCGCTCCTTCGCCTGACGGCGCTCGACGCCGGCTTCATCGTGCACAACGTGCTCGTGGCTCGGACTGCGGTGTCGCCGACCGCGCTCGCCGATCCGTCCCGGACGCGAGCCGCCTGGGATGGCGTACTCGCCGCCGCCCGCACGGTGCCCGGCGTGGAAGCCGTCGCGGCGGTCGACACCGTGCCGATGCGCGCCGGCTACAACCAGAACGTGTACTGGACGTCGGCGTCGCTGCCGCCGATAGCCGAACGGCCGGGCGCGATCATGACGAGCGTCACGCCGGAGTACGCACGGGTGATGGGGTTGCGCATACGGTTCGGCCGCTTCTTCGACGATCACGATCGCGCGGGCAGCGAACCGGTCATCATCGTCGACGACATACTCGCGCAGACGGCGTTCGGCCGGCCGGACGTCGTCGGCCGTCAGCTGTGGCTGCCGGATTTGGGGCCCGGGTCGTTCAGGATCGTCGGCGTCGTCGGCCACGTCCGCCATTGGGGTCTTGCCAGCGACGATCAAGCGGCGGTCCGCGCGCAGATCTACTACCCGTTCGCACAGCTGCCGGATCCGTTGGTGCGGCGCTGGTCTCAGCTGATGTCGATCGTCGTCCGGACCGGCGTTCCGCCAGGGACACTGGTCGAGTCTCTGCGGCACGCGATTCGCGGCAGCACGAGCGATCAGGTGATGTATCAGGTGCAGACGCTGGAGGATCTCGCCGCGGCGTCGCTCGCGCGGCAGCGGTTCCTGCTGCTGCTTTTCGGCGCCTTTGCGGCGCTTGCGCTGCTGCTCGCGAGCCTCGGCCTCTACGGCGTCCTCGCGTATCTCATGTCGGAGCGGACGCCCGAAATCGGCGTGCGTCTGGCGCTCGGCGCGCGCGCGGCAGATGTGACGCGCATGGTGCTGGGGGAGAGCGCCGGGATGGTGCTTGTCGGCCTCTGCGTTGGCGTTGCCGGCGCGATGGCGGCGAGCCGGGCGCTGCAGCAGTTCGTCGACGGCGTGCACGGCGTCGATCTGCCGACCTACGCCGTCGTGATGGCAGTACTAACCGCGTCGGCGCTGGCGGCGAGCATCGTACCCGCCCGGAGAGCCTGCCGTGTCGACGCGATGACGGCGCTCCGGCAGGATTAGGAGTCTGACCCCGCAACACAATATGTGGTTGTGTCGGGGTCAGACCCCGCGCAGCCCAATCGTCGGATCGACGCGCGTGGCGCGCAGAGCCGGGACATAGCAAACGATCGCTGGGATCGCTAACAGGACGGACCGAGGGGCTGTCTCCGCGGACATTCTGCACGTTCGCGCGCGAGTTCTCGCCGTTTTACGTCGGCATCATTCGAAGCCCGGTCCGCGCCATCGTCTTACGCGACCCAGGCGGACGAAACCCGATCAACGACCGGGCGCCGTCTTGGGCTCCGGCACCGTCTGGCGGGCTGTGGTTTCGGCTTTCCTACCCCCGCGAATGTTACGGCTGACCCAGTTCAGGATGACGTCGGCGATCTGCAGGTTCTTCACGTCGAGCATCATCATGTGGGTCACCCCGAGGATCCCGATGTCGTCGAGCTTCACGTAGTCCGCTTTCGCGGTTCCCAGTTTCGACGTGCGCCGAGCATTGATGGTGTCCACGGTTCCCTGGCACGCCGTGCTTGTTGGCGTGTAGTCGCCCTTGAGAGCCAGATACGGGATGTTATCGAAGTCCGCCGCCGTGAGTCCGCTATTTGACAGCGAGCACGATCCCTCGATCGTGATCAATCCCTTCAAGAGCTCCAGATGGCCCCGCTCTTTCAGGATGCGAGCCATATGGTGTCCCATAATCCCCGACTGCGAATGCGTCGCCACGATGGCGCCACCGAGCCGTTCGACCAGCGCTGCGAGGTTCTGTGGCGTCCAGGTATTCGCGGGAGAGATCTCCTTCGGATCGCAGGTCGCACACGTCGATCCTGGAAGGGTGACTTCTGCGTTCGGGACCAGTTGCTTGTAGTACTCCAGACCTAAGTGCTCGCTCGGTCCTCCAAGCGTGGGTCCAATGGCGCCCATTCGCCGAACAGCATCGGGATCCTGCGTCTCGGTTGGGAATGACGGTCTGCCGTGGGGCGTGGCTTTGTCGTCGAGGTTGGGATCGCCGGGGTCGCCATGTCGAATCAGGTGGCCGTTCAATATGGTCGAATTTTCCGGCACGAGGTGGCCGAACCAATTGGTCCACGCGCCATCGTCGGGGATTCTCCCAATGCGCGGCAACAACTCCATGCCGCCTGCGAGGTCACCTTTGGTGATCTTCACCTCTCCCTCATGGATCACAGACTCGTCGAATCCCGAGCGGCCGCGCCCTGCCTGATCGACGATGTACGTTGGGTTGCCTTTGCGCACGAAGTAAGGAAACCACCCTTCACGACCGTCCGGCGTCGCTTCCAGGCACGCCGCGGTATGACTGGATCCGTGCACCATGATCACGGGCCAGCCAGGGCCGGCTTTCTTCGCAGGAATTTGGAACTGCACGTACATCTGTCCAATCGTGATCTGGTGAGGGGCGGATGTGGCTGCGGGCGGACCGGGTTGAATCGGAGCGTTCGGCGCAATCCCGGGCGTGCCAGGAGCGGGGGGCAGCGTCGAGTAGTCGGTGACCTTCGGGACACCACCGATGAAAAAGCTGCCCTGATCTTCGATGACCAGCGGTCCGGTGAGGAATTTCTTCTGCGGCTTCGGGCCCGCTTGACCTGATTGCCCGGCCACGCCGACCGCCATCGCAGCAAACAGGACGAGGCACGAACCGATGCGACGTGTGACGCAACTCACGTGTCTCATCGCGGCTCTCCTTCTTGAACGAACCGACATGTCCGATGTGGCCGCCCTTGATAAGGCCACCGGGCCTGTCCTTATCAGCCGGAAGCCTATCCTCGAATGGCAACGACATCAATCATTGCCACCAATACGGTACGTTCAGGAAGCACAGACTGAAAACGGGATTACGGCGACTTCCACACGGGCACGAAAGGAGGAACTCCGGATCACGGTCAAGGAGCTGCCTGCGGATTACCGCGCCCAGTTCCCGACCCGACGGAGGCAACCGTCGACGAGCTTCGGGCCGTTTCCGGTAGAATGCACGCGACACACACATCAGGAGTCGAATGATCATGCGATATCGATCATCGAAGGGCTGGTCAGGCGCGCTCGCCGCGTGTGTCGTCATTCTCGGCGGCGCTGCTATCGGCGCGCAACAGGCTCCGACGCCAGCGCAGGATACGCTGCCTGATGGTCCCCGGGTGTTCGACAGCTCTCGGCGCGGACCGTCCGGCCGGCCCATCCCGGGCCCGCACTTCCGGGTAGTCCCGATGAAGGGGTTGACCTATCCCTATGCTCTCGCCTTCCTCCCGAATGGCGAGATGCTCATCACTGAGCGGCCTGGGCGTCTCCGCGTCGTGCACGACAGTGTGCTCGATCCCCAACCGATCTCTGGCATTCCCCCTGTGCTCGATCGCCAGCTGAAGGGTCTGAACGACGTCGCGCTGCACCCGCGGTTTGCCGAGAACAAGTGGGTCTATTTCACCTACTACAAGCCCGCGCCCAATACCCGGGATGGCGCGTTCGCCGTACTGGCGCGCGGCCGTTTCGACGGAGACCATGCGCTCACCGACGTCCGCGACCTGTTTCTCACCAAGGAGGTCGTCGGCGGACCGTCGGCCGCCCGGTTCGTGTTCGGACGCGACGGGAAAATCTACCTAGCGATTGGCATTCCCATTCCGACCGACCGTCCCGGATACGTCACCGTCACGGACGCGCAGAATCCGGGCAGCCACTTCGGCAAGATCTTGCGGCTGAACGACGACGGGAGCGCGCCGTCGGACAATCCGTTCGTTGGGCGACCCGGTTACAAACCCGAGATTTACGCGCTGGGCATCCGTAACGCGATGGGCATCATCGTCCATCCGGAAACCGGCGATATCTGGGAGAACGAAAACGGTCCGCAGGGTGGCGACGAGATCAACATCATCAAAGCGGGGCGCAACTACGGCTGGCCGGTCGTCTCCTACGGCCGCTCGTACAGCGGCGAACGTACCGGAGCTACAGGTCCCACCTCGGACCTCCCCGTGGCAGCCGGACTCGAGGAACCGTGGCTGTTCTGGTCACCGTCCATCGGCCTCTCTGGCATGGTCGTCTATACGGGCGATCGGATCCCTGAGTGGAAAGGCAGTATCTTCGTTGGCGGGCTTGTAGGCGCACAGCTACAGCGGATCGTCTTAAGCGCAGCGGGATTACCTATCCGCCGCGACTCCCTCTTGACGGAACTCAACCAGCGGATCCGCGAGGTGCGACAGGGACCGGACGGGCTGATCTATTTGCTGACGGACGAAGAGGCGGGAGCGCTTCTCCGAATCGAACCAGCCGGTGCGGCAGCCGGCTCGCGGTAACCGTCCTGTGAGCTATCTTCGCGGACATTCTGCACTTTCCCGCGCGAGTTCCCATCATTCAGGTTGCAAGCGGCTGCAACCCGGACTGGAACTGCCGGGCCGACCTCACGCGCATCGATACGATTTACTGCCGCATGCCGCTTCTGACCAGAGGGACGAGCGAGACTAGCAAGCGGCAAGCTCCCGATCCAGCGTGCGCGCTAGGCTTACAACGTGCGTGCGCAGCGCCTTTGGATCGAACGCGGCGTATCCAAGCACCAAACCCGGGGGGCACCGGCTCAAGGAGTACGACGAGAGACTTGGCACATCGAAGCCCGCGCGGCGGAGTGCCTGCGAGAGCCGCTCGTCGCGGCTGCGACGCGGTAGCCAACCCAGCACGTTCATGCCACCGTCGGACTGCGCCAGCGTCAGTGGCAATCCTGCCCGTGCAGCAGTGTCTAGAAACACCTGGCGTCGCTCACCGTACTCGCGGCGACATCGACGGATGTGCGAGTAGAACATCCCGCCGTCGATGAATTCGGCCATGACGGCTTGATCGATGAGCGGACCGTGGTCGTCGACGATCGAGCGGAGCGCAGCAAAACGATCGACGAGCGCCGGCGGCAGCACCACGTACCCGATCCGCAGGGAGGGGGCGAGGACCTTGCTCATGCTCCCGACGTAGATCACGCGGCGAGCGGTGTCGAGGCTATGCAGACTTGGGACGGTTGGACGGCCGTACCGAAACTCGGAATCGTAGTCATCCTCGACAATCCAAGCGTTGGCGGCGCGCGCGAACTCGAGCCAGGCGAGACGCCGCGCCATCGGCAGGCACGCGCCCGTCGGGAATTGTCGCGACGGCGTTGTGTAGACCAACACCGGCCGACCTTCGCCTAGCGCAGTGGGCGGCGGAAGACCGAGCGCGTCGACCGACAGTGGCACGACTGCCGCGCCATGCTGCTGCCACGCGCGTCGCGCACCAACGTAGCCGGGATCCTCCATCGCAACGGTGGCACTCGAATCCGCGAGAAGCTGTGCGAGCAGGAACAGAGCCTGCTGCGACCCAGCCGTCACGGCCACCTGTCCCCAGTTGCATTGCACACCGCGACTGTCGTGCAAATAGCTCGCGATCGCCTGGCGCAGCGCGGGGTGTCCCAACACGCACTGGCTCTGGTAGTGCAACAGATCCAGCCAGCTTCGGCGCAGAACACGACCACGGAGCCGATTCCACACTGCGAGCGGAAACAGGCGCACGTCGGGCTGACACGGTCGAAATGGTCGGGGTGGCCCAAGCGCGGGTGGTGCGGGCTCCGCACTCGGCGACGGAACTCGGCGGCGCGAGCGGTTGATTGGCACTGTGAACGCCGCGCTCACAAAGAGGCCCGAGCGAGCGCGCGACTCGAGAAACCCTTCCTCGAGGAGTTGGTCGTAGGCGGCCGTCACGGTGTTGCGGGACACACCGAGATCGTCGGCAAGCACACGGCTGGATGGCACCGGCTGCCCCCCGCGGAGCGCACCGCGCTGGATGAGGCCCTTGAAGCCGGTGCGCAACTGCTGTTGCAGCGACGTCGCCGCGCGCCGGTCGAGCACCAACGAATCGAGTAGGGTCGATCGCATTCTGGATCCATTGATACCGGCAAATCTGGTTCTTCCCTAGTGCCAGATGTTTCGCGTAGGTTAGCACGAGACCAATCACAGACGGCCCAAAGGGAGTCCAGACATGCAGATCCGT
Organism: Vicinamibacterales bacterium; assembly: GCA_035510155.1. Lineage (GTDB taxonomy): Bacteria > Acidobacteriota > Vicinamibacteria > Vicinamibacterales > CAVVIG01 > DATKHR01. The sequence continues at coordinate 17,546 of DATKHR010000046.1, forward strand.
TGGCTCTTCCAGATCCGTTGGCTCTTCCACGTCTCGTGCTGCGCGATGCTCGTCACCTCGATCGTCGAGGCACGCGCCGTGACGGACGCACGACCGCGGGTCCTACCTGAAGCCGAAGAGCGCGACCTGGCCCTCGAGGCCTTGCCGCCGCTGTTGCGAGAGGATGCCGGAGTCTGGGTGATGACGCGCGAGGGCTACCGAGAGCTGCGCCGCACGAAGAACGGCTATACGTGCATCGTCAACCGGGACGAGGTCGACGCGATCAAGCCGACGTGCTATGACCCGGAGGGGACAGCCACGCTCCTGCCCGTGAACGCCTTCTTCGGCGACTTGCTCGTGCAAGGCGTCCCCGTCACCGAAATACGGACGCGCGTCGCAGAGGGCTTTCGCACCGGGCGCTTCAAGCCGCCCTCACGGGTGGGCATCGCGTTTATGATGTCGCCACGCATCGTGAACGTGATGACGATGCCCGACGGCACGATGATGAAGGGCACGGCGCCACCGCACTACATGATCTACGCGCCAAACGTGACGAATGACCAACTGAGCCTTCCCACAGCGGCGTACGATGCCTACCCGTGGCTCCCTTACGTCGCGTATACCGGACCTGGCGGTTTTCTCATCGTGACCTTGCCCGAAGCCGCTGAGGCCGCCGCAAAGGCTGGCGGGAAGCCATGAGCCGACCGGAGCTCCGGCAGGTGCGCGGCGCGTGCGGTCACGACTGCCCCGACACCTGTAGTTGGGTCGTCGATGTCCGCAGCGACATGGCGGAAGCGCTGCGCGGCGATCCCGACCATCCGTTCACGCGAGGGACGCTCTGCGCGAAGGTCGACCACTACCTCGATCGCGTCTACCACCCTGACCGTGTCCTGTTCCCCCTGAAACGCGTCGGCCCGAAAGGCGAGAGCCGCTTCGAGCGCGTGACCTGGGACGAGGCGTTGACGGACATCGCCGCGCGGTGGCGCCGCATTACAGTCGAGTCGGGCGCAGAGGCCATCCTGCCCTACAGCTCGGCCGGAGTGCAGGGCCTCATCCAGATGGCGTCGCTCGACATGCGCCTCTTCGGCGTCATGGGCTGCAGCTCGCTCGAGCGAAACATCTGTGGTGCAGTGGCATCGGCCGGACTCTCGGCGACCATCGGGACCGGCACCGGCATCGACCCAGAGGACGTCGTCCACAGCCGCTTCATCGTGCTGTGGGGCACCAACACGATCGTCACGAACCTCCATTTCTGGCCGCTGGTCCGAGAAGCGCGGGAACGCGGGGCGACGGTGGTCGTCGTCGACCCGATGCGCACACGGACCGCCGAGGCGGCCGACTGGCATCTGCAGATCCGACCCGGCAGCGACGCCGCGCTCGCGCTCGCCATGATGCACGTGATGATTCGCGACGGTCTGGTCGATCACGACTACGTCGCGCGGCACACGGTGGGCTACGACGCGCTCGCCGAACGGGTCGGGCAGTACTCCCCGGACGCCGTCCGTAAGCGCGTCGGCCTCGCGACCGAAGAGATCGAGCGCTTCGCTCGAGCCTACGCCACGACACATCCCTCACTCCTACGACCGCTGATTGGCATCGAGCATCACCGCAACGGCGCGATGCAGTTCCGCACGCTGGCATGCCTGCCCGCGCTGAGCGGCGCGTGGCGCCATCGCGGCGGAGGCTTGGCGCGCTCGACGCATGCGCTGCAGTTCGCCGTGCTGGCGATGGATCGCGTGCTCATGCCCGAGCTCTACCGCCCCGGTGTGCGGACGCTCAACATGCGCGACCTCGGTCAAGACTTGTGCGATCCACGACTTGATCCGCCGGTCCGCGCGCTGATGGTGTACGGCACCAATCCGCTCGTGACGATGCCCCATCAGAACAAGACTCGCGAGGGGCTGCTGCGCGACGACCTCTTCACCGTCGTGCACGACCTCTTCATCACCGAGACGGCCCGCTTCGCCGACTACGTGCTGCCGGCCACGAGTCAAATCGAGCACCTGGATTTGTCGCCGGCGTGGGGTCATCTGTATCTCGCGCTCAACCGCCCGGCGATCGCTCCCCGCGGTGAGTCCGTCTCGAACACTGAGCTCTTTCGTCGCCTGGCGGCGGCGCTCGATCGAACGGAGCCGTGGCTCTTCGAGAGCGACGAATCGATGCTGCGGTCGGCGCTCTCGAGTGGCCATCCCTGGCTCGAGGGCATTACGTACGAGCGCCTGTGGAGCGAGGGATGGGTGCGGTTGAAAACGCCGCCGGACTGGCGCCCATTTGCCGAAGGTGCGTTTCCGACCCCCAGCGGCAAGACCGAGCTCTTCTCGGAGTCGCTGCTCGAACGCAGCTTGGATCCCTTGCCGGCCGAAGGAGATGTCCCCGTCGCTTCGGGCCTCCAGCTCATCACGGGCAAGGCCCTGCACTTTCTGAATTCGGGATACGGGCACATGGACCCCCATCGCCGACGCGGCGGTCAACTGCTCATCGAGCTGCACGAGGACGACGCGACCGCGCGCGCCGTCCGTTCGGGACAGACGGTACGGGTCTGGAACGGCGCGGGCGAAGTGCGCGCCGTGTGCCGCGTTTCCGACCGCGTGCGACCGGGCGTGGCCTGGATGCCGTTTGGCGGCATCGTGGACGCGAGTGGCGCGCTCGCATCGGTGAACGCGCTCACGCGGGAAGAACCGACCGACTGGGGCGGTGGCAGCGGCCTCTACGATGCGTTCGTCGAAGTCACGCCGTGCACTTGACGCCGCATCGCCCACGACATGTCACGTTCCCGGGTCTCGTCGAACGCGAGCACCAGACGCTCACATGTGGGTGGCCCGCCACGAGTCGCCACGCGTGTTCGAGTCGATGGGCCAACCGACATCGCGATGTGTTCGGCGTGATCAACGCGAGTGAGCGGCAGGGCTGAAACACGCCCTCGCGTCAAGCGGCACGGGCAACCTGAAAGGATACCTGGAGGGCGTACTCAATGAGCTGGTCTGATCCAGACGACTCAACCGCCGAGAATCTGCAGGCGTGGCAGCGCTTTTCGGAGGCCTGGGCCAAGCGCGACATCGACGGCCTGATGGCACTCGTGACCGACGACATCGTCTACGGCGCTTCCGTCGGTCCCGAGCCTGGCGCGACGCTCCGAGGCCGTTGGCGATCACGGATTCGCTTTGCCGGTGGTTCCTGGCTCCGTGCCGCCCATCGCGCGGAAGGCTTTCCAGCTGCCGTCCGGGAGCTTCTTCAACACGATCAGCACCGTGCCCCGAATTTGCTTCACCTCCGGCACCCGGCGAGTCGACGTACGAAGTCGTGTAGGAACGCCACTCGACTGCCCAGCCACCCTCCAGAAAAGTCAAGTCCTTGGTTTTCGGGAACGTAACTCAGCACCTTGCGACTTGAGTTAGCCGCGCGTTCGTTGCGCGCTCGGATAGCCTCCTTGCCGACGTCCGCCTGGCCTACGCCGATACGAATAGCGTCATTGGTGCACATATCCGTCAGCGCAACAGGATCGCGCGACCATGCAGCGCCAAGACGGCCAACGCGGACAGACCAAGAACTACTGACTGCAGTGTCATCGCCCCTCCAATCACTCATAGCCCGTCCGGCGCCCGGTAGTCCGCCGAACTACTTGTCAAGTAGACCGGTCACACGCCTCACGTCCATACGCGAGAGTCCGACTACCGTACTCAGACTGCAAGTCCTGGTGCGCGCGGATGTTAACCCGAATGCTATCACTGCGATCATGAACGTCGTAGGCTGAGAGCAACCGTCCCAAACGATCAGGATTAAGAGGCTAACGCGAGGCCGCTACGATCCAACCGCGTGTCGCACGATTTGTAGACCTCACGAAGCCGCCGGAGCCGAGCGGCGAGAGGATGTCCTACGGGCCGAGACGCGTGACGTAAGAGCCATCATCAGAATCTCAAGTGTGGAGGGTCCGCAGCTCTTCGTTGAACGTCTGCTCAGTGTCATATTCATGGCTGAACGATTCCCAGAGAAGAGCGAACTGTTCAATCCAGAACGCGCCCTTTGTGGAATCGGCCGAATGCCGGTGGAAAAGGAAATCGAACGAAGTATTGTCGTTGTTGACCGGCGTCGGTCCCCAGAAAACGGAGGCGTCGATAACCGCGATCCACGCGGGATGATGACCAAAGCTAAATTTCACACATTCTTTCTTCCCATGCTTGACGAACTGCCGCACGGAGCTTTCAACATACGCTTTCGCGCTTGTCGGCTTCACATTCCGACCGGCAATTCTGGCGAAGATCGGTGATCCCTTCTTGAACGAGGCCAACAATATTTTCACATCGCGGACACCACTCTGAAGAATCGCAGTGGCGTCTCTTTCGAGTCCCGGCAGCCACGTTTGGCAAACCCAGATCCTATCGCGCGCCCCTTTGATCGCTTCGTGATATTCGGTGTAGCTCGACTCGTCAGAAGACGTGACGGCTGGGGGTCCATCTGGTGGAGCAACTACCGAGGCGATCATATCTTCGATTTCGATTCGCGCATCGCCAGTATCGTGTAGGCGTTGCTTTGGATTCTTTGCTAGACATCTGCGCAGCAGCCGGTGCAGTGCTGGAGAGACGTCGTGCGGGAGGTGTGCCCAGACGGGCTCGTTCTTCAGCACCTCGGCCATCACGTCAGTGATAGTCTCGCCTTCAAATGCCCGCTTACCTGTGAGCATCTCGTAAAGCACACACCCAAACGCCCATACGTCACTGCGCTTGTCTGCTGGCCTGCCCTTCGCCTGTTCGGGACTCATGTAGGCAGCCGTGCCGAGAATGACGCCAATGCTGGTCATCATCGCCGGCGATGTGAGGGTCGGCGAGTTGGCCAAGTCGATCGATGTGTCGCTTGTCACCTCGGCCTTTGCCAAGCCGAAATCCAGCACTTTCACCTGACCATCGTTCGTGAACGCGACATTAGCCGGTTTCAGATCGCGATGGATTATCCCTTTCTCGTGGGCAGCCTCTAACCCCTCGGCGATCTGCTTGGCGATCGCGAGCGCCTCATCGAGCGGAATCGGGCCGCGCTTGATGCGTTCTGCAAGGCTCTCGCCGTCCACCAGTTCGAGGACGAGGAACTGCGTGCCGTTGGCTTCCTCCAGGCCGTAAATCTGCGCAATGTGCGGATGATTCAACGCAGCGAGGACCTGAGCTTCACGGCGGAACCGGGCGACGCGGTCCGGGTCGTGGACGACACTCTCGGGTAGGATCTTCAGGGCGACGGCGCGATTTAGCTTCGTATCGCGCGCGCGATAGACCTCGCCCATGCCGCCCGCGCCAAGTGGCGAGCCGATTTCATAGACGCCGAGCCGAGCGCCTGTCGAGAAGGCCATCGTGGACTACTGATTGAGCTTTGTGTGGCGCCATTGTAAATGACTCTGTCCCATGGGAAAGAGAGCAATAGTGCGGACGGATTGGGTTAGGCTCCCGTCATGCCGTTCACGGTACCGCTTAGGGGACACTCTACACGGATCTCTTAATCTTGTTGTCGAGTTTGAGCGCGTCTCGCCAACCCACCATCGCGAGCAAAACCGTCGGATCTGCCGGAACGAGAGGTGTTACGTGTCACGCTCGCTGTCGCAAGAAGCGTCACTTGACCATGTGAGTTCGGTCCTTCTCGTTTTCATTGCAGACATATTCCAAGATGTCCGAGTCAACCTGCAGCAGGTGAGTGACCTTGATAGCAAAAGGCCTGTTGTAAAACTTGGGATCATCGATTGTGATCTCGACATCCAAATGGCCCACGTCGCGACGGCGATATTTTTCGGTGATGTGCATCGCTTCGCTGTGAGGATGACCCCGACCGTCGAGCCAGGTCTTATCGTTAAAACCGATAGTATCCACAACCAGTGTGTCGTCCTCCCATCGACCGACTGAATACCCAAGCCACGATGGGCTAGGCTCCTTTGGGAGCGGGCGACCGTCGGTGTAGATCTGCCGCGACATTCCCCCATCAAGCTCGTGCATCACGATGATCACACCTGGCGCTTGGACGATCTTGTGCACTTCCGAGAGCAGTGTGGCCCGAGGGATACCGGCCGGCAGGCAATGTGTAGTCGGAGAGAACTCTTGTCCTTGGCTCCGGCGCGAGTAGATGGCTTGCGCTTCTGGCGTCATGACGATCTCTCCCGGTTTGTAGGCGACCAGAATGTCGGTCGCGAATTTTGATGTCGTGTTGGGCTCCATGCCGGGGACCACGATCTTCCCGAAGTCTGGGCCGAACAGACGGCGCTTCTCCTCCAACGACTCAGACTGCACGTGCCACACACCCGATAGGTCGGGTTTGCCATCCAAAGCACGAGGCGCAGGCGCAGCGAGATCGGCCTCACCCCCTGCGGTGCGCGGGATGCGCGGATCGGGATAATTCAGCCATTGTGCTTCCGCCCGTTCGCTGCTCAATAGAAGCGCCAGGGATGCCGCAATCCAGACTCGCTGCATGACCTCATCTCCACACGCGGGTGGTGGCAGTGTTGCAAGGCGCCACAACTGAACTCCTACGGTCACAGGTCTACTACAGCGAGCTCAGGACTGATAGACGGCCACGTCGCGGCATTTCTCGGCTTCCTAACTGGAAAAACGCTGCACCGGGAGAGTTCCAGACCGAGCTGTCTCGAGTCTGAGTCGCCGGGACGTCGATCGGGTTAACGGACACAACGGGGTCAATCTGGCAGAAGATCGATGAGTTAAACGCGATCATTCGGCCTCGGGCCGAAGCACGGCTTCTTCGACCCGATCGAGGGCAACCTCACCGAGCCAGCGGTCTCCGCGAACACGCGAACAGCCACGTCGTTGTGGGGGTGTCGCGAGTGCGACTCAGAACGACCACCCGCTCAAGAAACTCCTTGTGTGTAAACTGCTCGAGACCGCAGCGATGTCGGAAATGTGTCATCCCGTCTTTCAGCAGTTCCGACATCTCGCCACGATCAACGTCATGTCGTCGTGCTGTTCCTGCGGACTGAAGCCGCGGACGTCTTCGTAAACGGCGGCAATCAGATCTTGTGCTGGCAGCTCACGATGGGCCTGTAGCGTCTCGACAAGTCGTCCTTCGCCGAATTCCTCGTATTGGGTATCGAAGGCCTCGGTGATTCCATCGGTGTAGATCGCCAGCAGATCTCCGGGAAAGAGTCGGAGTTCCGCCGTCCGGCATTCCCATGAGGAGAACAGCCCGAGCACCGGTGCGGTCGCCTCGAGCCGTTCGACCTCACCGCTGCGTCGCAGCACCACTGCCGGCAAGTGTCCGCAGTTCGCGTACCGCAGGTGGCTGGCTCGGTCGTCGAACTCCGAATAGAAAAAAGTCGCGTAGGCGTTGTCAGCCGTACTTTCGTAAAATAGCCGGTTCACCGTCTGCAGAAAGCGCTCGGGCTGATCGATCGCAGTCGCGCATTGGCTGCGGAGATTGGCCTGAAGGTTGGCCATCAGCAGCGCGGCGGGCATTCCCTTGCCGGCGATGTCGCCGATGACCAGCCCCAGACGGTCCCGTCCAAGATCGAGGAAATCGTAGTAATCGCCGCCCACCCGACGCGTTTGGACGCATGCGCCCGCGTACTCCAGCGTGCGCATCTGCGGAAGTCGCTGAGGAAAGAGCCGGGCCTGCACCTGCATGGCGATCTCGAGCTCGTGGGCGGCGCGCTGGTCGGCCTCCTGCTTCTCCGCGGCGGCACGACGTTGCGCTTCGACGGCGCGGCTAACTTGGTCGAAGCTCGCCAGCGTGAACGAGTTCCGATCGAGATCCTCGAAGCGCGTGAAGGCGCCGCCCCACGCCGATTGGTCCCGCCCGGTTGTCGAGGGTGTCGGAGATGGATCGGCGGCGTCGCCCGTCCGATCGTAGATGACGCGCCGAAGACGTGGTGCGCTTCGGAAACGAACGCCACGGCGTAGCCACTCGGTGTAGGTGGCGGGCAAGTCCTCGGTCACGAAGACCACCTGTGTTGCGCGGCCGACGAGGCGGGCCTGCGGAGAGTCGGGCTCGGCCTGGATCAGCGTCAGCACGGCTGACCCGTCGGGCGGCGCCACTGCCAGCAACCGCACACCGGACCCGACGCGCGCGTCAAAGGCGATGTGGAATCCGAGCGTGTTCAGGTAGAAGTTCAGACTTCGCGCCTGATCTCTGACGTAGATGTTCACCGCATGGACACGGAGATAGGGATCCGCCATCGTCAAAGTCGCTCGGTGTCGTGATTGCCGACTGCTATTCTACGGCTTACCCAAAGCGGTCCTGGATGCACTCGCCGGCTACACGAGATGCCCGCGCAACAGCCCCGTCGCACCAGTGACGTGGCGCCGGCTCAAGGAGGTTGCGCCGATCGATGAGGGAGCCCATCCGCGAGCCGCCAAGCGCCCCTTACGGCTTGCAGAGCTGTCTCCACGGACATTCTGCACGTTTGCGCGCGAGTTCTCGCCGTTTACAGTGCTGCTTGCACCTCCCGCGGGTCCAGATCTGACTGCCGGGACGTC
>DATKHR010000047.1:0-20165 GCA_035510155.1 Vicinamibacterales bacterium
CGTTTCCGAAAGCACTCGAATACTTGGGGGAGAAGGTCCTCATCAAAGTAACAGCGGACGCTGCTGCCAAAGAGTGGATCCCGGACGTATATGAGCAGCGTGCCCTTGTCCTGAATTGTCTCTAGTCGGCCTTCTACGGTCCCGAAATCAGAATATTCAGTTCGCCAATCTTCAGCGATCACGCGACCGATGTCTGCGCTCATGGCCGTGGGCTTTTTCTTCACCCAGAGACGCATCTCTACTGGCCTGTGCTTGTCACTTTCGCTGACCTCGGAAAGAGTCCTCAAATGCCGAAGGCGGGCTCAGTCAGCCCGGAATGCTCTATGTCGCCGTTCCGAACGTGTTCGATACCTGTCGCGACTCTTTCGTAAACGGCGTTCACCACTTCCGGCGGCACATAGTCCACTGGCGTTACACCAATGAGCGCACTTCCCGCCTTGACCTCTACGGTCCACTCAACCGCACCGTCCTTGGCGAGCGTCTCGCTCACCTCTCTCACGTATCCAAAAAACGCGCGGACGGTCGCGACAAATTTTTCTGGAGAAAGGTTGCGGCCTATCTCCAGCGTGAGATCGCTCGGAATGTCAGCGGGCGTAGCGGTCATCAACTGAATACCTGTTTCAGCCAAGCGTACCTTACTCACGAGTCCCGGTATAGAAGTCTCTTGCCATGCGCGCCGCCGAGAGCGTTGATCGTTCTCGCCATATCATTGACCCCAGCGCAGTCCGGTTGTTGTAGCGGAAATCAAATTCGGCAAGGTACCGGTGAAGGTGCTTCTGGCTAACATGGTGGTAAGTGCCGATGATCCCGCGCTTCAAGATACCGAAGTAGCCTTCGACAGTGTTGGAATGCGCGTCGCCGCGCACGTATTCGTCTTGTCCGTGGTCAACCATTTCATGGCGGGCAAATGTCTTGCCAACGTGCAAGTAGCCGCCGTGAGTGTCGGTCATCAGCGCGGACCTCTTGTCCACGTTTTTGCCGAGCAGAAAACCGAGGGCGTTGCCATCCACTCTCGCGACGTAATGGGAGCGGGCACGATCGTCACGCTCGACAAGGGTGTGAACCATCGCCTTGCCGACGCCGCCGACGTTCTTCTCGTTGCGCTTGCGGAGATGCTTGTTCCTCTCCTTGCCGCCGACATAGGTGATATCCGCTTCGACAGTCTTTCCTTCGCCGCCTAGAGGATCGATCCCGGCGTCTGCCATCGCTTCACGAAGGCGATGTGCGAGGTACCACGCAGTCTTGAGTGTCACGCCAAGCGTGCGATGCAGCTGATTGGCGGACACGCCTTTCTTGCTGGCGCACATGAGATAGGCCGCTTGGAACCACAGGTGTAGTTCTAGGCGGCTCTCTTCAAAGACTGTTCCCTTGCGCACGGTGAACTGGCCGCGGCACGCGTAGCATTTCCAGAGGCCGTGGACCGGCTTGCCCTTCGGATGGCGCTTGGATGGCTTGGATGTTTGAATGGCCAGCCGGTTCATCTTGCCCGGATCAACATTGCCGCAATGCGGGCATGCGGGCGGCCTTCCACCGGGCCACATGATGCCCTCTAGGGCCTCAAATGCGGCTTGCTCGTCGTGGAAATAAGGCTCGCTCAATACCTACGGTACGGTCTTGAGTTCGGCAATCTCGAGAATTCGCAGGTTCGCCTGCCACCGGTGCGCGGTCGACGAGGGGACCATGATCGGTGCTGAGATGCGGCGGGACGCCCTGCCGGCACAAGCAATTGAACCTGAGACTCACGTTTGTGGCGATGGACACGCCGATTCTGCTTGCTAGAATCGAGCAGGTGTCCTGGCACGCGAATCTTGTCGCTGCGGTTCTCATCCCTGTGTTCGCGGTTTCGGCCGCCTCGTGCGGCCGGGCCGATCGCAAACCGGCGGCGGCGACCAACGTGCTGCTCGTCACTATCGACACGCTGCGCGCCGATCGCATCGGCACCGGCGTCGCTCCGACGCTCGACCGCCTCGCCGCCAACGGCGTGCGTTTCACCTCCGCGCGCACCGCGGCGCCGCTGACGCTGCCGTCGCACGCGACCATCCACACCGGACTGCTGCCGCCCGAGCACGGCGTCCGCGAGAACGGCGCCGGCGCGCTGGCGGCGAACCAGACGACGATCGCAACCCGGTTGAAGGCCGCCGGGTACCTGACGGCCGCGTTCGTCGGAGCCTTCGTGCTCGACCGCCGTTTCGGCCTCGCCCAGGGCTTCGACGTGTACGACGATCAGATACCGCGCGATCCCCGGGCCACGGAGCGCCTCGAAGCCGAACGGCCGGCCGGCGCCGTGATCGATCGCGCGCTCGCATGGCTCAATCAACAATCGCCAATCAGCAATCAACAATCGCACTGGTTCATGTGGGTCCACCTTTACGATCCTCACGCGCCCTACGCGCCTCCTCCCGATTATCGCGGTCGCACCAGGACACCGTACGACGACGAGATCGCGTATGCGGACGCGCAGCTGGCGCGGCTCGTCGACGCGATGCGCGCGTCGGGCGCCCTCGATCGCACTCTCGTCGTCGTCGCGGGCGATCACGGCGAGGGGCTCGGCGATCATGGCGAGCAGACGCACGGCATGCTGCTCTACGAGTCGACGGTGCGCGTGCCGCTCATCATCTCGGAACCAGGTCGCCCCGCCGCTGTCGTCGACCAGGCGGTGAGCCTCGCTGAAGTCGCGTCGACGATCCTGCGCACGGTCGGAGTCGCAGCGCCGCCGGCGATCAGGGGACGCAATCTTCTGCAGATTGCGGGACGTGTCGACGGGGGTCGTCCTCAGCCGGACCTCTACAGCGAGACCGAATACCCGCACGTCGCCGGCTGGTCGACCCTGCAGGCGCTCACCGACGGGCGCTGGAAGACGATCGTGGCCGGCGCCGTCACCGAACTGTACGATCTGTCGCGCGATCCCGGCGAGCAGCACGACCTCAATCGAACGCAGGGCCAGCTCGCGTCTGCGATGCGATCGCGCGCCGACGCGATTCACGCGCGCGGCGCCGCGGCCTCCCGCACCGCAATCTCCGCGGACGCGCAGGAACGGCTGCGTGCGCTCGGCTACGTCGCGTCGTCGGCAGCCGCGTCCGGCGCGGCGACGTCACCGAACCCTGCCGGCTCGATTGCCGCGTGGAACGACTTCGAGGAGGCGCTGGCGGCGCTGAACGGGCGGCAGCCGCGCGCAGTCGACTCACTGAAGATTCTGGCGACGGCGCATCCCGACGCGGTCGTGTTCCAATCGACCTACGCCCGCGCGCTGAAGGACGCCGGACGTCCGCTTGCCGCGCTGAACGTGTACCGCGAGGCGGCGCGCCGCTGGCCGACCGACGCCACGCTCGTCCACGATCTCGCCGCCGCGGCGCGAGACGCGGCGTCGGCGGCCGCGGGGCCGCTTGCTGCTGCGCTGCGCGACGAAGCCATGCGCGCCGATCGTGCCGCGCTCGGGCTCGACCCGACGAACGCCATGGCGCTCAACGGTCTGGGGCTGCTGCAGGTCGACGCCGGGCAGCCGGTCGAGGCGGCAGCGTCGTTCGAGCGCGCCGCTGCGCTCGATCCCACGAACGCCTCCTACTGGAGCAATCTTGGGAACGCCAGGCGGGCGGGCGGCGATCGAGCCGGTGCTGCCGATGCCTATCGCCGGGCGCTTGCGGTCGACGAAGGTGCGGCTGATGCCGCCAACGGCCTCGGCGTGCTGGAGGTGGAAGCCGGTCATGCAGCTTCGGCCGTGACCTGGTTCGAACGCGCGCTGGCGGCCGCGCCCGACTTCGTCGAGGCGCGGCTGAACCTCGGCATCGCGCTCCAGCAGTCGGGACAGCCGGCGCGAGCGGCCGAAGAATATCGGCGCGTCCTCGCCGCGCCGCCGACCCACGTCCGCGAGCGGGAGGCCGCAGCGAAGCTGCTCGACGCGCTGCGCACGGCGCGGCCCCGGATAGAGTCAAAGTAGTGCAGAAGTTCAAGGCTGCACTCGCGAGGGGAGTCATGAAGGCAGGCACGGCATGCGTCGCGCTTGCACTCTGCGCGTGCCACGAGGCACCGTCCCGACGCGCGTCCGGCGCCAGCAATCTCGTGCTCATCACCGTCGACACGCTGCGTGCCGATCATGTCGGCACGTACGGCTACGCGCGCGCCCGCACGCCGGCGCTCGACGCGCTCGCGGCCCGTGGCACCACATTCGAGCGCGCGTATGCCGCGGCGCCGATCACGCTCGCCTCGCACGCGACGCTTCTCAGCGGCCGCTATCCTCCGGGCCACGGCGCGCGCGACAACGGCATGCGCGCGTCGGAGAGCGTCGCGACGCTCGCGACCGTCCTCGGCGCCAGCGGCTTCCGCACGGCGGCATTCGTCGCCGCCTTTCCGCTCGATCATCAGTTCGGCCTCGCGCGCGGCTTCGACGTGTACGGCGACCGGCTCCCAAGGATGCCGAACGGCCAGCCGTCGAACGAACGCCCGGCGGCCGAAGTGATCAACGACGCGATCGCGTGGCTGCACACCATCAACAATCAACAATCAACAATCAGCAATCTCCATTTCTTCCTGTGGGTTCATCTCTTCGAGCCGCACGCGCCCTACGGCGACCCGGCGTCGGGCCGCAGCGTCATCGATCGGTACGACGACGAGATTGCGACGGCGGACCGGGAAATTGCGCGGCTGCTTGACGCGCTGGCGGAGGTTCGCGACAGGACGCTCGTTGTCGCCGCCGGCGATCACGGCGAAGCATTCGGCGAGCACGGGGAGTACGCGCACAGCATCTTCGTCTACGACACGACGCTGCGGGTGCCGCTCATCATGTCCGGGCCCGGGATCCACGAGGGCGCTCGTGTTCAGGCGCCCGTGACGCTGGCCGACGTGGCGCCAACCGCCGCGCACGCGGTCGGTGCGGCAATGGCGGACGTGGACGGCATCGATCTGGCGCCGGCGCTCGGTGGCGGCGCGCTGCCGGCCCGCGAGCTTTACGCCGAGTCGTTCGCGCCGCTCGTCGAGTTCGGGTGGGCGCCGCTGCGAGCGCTGCGCGCCGACACGTGGAAGCTCGTCGCCGCGCCGAAGCCCGAGCTGTTCGACATCGAGCGCGACCCGCGCGAAGAACGCAATCGCGCGGGCGACGAACGGTCGGCCGTGCAGAATCTCACAGATCGCGTCAACCGCTACAGCGCCGCCGATCTGCCGACACCGTCGTCGCTCGACCGCGAGACCGCGCAGCGTCTTCGCGCGCTCGGCTACGCGAGCGGCTCCGCAATCGCCAACCAACCATCAATCACCAATCACCAATCACCAATCACCAATCGCCCCGATCCCAAGGACCGCCGCGAGGTTGCCGCGCGGATTGCGCAGGTTACGTCCGGAGAGCTGACCGGCCCGGCGCTCCTGTCCGCGCTCGAAGGCATCGTGCGCGACGATCCGCGCAACGGCCAGGCGCGTCTGCGTCTTGCGTATGCGAGACTTCAGGCGGGCGATTGCGCACGTGCCGAACCCGAGTTCCACGCCGCCGCGGCGACCGGATTGCCCTCGGCCGACATCTATCTCGGCCTGGCCACGTGTTTCGGTCGTCGCAACGATCTCGCAGCCGCAGAGCGCGCGCTCGACGAGGCGCGCCGCCTCGAGCCCGACAATCCAACCGTCGTCGCCAACATCGGCATCCTGCGCTCCGCCAAAGGCGACCAGCCCGGCGCCATTGCAGCGCTGAGGTCTGCGCTCGCTGCGGATCCCGCGCTGAACGAAGCGCGCTTCAATCTCGCGCTCGCCTACGCGCGATCCGGCCGCCGTTCAGAGGCTGCGGCGACAGCGCGCGAACTGCTGGCGCGCCTGCCGGTCAACGCGCTGCAGCGTGCCGAAGTCGAACGGCTGCTGCGCGCCGTGCAGTAAGCGTCGAGGCGCAGGCCCGCGATCCAGAAATCCGGTTCCGCAAGCGGACACCTGACAATCGTCCATAAATGATCTGTGTCAGCGCCCCCGGGTGGGAGTAAGCTCTTGTGTTCGCAAATGGGACGGCGGCTGAATTCGCTCGCCGTTCGACGTCGAACCGTGGTTCGGGACGACACAGTGGAGGCGGGGATGCTGAGGAAATCATTCGGAGCGGCCATTCTGGTGCTGCTTGCGTGCGCGGCGGCTTTCGCGCAGCAGACGACGGGCGGCGTGACCGGACGCGTGGTCGATCAACAGGGTGCTGCGGTTCCCGGTGCGACGGTCACGGCCAAGAACCCGTCGACCGGCTTCACGCGAACCGAGACGAGCGACGCGGAAGGCTTGTACCGCTTGAACGCGTTGCCCGTCGGCATCTACGAAGTGACGGCCGAGCTCCAGGGCTTTCAGACGGTCTCGAAAAAGGACGTGATCGTGAACGTCGCCGAGGTCGTCGCGATCGACTTCGCAATGAAGGTCGCCCAGCTTGCGGAGACCGTCAATGTGACCGGCGCGACGCCGCTCATCCAGACGACGAATTCGGCGACCGGCGGTCTCGTCGACCTGAAGCGCATCGAGAGCATTCCGCTGAACGGCCGGCAAATCGGCAACCTGGCCGCGACGATTCCGGGCGTTGGACTCGCGTACCACACCGATCCGACCAAGAGCACGCAGTACTCGCCGCAGATCAACGGCGGCAACGGCCGCAACATCAACTACCTGGTCGACGGCGGCGACAACAACGACGACACCGTCGGCGGCATCCTGCAGCAGTTCCCGCTCGAGGCTATTGAGGAATTCAACGTCCAGACGTCGCGCTTCAAGGCGGAATATGGCCGCAGCAACGGCGGCGTCGTGAACATCGTCACCAAGAGTGGCACCAACAACCCGTCTGGCAGCTTCTTCGAATTCTTCCGCGACAAGAGCCTAAACGCCGAGTCGGAAAGCGAGAGGCTGGCGGACAACGCCGCCATTGCGTCGGGGGGAACGCCGTCCGGCAAGCAGGGCTACCGGCGCAATCAGTTCGGCGGCAGCTTCGGCGGGCCGATCGCCAAGGACAAGGCGCACTTCTTCTTCGCGATCGAGCGGACGCAGCAGGACACGACGCAGGTGGTTTCTACGAACGGTCTCTTCCCGGAAAGGGACGGCGTGTTCCCAGTTCCCTATCGCGAGAACCTCTTGAGCGGCAAGGTGACGGTGAACCTGAACACGGCGCAGTACCTGTCGGTGCGCTACGGGTTCAACAACAACTCGCAGCCGTACGGCGCGGCACGCACGAGCACGTTCGACAACTGGGGCGACAGCACGAACAAGCTGAACTCGTTCAACCTGAATCACAACTGGGTTCTGGCCGGCTCGAAGCTGAACGAGTTCATCTTCCAGTACGCCGACTTCGCGAACAACATCACATCGCGCTGCAGCGATCCGACCAACTGTAAATCGCAGACGTTCCCCAACGGGGTGAGCATCGGCGCCAACGGCAACACTCCGCAGACCACCCAACAGCACAAGTTCCAGTTCCGCGACGACTTCTCGTGGCACGTCACCGGCAAGGGCGGCCTCGGCCACGACTTCAAGGCGGGCGCGACCTTCATCAACGAGCCGCACCTGTTCGTCACGTTCAATACGGGCAAGGGCGCCACGTTCTACACGCACGTGACCAACGATCTCAACGGGCCAATCTCGCAAGTGACCATAAGCGACGGCAACGCCGCCGCGAACATCCCGACCAAGCAGTTCGCCATCTACTGGCAGGACGACTGGCGCGCGAGCGATCGCCTGACCGTCAACGTGGGATTGCGCTACGACATCACGTCGGGGCTGAGCAACATCGATCAAACGCTGAACCCCAACTACCAGCTCGTGCACAACGCGGCGCTCGCCGGCAAGTTCAACACCCTCGCGCCGCCGGTCGCCGCCGTGATGAACGACTTCGCGTCGGGTCCGACGATCGACAAGACGAACATCCAGCCGCGCATTGGCGCCGTGTACGACGTCAGGGGAGACGGCAAGGACATCGTTCGAGGCGGGTGGGGCATCTACTCGGACTTCGGCTACACCAACTCGAACGTGCTGTTCGCGGCGGCTGACGCGAGCGGTCAGGGGTTCGGCAACGTGTTCAACGTGGGCCCGGTGACGGCCGGCATCCAGAAGGCCGACGGCACCGTCTTCACCATCAACGACCCGCTCAGCACGATTCAGAGCCAGAACCAGGCAGGCGCGCTCCCCTTTTTCGGCCAATGGGTCGATCCGTTGCTGAAGCAGCCACGACAGTATCAGACAAACGCCGGCTGGTCGCACGAGCTCACGCCCGACACAGTCATCAGTGCCGACGTCGTGTATGCGCTGGGCCGCGACCTGAACACCCGGCCGCGCGTGAACCAGCGCATTCCCGGCAGCTTGTCGAACCCGCGCATCATCTCGAACGCGATCGGCACGCCGCTCAATCCGAACACTAATACAAACCGACCCGCGCTGAGCGTTGGCAAGAGCGAGTACGACGCCCTCATCATCGGCCTGCGCCGGCGGTTTTCGAGGGGCGTCGCCTTCACTGCCGGCTACACGCTCGCGCGCGCGCGCAGCACCATCGGTGTCGGCGTCGATCAGCTCAACACCGCGAACATCCAGGATCCCAACAACCCGTTCGACGCGCCCGTGCAGAACGGGCCGACGGTCGACACCGACGCGCGCCATCGCATCAATCTGTCCGCTCAGTTCGAGCTGCCGGGCGGGTTCCTCATCTCTCCGGTGTACCTGTGGCGCTCAGCGCTGCCGGTAGCGCTCGTCGACGGCCGCGACCTGAATCTCGACGGCGACGCGACCGATATTCCCAAGATCGCGTACGCGGTGGACAGCTTCAACCCGGACGTGGCGGTTAAGACCAATCAGCAGGTGACCGTCAAGCAGATCGGCAGCTGCGACACGGTGAACTGCGGCCGCGGCGTGTCGCAGCAGCAGTTGAACGTGCGCTTCTCGAAGCTGTTCTCGCTCGGCGGGCGCGCGCACGTGGAAGCGATCGCCGAGGTGTTCAACCTGTTCAACTCGATCAACCCGAGCGGCTTCCGCGCACGCGTGGTCGTGCCGTCGAACGGTTTGGCGGATGCGACGCTGCTGCAGCCGACGTCGTACTCGGGTGACTTCCGGCGTCCCGAGCAGCGCGTCGCCCAGCTCGGCCTGCGGTTCGCGTTCTGACGGCGGGAACAAGGGCGGGAAAGGCAGGGCGGCCTCCATCACGAGTACCGCCTGCAACGAGCGGCGTGAATGATTCCACACCAGCGGGATTGTTTTTGCGGCCGCGAGCAGCCGAGCATCGACGTCTGGATAACGACGAAGGAGACAAAGGGCAGCGAGGTCCAAACTGCCCGAGCGAAACTCCGGACTTTTATCCACACGCTCTCGACATGATGTACGAGCTACGAGTCGGTATGCTAAATCTCTTGATTGCCGTCCATGGCCAAACGCTCCCGACGCAGCCGAAGGACCGAGGCGCCGCCGGCGCCCCGCACGCCGGCGGAACGGCCCTCCGCCGCGTGGACCGTTCTGATCTTGGTGGCGGCCATCGCCGCAGCGTTTCTCGAGCGCATTCTGTTCTCGCGCGCGTGGGGCGAGACGGGATCGTTGACGAGCCGGTTCTATTACGGCGACGCCAACCGACTCGTCGATTACGCGACGGCGATCACGCAAGGCCGCACCTTCGATAACGGCATCCCTTTTCACCCGCCTGGCTGGCCGCTGCTGCTGGCCGCTGTTCTTCGCCTGACGGGAGCGGCCCACGATCAAGCAATGCCGGTTCCAATCACAGCCGTCAAGCTCTTGCTCGCGAGCTCGAGCGCGCTTGCGGTCGGCATGACGGCGGCGCTTGCCTTCGAGGTAGCCGGTCTCTGGGCGATGGTTGCGGTTTCGCTCTTGGGGGCCTTTCATTTCGGCCACGTCGTCGAAGGCACGGTCGCGAATTCGGAAGCGCTCTACGGTCTCTGTGTCGCCGGGTTCATGTGGTCGTCGTGGCGCTGGCTCTGCGAGCGAGCGTCGCAGCGACGCACTCGATGGGCCATTCTCACCGGCGTGATTGGGGGCGCCGCGACGCTCGTCCGCGCCGAGTTCGTGACGGCGGCGGTCGTGCTCGGAGTGGCTGCCTGGCGGGCAGGGCGCGAGCGGGGTGTGACGACGAGCCGCACGATCGCGAGTCGCGTGCTGGCGGGTGGCGTGGCGGCATTCGCGGCCGCATTTGTTCTCATGCTGACGCCAACGACGGTCTGGCACTGGCGGACGCTGTCGGCGTTCAATGCCGCGCATGTCGGCCAAACGGGGAGGAGCCGGCTCGCTGGACCGTTGCCGACCTTTGCGCCGGTCACATCGTACGGGCCGTTCAACTTTGCGATGGCGAACCACGCCGACGCTGACGGCGGCCCGAACCGCGATCATCCCATGCTCGATCGCTGCGATCCCGAAACGGAGGCCAGCTTGTCAGGAGGGCAGCTCGACCTCCGGTGTGACGCGGCGTACGAGCTGTACGTGAGCGGATATGGCATCGGCGCGGCGTGGCTCGTTGAAGAGCCTCGGCAGGCGGTGAAGCTGATGAGCCGAAAAATCGCGTACACGATCGACTTTCTCGCGCATGGTTACCTGATCGACGATGTCGGCGCCGGCGTTGAGGGTGTTCGGCGACGCGTCGACATGCTGGATCCGGGGGCGGGCTGGCTGCTGCCGATTCATATTGTCCTCGGCATCGCAGGCGTGATGGTTTTGAAGCGGCGACCTCCTGCGTTGATCGTTACGCTGGCACCGCTCGTTGCGCTGTCTGGGTCGATCCTGGGCTTCTATGGGTATGTCCGGCTCGGCGCGGCCTACATGCCCGTGTTCTGGATTCTTCAGGGAGCAGCGGCGGCCGCGCCTGCGTCACGATTCGAGAGCGCGCGGCGCCTGCCGCCCCCCAAGGTCATTTCCGCGGCAGTGGTGACGATGGCGATCGTTCTCTCCTACGAGTTCGTGCGCCTTGATTCACCGCGGACACTCCATCTCGATGGCCCGCGGGACAGGGCTGGGCGGGTCGTGCAGGATGAAACTGTCTATCTCCGCCGCTAGCCGCGTTTGAGAATCCTAAACCGTCACTTTAGAATTCTCAAACTGTCTCCAGGCCGCAGGCTTAGCGGCGGAGCCAGATTTCATAGTGGGTCGTGACCGACTCGAAGCGATAGCCGTTTGCGCGCAGCATCTCAGGCGACAGGTTGACGAATTGAACAGGCATCACGTCATTCGGTGGATCGTTGATCACAACCGCCGGCACGTGCTGCGCCACCGACGCTGCGACGTGCGCCGCGACGCGAACCCGAGAAGCTTCGACGCTGTCCCAGAATGACGCGTAGCGCGCGGCGTCCGCCCAGGTCGCGATGTAGCCGCGCTGCCGCACAGAGGCGGTCAGATCCTCGATGGTGCCCGCGATCTCAGGATAAGGAATGATCTCGCGGCGATTGGTGGCGAACGCGATGATTGGGGGCGTCGCGACGACCTCATCGGACTTCGTGTGTTCGCGAACGTACGCGGCAACCCTCTCGATCTCGCTGCGGTCACGGTAGCCCAGCCCGTACGGGCTGCCGTCGCCAGCCTGCCAATTGAGATTGGGTATTGGGCTGACGAGAAGCAGCAGGGACGCGCACACACCGGAGCACACAATGGCTTTCGTTCGTGTCGCCAGCGCGTGTGATGCGTGGCCCAGCCAGGAGCGCGGGACCAACGCGCGCCCCACCGCGGCGATCAGGCATCCGCCGCAGAGCGACAACCATGGCAACAGCTCGATCCCCGTATGTGCCCAGTAGGTTGGGTTGAGCAGCAACAGAAAGAAAAAGGCACAGCCGAGTTGGAAGAGAGGGGCCGCGAATCGATGGGCCTGTCGCGACCACACGATGAAAATCGCGCCCGCCATACCGAGCGCGAACGCGATGTCGGTCGTGAGGCGCATTTCGTCGAACTTCACCAGCAATGACGGAAATGTCGCGTGAACCGCGCGGAACAGAATCACTTGCACGATGAAGTCCGCGCGGAAGGCGACGAACAAGACGATCGCTGCGAGGCCCGCAAGGCCGAGTGCCGTTCCCACAACGAGCGCCGCGCATCGGCGCCGTCGCTGAAAGAGAAGCTGGAGGCCGACGCCGACGAGCGCCGCCAGGGCGCTCAACTTGATCGCCAGCGCGAGCGCGAGGAGCGCGCCCGTGGACATTGCGACGAGTGTCGTGCGCGCGCTCGACGGGAGCCTCGAGGCGGGCGCTGACACCAGCAGAACGGCAGCCATCACAGGCACGACGACGAACACTTCGCGCTCAAAGAGGTGATAGCGGAAGAGAAGGGCGCTGGTTGCGAAGATGACTGCAGCGGCGGCACCGCTGAACCCGTCGCCGAGCCTGCGGCCGATCAGGAACACCAGCCATGAGCTAGCGTACGCCGCGCATTGGGTCACGATTTCAGCCGCGCGGAGCGTTGCCGGCACGACCGAGAACAGCGCAGCCACGGCGAGCTCGAGTGCCGGCAGATGTGGCAGCGGGAAGTCTCGGTACGGGAGAAATCCGCGAGACATCATCCAGGCGCCGTTGATGTACCAATCGTCTTCGATCCAGATCTGAGGATAGGCAAGTCTCAGCACGCGAGGAGCCGCCAGCGCGAGAAGCAAGACAATGCGCGCGGCCGGCGCGACCAGAGAAACGCCTGAAGCGGTGCGCCTCACCGGCCGCTCGAGTCAGGCGCTCGAATGCGCTCCAGTTCGCGCTCAGCGCGCGCCCGGGTCGCCGGGTAGCGTCGAGCCGTATTCAGCGCATCGAGAGCGGCCGCGCGATCGCCGTTGTCGGCAAGGGCCATGCCCAGATACAAGAACGGCTCGGGAGAAACCTCCGCCGGCGGAAGCGTAGCCAGCGCGGTCGTCGCAGCGCGGTACTGATCAATGGCTGCGGGCAGCTGGCGACGGTTGAAGTACAGGTTCCCGAGATTGACCTGCGCATCGACCTTCCACGACAAATGAAGAAGCGCGGTTCGATATGCCGTTTCGGCCTCGTCGAGCCGGCCTTTGGCCTTGAGCGCGTTCGCCAGGTTGTACCAGGCGTTGCCCGAGTCGGGTCGCATGACCGTCGCCATCCGGTACTGGGTTAAGGCCTCGTCGAGCCGGCCATCGGCCCGCAGGGCCTGACCGTAGTCGAGATGAGCGGTGTAGCTTGGAGGCCCGACTGCGAGCGCGTGACTCCAGAGCGTCAGCGAATCGTGCCAGAACCCTGTCTGTCGCCACGTCGCTGCGGCAAGGGCGATGGTGCAGATGACCGCGAGACTCGCCGCGAATGCTGGACGGCGGGCCTTCATCAGTCCAGTCATCACGAGGGCACTGAACGGCACTGAGCTCGCGTACGCGTAGCGATCGGCAACGAGCTGCGGGCCGCTCTGCGCGAGGCCGAGCACCGGGCTGACCGTTGCCAGATACACGAGCCCGATGGTGAACACTCCTGGATTCTTCCGCGCCCTCACTGCGAGGAAGATGGCGGCGACGATGGCAATCGTCGACATCGTCCACAGATTCCATGCCGCGGGCTGGTTGGCCGGGAGCTCGTACATGACGGACAGCCGCACTGGCCAAAGCGTCTTCCACGCATAGAAGCAGACGCCGTAACCTGCCTGCAGCAGCCGCGAGGTCAGGGGCCATTGGGAGAGTGTCGGCATCGTGTCCGGCTGACTGTGCTGCGCGGACCACGCGAGCGCGCCCGCGGCGACGCCGATCGCCGCCATTGGCGCTTTCTGCAGCCACACCATTCGATAGCGCGAGTCGGTGAAGGCGGCGGCAGTGAAAGGCAGGCGTCTGAGCGGATAGACGTCCAACGCCAGCAATGTGACGAAGAACGTGAGACCCCACGCCTTCGCAAAAAGAGAGCCGAGCAGGCACACCAAGGAGATCCAGTACCAGCGAACCGATTTCAGCTGTGCGCGGCCGATTTCCACGCTGAACAGGTACGCGATGGCTGCCAGCAGAAGAAAAACGACGCTGATAGGGTCACGCCGTTCCGCAGTCCAGGCGACCGACTCGACTCGCAACGGGTGCACGGACCAGAAGAGTGCGCCGGCTGCCGCGCAGGCTCGGACGCGGGAGTCGGGCGTCACGGCTTGGGGTTCGCCCGGCATGCCTAATGGCGTATGGCTGATGGCTGGGGGGGTCCGCTTCCACAGCTCGATCAGGAGAACGTAGACGAGCAACGCGGCCGCTATATGCCACAGCAAGCTGTCCAGGTGATACGCAAACGGCCTCAGTCCTGCGATCGAGTAATCAGCGGTCAGCGACAGCCAGGTCAACGGCTGGTAGTGGCCCATATACCTGGTCGACAGCATCCACGGAAGCGCACCGGACCACGGCAGCCGCAGATACGGATTTCGCAAGACCAGGCGGTCATCGTCGAAATTCACGAAGCCGTTTTCGAGCGCAGGCAGAAAGGGCAGAAAAGTTGCGGCGGCCACACAGGCAGCCCACGCCCAGGGGCGTCGGGTGGGTCGCGTAGGTCGAATAGGTCGGGTGGGTCGAGTGGGTCGGGTGGGAGATTGTCTCATCGCGGCGCTACGCCGAGGCCGCGGACGCGCGCGCCCGGGAACCGCACGCCGATCTTGACGTCGTTCGCTTTCGACCCGACGGGCACAATGTACTCGACGAGCAGCTCAGTCGTCAGGCGCGTCGCGATGCGATCGGTGGCTGGCTGATAGGAGGCCGCCGCGTAGATTGCCGTGAAGTCGCCATGCGTCTGATTAACGAGCCCGCGCAAAAACTGCCTGGTTGCGCCCACGCCAGCGCTGTTCGCTATCACGTGCAACACGGCGCGACTGTCGATAATGGGCGCGATGAACTCGCCGGCAGCCGGGCCGGCGATCTCAGCAGGTGAAGCGGTGATCGCGACGATTGCAGAGAACAGGGCGCCGGTGTCTCTGATGGTGTTCGCGGCGAGCGCGACCGCGTGCAGAAGTTGGCCATCCTCATCGGAAGCCGGCTCCAGGGTGCCGAGGCGCTCAACGAGCATGGATCGTTCATCATCAAACGACGCAACGAGCTTCGGGTTGCCGCCGGTGGTGATGACGCCGACCGGCCGGGGTCCGAGACGCTCCACGAAATGGATGAGCGCCAAGCGGATTGAGGGGAAGTCGGCGAGCGCGGTTCGGCTATTGTCAACTACCAGGACAATCGGATAGTCGGCGACGCGCACGTCAAGAACGTCGCGTTCGGCGCCGGCTTCCTGGATCACGAAGTCATCGACGCCGATGTCAACGACCGCTTTTCCCTGCTGATCCGCGACCTGCGCGAGAGCGAAGCGGCTTGCGCCCGTTTGGGCGCGGAAACCGTTGGGACCTGCTGACAGCGCTGACAGGGCCACTGCCGTTGCCGCGCGAAGCGCCGGAAACGCTGGAAACACTTCAGAGTCCATTATAAATTTGGCTTTAATGCCGGGTCGCCCAGATCAGGTCGGTGGCGTGCGCGCGGAACGAACGAGTCGAGTACAACCCGTGCTGCTCGTTGTGCTGGCGGCGAGTGTGGTCGTAACGGGAGGCTGGTTCGCCGGTGGATCAGCGCTGGTCGCTCAGCAGCCGCCCGCCACGCTCGCCCAAGCGGTCCCAGCTGCAGAGCCGGCCACCGGGTACACGGGTTCAGCGGCGTGTCAGCGCTGCCACGAGCCGGAGTACGACAGCTGGCGACACACGCTGCACGTCCAGATGACGAAGCCGATCGCCGAGGCGCGCGTCGTCGGCGATTTTAGTTCCGGCGCGCGGCTCGACGAAACCGGCGCCGGCCGCAGCTACGTCATGGCCGCGCGGGACGGCAAATACTTCATCACAATCACCAGGACCGGCCGGTCCCCCGAGACCTTCGAGATCAACTACACGCTCGGCGCCAGGCGGTTTCAAGGATATCTGTCAAGGCTCGCCGACGGCCGCATCTACGTGCTGCCGGTCTTCTGGCACACCGAAGCGCAACGGTGGGTCGACTACAAAGAAATCACGCCGATTCCGACCGATCCGTCACACGACCTGCGGCAGATCTGGAACGTAACCTGTGTCAACTGTCACGCGACCAACCTCACTCGGAACTTCGATGCGGCAACGAACACGTTCGCGACGACGTGGACGGAGATGGGCGTGGGGTGCGAAGCCTGTCACGGCCCTGGACAGGCGCACATCGACGATTCGGAGCACCTGAAGATCTTCACGATGAAGAAAGTGGCGCCGCGTCAGATCTTCGATACCTGCGCGTACTGCCACGGCAACAAGAACAATGTGTTCTTCGGGTTCAAGGCAGGTGATGCCTACGAGGACTACGCGCTGCCTTTTCTCATCAGCCAGCCCATCCCCGACAACGATCCGCAGGGGGAGTTCTGGCCGGACGGCCGGCCGAGCCGGTTCAACCGGCCGCAAGCGTTGACGATGACCGGATGCTTCCGGGCCGGTCAGGCGACGTGCACGAGTTGTCATCGCATCCACGGCAATCAGAACAATCACGCGTTGAAAGTCGCGATTGACGCGCCGGACGGTGGGCACACCCGCGAAAGCGACGCGCTCTGCACCCAATGCCATACGGTGGCAGAGAGGCCAGGAGGCGCGGGACGGGAAGGAAAGGGGCAAGCGGCAGGAAGGTCAGGAGAGGCAGGACGACCCGCAGAGGTGGGAGAGGCGCTGGAGGCGGGAGAGTCGGCGCGGCGGCCGACTCCGATTCCGGATCTGGCAGCACACACGCATCACGATCCCGCCTCGCAGGGCAGCCGGTGTATCAACTGCCACATGAGCGACGTGAACTGGCGGCTGATCACGCGCAGATTGGACCACACATTCCAGCCTCCCGTGCCCGAGATGACGGCGCGGTACGGCGTGCCGAGCGCGTGCACGACGTGTCACGAAGCCAGATCTCCCGAATGGGCGGCGGCGACGATGGACCGCTGGTATGGGAATGGCTCACGGCGTCAGGCGGTTGTGGCGTTGGCGGACACCATATATCGCGCTGGTTCCGGCGATGCCAGTGTGCTGCCCGACGTTGTGCGTCTGACGATCGACCGCTCACATGGCGCGCTGATTCGGGCGAGCGCCGCGGAGTTTGCGGGACAGCTCATCGCAAAGTCGGGTGGGGCAGCAGGTGGGTCGAGTTGGTCAGGTGCGTCTGGCGGGGCGGCTGGATTGGGCGTGGAGCCTCTCTCGAGCGCGATGACCAATGCGCTGATCGGGGCAGCGGCCGATCCCGAGGCAATGGTTCGTGCGACGGCGGTGCGGGCATTGTCGCTGTTGGCGGCGTCTGGGGAACCACGCCTGCCTTCGGTTCTCGCCGCGCATCTGGCCGATCCCTCGCGCGTGGTGCGCGTGAGCGCGGCGGAGGGATTGCTTGGTCTTGGGATTGCTACCCTCGACGGCGCAGCTGGCGGGGCGCTCGAACACGCTCAGGACGAGTGGGCCGAGAGCTTGCGCACGTTCAACGACGACGCTGCCGATCACACGACACTCGGGTGGTTGGAGGAAGCCCGCGGGCGGACGGGGGCGGCCGTTCGCGAGCTCAACACGGCCATCCGTCTCGATCCTTCGAGCGCCAAGCCTCACATCTACCTCGGCGTGCTGGCTGCGCGCGCCGGGCGGTACGACGAAGCGTTGCAGCAGTTCAAGCGCGCCAAGGCGCTTGCGCCCACGTACCCCAACGTCGATCGCCTGATCGAGGAAGCACAGAAGCGTCGCTGAATTCCGTGTGGTAGTCTGACGCCCACCATACGGAGGTTCCCGTGCGCCCACGGCGGTCACACGTTGCAGTCACTCTGTTTGCGTTGCTCGCATTGTCTGGCAGTCGTGGTCTGCTGGTCGCGCAGACACCGCAGATCACTCCCGATGTCTACAAGCAGCTGAAGTTCCGGTACATCGGTCCGGTCGGCAACCGAGTCATCGCCGTTGCCGGTGTTCCGGGCGATCCCAACACCTACTACGCCGGTGCGGCGTCGGGTGGCATTTTCAAGACCGCCGACAACGGCGCGCACTGGAACGCGATCTTCGACGACGAGCCGGTGTCGTCAATCGGATCGCTGGCAGTCGCGCCGTCTGACGCGAACGTTGTCTGGGCGGGCACGGGCGAGGCGTTCATCCGCAGCAACATTTCAATTGGCAACGGCATTTACAAGTCGACCGATGCCGGCAAGACGTGGTTGCACGCCGGCTTGGATAAGACGGGTCGCATCGGACGAATCGTCATCGATCCGCGAAACGCCGACGTCGTCTTCGCTTGCGCGCTCGGCCATGCTTACGGCCCGCAGCCCGAGCGAGGCGTCTACCGCACTGTGGATGGCGGCAAGACCTGGGAGCGCACGCTTTTCGTGGATGACAACACCGGATGCTCCGATATCGCCATCGACAGCACCAACCCGCGGATCCTGTTCGCCGGCATGTGGCAGATCGAGATTCACACATGGGGCCGGACGAGCGGTGGGCCCGGCAGCGGGCTGTTCAAGTCGGTTGACGGCGGCGCGACCTGGCAACGGCTGACCGGCCACGGCCTTCCGCACGCGCCGCTCGGAAAGATCTCGCCGCAGATCGCGCGGAGCAATCCGAATCGCGTCTACGCGCTTATCGAAACGGGAGACGGTCTACCGGCGCTCGACGGCTCGAAGACACAGAGCGGATCGCTCTGGCGGAGCGACGACGGCGGCGCCACCTGGGAGCTGGTCAGCTCGGACCGGCGGCTGCGTGGGCGCACCCACTACTACACGCGCTTTGCGGTGGAGCCTGACAACGAGAACGAAGCGTACTTCCTCTCCGCCGAGTTCACCAAGACGCTCGACGGCGGCAGGACGAGCATCGATCTGAGTGGCCGGCTCGCGCCAGTCGGCGACAACCACGACATGTGGATCGACTCGACAAACGGCGATCGCTTCGTCGTGGCGCACGATGATGGGATGAGCTTTTCGGTAAACCGGGGGAAGAGCTGGCACAACATCCAACTGCCGGTCGGGCAGATGTATCACGTCACGACCGACAACCAGGTGCCCTACAACGTCTATGGCAACCGGCAGGATGGTCCGTCGACCAGGGGGCCGAGCAACAGCCGGATCGCGAAGCAGTCGGACGACGACATCTCGGGCCCGATTCCGCGGGGGATGTGGCATTCGGTTGCGGGCGGCGAGAGCGGCTGGGCGATCCCCGATCCAATGGACAACAACATCATCTGGGCGACGGGAACGGGCTTTGGTAGTCTCGGCGGGACCGTCGAGCGTTTCGACGAGCGCACGCGTCAGGCCCGCGAGGCGGAAATCTGGCCCGAAGTAACGGTTGGGACCCCGGCGGCCGACGTCAGGTACCGCTTCAACTGGACGTTCCCATTGGCGATCTCTCCTCACGATCACAACACTGTGTACGCCGGCTCGCAGCACGTGCACCGCACGACGAACGGCGGGCAGACCTGGCAGGAAATCAGCCCCGATCTGACGCTGAACGACAAGTCGCGGCAACAGCGATCTGGAGGATTGACTCCGGACAATGTCGGCGTCGAGTACGCGGGGGTCGTCTTTGCCATCGCCGAGTCGCCGCGAGAAAAGGGCGTGATCTGGGCGGGCACCAATGACGGTCAGGTGCAGGTGACTCGGGACAACGGCGCGCGCTGGACCAACGTCACGGCGAATCTTCCAGGGCTGCCTCCGTGGGGCACGGTCAGCAACATTGAGCCGTCACGGTATGACGCGGGCACTGCTTACGTGACCTTGGATCTTCATCAGGTGAACAACCGCGATCCGTTCGTCTACAAGACGACCGACTTCGGTCGTACCTGGAAGTCGGTCAGTGGAGACCTTCCTCGAACGGTGTCGAGCTACGCGCACTGCGTGCGGGAGGATCCGGTGAAGCGCGGTCTGCTGTACCTCGGCACCGAGAGCGGCGTCTACTTCTCAATGGACGACGGGCAGCATTGGCTGCCGCTCCAATCGGGGCTGCCGCACGCGCCGGCACATTGGCTCACCATCCAGGAGCAGTTCAGCGATCTCGTCGTCGCGACTTACGGACGTGGGTTCTGGATTCTGGACGATGTGACCCCGCTCAGAGCGCTAGGGCCGGAAGCATTGAACCAGAGCGCGACGCTCTTCCCGCTACGACCGGCGTACAGGCTGCGGTACATTACAGAGCCGATGATGATGCCCGACGATCCGACGGAGGGGCGGAACCCGCCGTACGGAGCGGACATCAATTTCTACATGAAGACGGCGCTACCGCCGGTGGACCCGGCGGATACCCAGGCTGCAAGTCGGGTCAAGCTTGTCATCAGC